>CAYWNE010000080.1:2929-17536 GCA_964459555.1 uncultured Burkholderiaceae bacterium | reverse complement strand
ATGATTCTTTAACCCGATTGCCGAACCGCCGCATGTTCATGGATCGACTAAAACATGCAATGGCCGCAGCCGATCGCAGTGGGCATTACTGCGCACTGTTATTTATTGACTTAGACGACTTCAAAACCTTAAATGACACACTAGGTCACGATATGGGCGACCTACTTTTGCAAGAAGTCGCAGCACGTCTGACACGAGGTGTGCGTGAATGCGATACCGTCGCGCGTTTAGGAGGCGACGAGTTCGTCGTCATGTTGGAACAACTAGGCAAAGATCAAACAAGCGCGATCGCCTACACAGAAAACATTGCCCACAAATTAATTGCACGACTTGATCAAGAATACCAGCTTGGAGTTCATGACTATCGTTGTACTCCGAGTGTTGGTGCCACCGTTTTTCTCGGCACTCAACAACACGCTGAAGAGCTGATCAAACAAGCCGACATCGCCATGTATCAATCAAAGCGCGGCGGTCGCAATCAATTGAGTTTGTTCGACCCGCGCATGCAACAATCCTTAATCAAGCGGGCGAGCATCGAAGCCGAACTACAACGCGCTCTCGAAAGAAACGAACTCCGTTTGTTTTATCAAGTGCAAGTCGATGTCTGGCGACAAGCCATAGGCGCCGAAGCGCTACTACGCTGGAATCACCCGACGCTCGGCTCGGTCCCACCCGTTGAATTTATTCCTATCGCCGAGGAAACCGGTTTGATTTTGCCGATTGGCCATTGGGTTTTAAAAACCGCTTGTCAGCAAATTCAAGCATGGCAATCGCATCCCAAAACCGCCCATTTAGTGTTAGCGGTCAATGTCAGCGTAAAACAGCTACGTCAAAAGAATTTTTGCGCCAGTGTGCTCGGCCTGATCGAGCGTTTTCAGATTCCACCCAATCTTCTCAAGCTTGAAATCACGGAAAGCATGTTGCTCGATGAGGTCGAGGAGACGATTAAGACCATGTTGACCTTGAACAGCGTAGGAATACGCTTTTCTATGGATGATTTCGGTGCTGGTTACTCTTCGCTTCAATATCTACGCAGACTGCCACTCGAGCAATTGAAGATCGATCGTTCCTTCATTCAAGATCTCGAAAACAGCAGCAGTGATCGCACCATTGTGCGCACTATCATTACCATGGCACAGAGCCTGAATATCGACGTTATCGCCGAAGGTGTTGAAACCGAGGCGCAACGCGAGCTATTGCAGAGCAAAGGTTGTATCCACTATCAAGGCTTTTTGTTTGGCAAGCCTGTGGAGATTGAGCAATTTAATCGTTTTCTAGATTAAATCTAGTTTCACAAAGACAAATGCCCATCGCCAATGGGGGCGATGGGCTTAGTTCTACATTCGACTACTCGCCGACGACTTGTACTGCGTCAACCTCTTTGTAGCCGCGCGATACATTATTCGCGAACGTAAATTTCACAGCCTTAACTTTGTATGATGTCTTATCGAATTTTCGAACAAACCAGGTTCGTGGACCGCGATGTTCATATTTCTGATCACTGACACCCGACCACAATACATTCCATTTTCCATCAGTATCTTGTAATTCAACTTTGGTCACAGATTCAACCGCATGGCTTCCAGTGAAAACCGCCCGTATTTCCGTCGCATTCACTGGCTTATCGTAAGCGACTTCGAGCCAGTCAAAACCCATATCTTGCTGCGCATTGCTCCATGTTTCACCATTCGGTGCGCCCATCGCATTTGAAGGCGCATTGGAAGTCGATTTACTGCCCTCGCCATAGTAGCCACTGGCTTTTGCCGATGTCGCCCACTGCCCTTTCGGGTCATTCAAATACTGATCTTCCATCGTGCTGTATTCGAGCAAATCCTTTTTCTTTTTCATTTCTTCCTGTTCTTCCGTCAGGACTTCTGGCTTCGCAACTGGTGCAGGCATACTAGCCACCACACTTGCCGCTTCTACTGCACTAGCACTGGCCGATTCGGGATTCTTCTTGTGGCAAGCAACAACAGCGGCAGCACACAGCATCAAAACGGCCAAGCTCGAGATTTTCTTCATCGTGGTTTTCCTATCTTCCGAAATGATTGAATTAATTTGCAAAAAAACAGCATCGCAATTTTATGCTAAAACCAGCAAAAACACAGAGAAGTTTTGTAAGCAAATAATTCAATTTCGCACGCAAGAAAAAAGGGCAGCCAAGCCGCCCTTCTTAAGTTGAGATGCTAAACGCGAGCTCAGAAGGTGTACGTCAAGCGACCATAAACAAAGCGACCAGAACGACCGAATGGTGAGTAATTAGAAAAACTCGCAGCACCATTGGTGTTTAAAGCAGGTGGGCGTGGATCAGCATAAACATCGAAAACGTTGTCTGCGCCGAAAGCGACTTTCCATTGCTTGTTAATGTTGTAGCGGAACTCCAGATCGACCAAGGTTTTTGGAGAAAGGACTTGATCCAAAGCGGCCGTGGTACCAGGATCGATCACCTCACCATAGCGTGTTGCGCGTAAGGTAGCGCCAAAATCAGCCAGCTTCCAATCTAGGCTGGCATTGATTTTGTTACGAGGTTGACCTTTTTCAAAGGCTAAGACATTAATCCGATCGAATAACACTGGTGATGGCGATAAGGCCGAGAGCTGTGCTGTTTGTGGCACTTTCGTGACGCGGGTTCGTGTGAAGTTACCGGCCAATGTAAAGTCGAAACGCCCTGCACTTTCGTCCAACAGCAAATAGTTGGCCACAATGTCTAAACCTTTGGTGCTGGTATCGACGCCATTGATAAAGAAGCGACCGCCACCAATACCAACGAAGCCTTGCGAGGTCAGGTAGTTACGCACATTCGTTGCGGTTAAGTTTTCCGACAAAACGATGCGGTTCGTGATATCGATATGATAGGCATCAACCGTTAAGCCAAATTTTCCAAAATTGAAGACCGCACCAAACGACGCATTAACCGATTTTTCTGGCTCCAGTGGTTTTGCGCCAAGTGCGATCGCCGCTGGTGAACTTGGTGTGAATGTCGTGATTTCAAACGGCACGCCGTTGATAAAATTGGTGGCCGTCGAAGTAAAGAACTGCTGTTGTGGAGAAGGTGCACGGAAACCATTTTGCACCGTGCCACGCAACGCGAACTCCTTACTGAAGTTATAGCGGCTAGTCAGCTTGCCCGTGACATTACTGCCAAAATCAGAATAGTGTTCCGCCCTCGCCGCGGCCGAAGCCAGCCATTCTTTGGTTAGGTTGGTCTCGAGATCTACAAACACACCGGCGGCAGAGCGGCTATTGTCCGAAGCGTTGGCGGGAGTAAATCCTGGAAAGACTTGGGCGCCTGGTGCCGTCGGCGAACCATTAGCCAATTTCTCGCCGCCAAAACGATAAGAATCAGGCTCACCCGCAGTCAATGTGTAACCCTCACGTCGCATTTCAAAACCGGTGGCGAAACTCAAAGGCGAGGCCATGCCAATTTCAAAGTTACGCACTGCGGTCAGGTTGAATACCAATTGATCATAAGCGAATCCACCGGCGTCGAACACCGTCTTACTGCTAGGACCGATTGATCGGTTCAAACTGTTCTGCACCGTAAAGTGCATTTTGTTCTTGCCATAACCCAAGGATGCATCCATGTCCCAGTCACCAGCGAGCCACGAGGTGCCAAAGGTCGCACTGTAATCATCCACGCGCGGCGCGATTTGTGGCAAAAAGCCATTGGGGTAAATCGAGATGATATTTTGATCTTGCAAAGCACGTCGGAAGTTACCGGCAGAAACTGCATCACGTTTTTGGTAGCTGGCCCAAGCATACACCTTGGTGCCGCCACCTAAAGATTCACCGGCATTCACAAATACCGTGTCTTGTTTTAAATCGGGCTCGCCGTACCATGCATCAAAACGATTGAAATCTTTTTCGCGAGGATCAAAGGCACCATTCACCAAGGGATACTGCTGTCGGAAATCCCAGCCACCACGCTCGGTGTGTTTTTGATCTTTCAGCTCAGCGGCAACTGTCACGTAACCACTGTCGCCGAAGGCGAAGCCTTTCCAAATACTGGCAGTGGTCGTGTCTCCGTCATGGCGTTTTCGCGAAGTGCCAGGCGCACTCCAAGTCGCACCTGTTGGTGGTGTGCCGGGGATGAAATCATAGTTTGTGATTCGCTCACCGTAAGTCAACGTCGCTTCGCCGCCGTCACGGTCTTGTCGCAGGCGTAAATTAATCACGCCTGAAATCGCATCGGAACCATATTGCGCCGAAGCGCCGTCACGCAAGACTTCGATATTTCTCACGATGGCAGTAGGAATGGTATTCAAATCAACCGCTGCCGTACCACGACCAACCGTACCATTCACATTGACTAAAGATGATGCGTGTCGACGTTTGGAGTTGACCAAAACTAGGGTTTGATCTGGCCCGAGGCCACGTAAAGTCGCAGGGCGGATGGTGTCCGTACCGTCGGTCAAACCGGGACGAGGGAAATTCAATGAAGGCAGCGCGACCGAGAGGGCTTGATTAATTTCGGTGACACCCGAATTTTTCAACGATTCCGCGGAGATCACGTCTACCGGTGCCGAAGTATCAGTGACCGAACGATTCGACATCCTCGTGCCGGTCACAATGACTGCTGTAGCCTTCTCATCTTTGATTTCTTTTGTAGAGCTCGTGCCCGATTGGGCCTGTGCCTGAACCGAAAAGAACAAAGACGAAACTGCAATCGTTAGGACAGGATTCTTTAGTGAAAAGTACTGCATTGTGAAACCTCCGATGGTTAGTCAACACAACATTCGCAAGCCCAAACACAAACTTCGACAACGTCATATACCTGATAAAAAGGCTTCGATCGAAGCGTCTAAACCATCATGACAGCAAGAAAAATGCGCGTCAATTTTTGGCAACAGGGATACAACAGTTAAGACGATTTAGATGCCATAATGAATAGAAGAGCTTTTACTTAAGTAGTAAAAACGATGAGCATCACGTCATAAAACTTTTCGAAGATACTCATGCATCAAAAAAGATACTCGCCGGCCTGCGAACGCAATCGCGATCCAATCCTACAAAAACTAACTGAGCACTTCGCTAGCGCCTCGCGTGTGCTTGAGATTGGCAGTGGTACGGGCCAACATGCGGTATATTTTGCCCGACACTTGCACCATTTGTTTTGGCAGACCAGTGACAGACCTGAAGCGCATTCTTCAATTTTGGCTTGGATCGAAGAATCTGAATTAGATAACATCGGCGCACCGATCGAACTTGATGTCAGCGGCCAATGGCCAAACGCGCGTTTTGATGCCGCATTTACAGCGAACACATGTCATATCATGTCTTGGGACGAAGTGAATATGATGTTTCGTGGGGTAAGTCTATGTCTTGATGAGGATGGTATCTTCGTGGTGTACGGCCCTTTCAACTACAACGGTAGATACACGAGTCAAAGTAACGAGGCTTTCGATATCAGTCTACGAAATCAAGCGCCGCACATGGGACTCCGCAATCAAGAGCTGATCGTCAAGCTCGCGGTTGAAACTGGATTTGTCTTGTTACTAGATCAAGAGATGCCAGCCAACAATCGTCTGTTGCTATTCCAGAAAACCACAAAAGCGAATATTGCCGCTAAAAGCGATTAGAATTTATTGACCGACAGAGCAACCTCGACAATCGATCGCGCAACGACTTCCAAGCCAAAGCGACGCTGTAGATTATTTTTGAACAATAGAGTCATGCAGCCAAGAAGCCTCCTCAATACGATCGCCATACTCATAACCGCGCTAGCACTTTTGTGTGGCATTGATACTCAGGCCAAGGAACAAAAAAACACCCTATCTAATTCGTTCGAAGGAGAAAGACAATCTCATCAGTTCGAATTGGGCACTCCTTTGATGCGCGTCTTTTTACCGCAGGAGTATCGCGCTCAAGGCCAAAATTGGGCTGTACTTCAAGATCATCGCGGCCTCATTTACGTCGGCAACAATGATGGTGTTCTAGAATTTGATGGTGAGCGTTGGCGCTTAATCAAGGTCAGCAATCAAACAACGGTGCGCTCGCTCACCATGGATAGCAATGGGCGAATCTACGTCGGAGCCGTCGGCGAAATAGGTTATTTGCAAGCAGACAAAAACGGCGTCATGCAATATGTATCCCTCATGCCTAAGCTGACTCAAGAGCAATCTCAATTCTCCGATGTTTGGCGCAGCATTTCCACCCCAGAGGGCGTGATTTTTGCGAGTTTCCGACGAATTTTGAGAATCAATGGAGATCGCGTCGAACAATGGACTCCCGCCCAAAGTTTTCAATGGCCATTCATGGTTAAGCAAAGGATCTTCGTCCGTGAGGCGGGTAGAGGTCTGCTCGAACTGAGAGATGGAAAATTCGAGTTAGTCCCCGGAGGGGAGCGTTTTGCCAATGAGCGAGTCTACGTAATGCTCGATTTCGCTAACCAGAATGACACTATGGCAAATGGACCCACGCCAAAAGAACGCATATTGGTTGGCACCCAACTTCAAGGCTTTTTCATATACGAGGACAATCAATTTAAGCCTTGGAAGACAGACATCGATGCAGAATTGAAAACAAGCTTGTTATACAGCTCCGCCGCGATGCCAGATGGAAGCTTCTATTTTGGCACTGTACAAAGCGGTCTCTATCATTTGGATAGCACAGGGAAGCTTTTGTCACATATCGATCGCGCAAATGGGCTGCCAGATCAAGCGGTCTACAGCTTGCGGGTCGACCGTGACCAAGGACTCTGGCTTGCTCTGGACCGCGGTATTGCTCGTATTGAAGTCACAAACCCACTAAGCCGCTTTCACGAAAGCACTGGCTTAGTTGGATCGAACTTGTATGTTCACAGACACCGAGGCGAATTATTTTCTGCAACGACGCAAGGCGTCTATCGACTTAGACCGGGCGCGAATGCACATTTTGAACGTCTTACCGGTATCAGTGGACCGACATGGGGACTCGCTAGCTTCCACGACACTCTGCTGGTTGCAAACTACCAAGGAATGTATGTTGTCGATAAGGAGCGCGCCGAGAAAATTCCTTATACTGACACCGCCCTTTGTTTCCTTAACCCACGAGAATATCCAGATCAACTATTGGTTGGCGTAAGGGGCGGCGTAATGCGCCTTCAACTTCAAAAAGGAAAATGGCAAGTTCGTGGCATGCTTCCCAACCTCAACGACGAAGTCCGCACGATCGTACAAGAAAAATCCGGAGATATTTGGATAGGTAGCAACAGTACGGGCGTCATCAGGCTTCGCATCCGTCAGACCAATGACGGTGACCATTTCGAGATGGCAAGGTACGGCTCCAATGATGGATTGCCGTCGCAGAATAAGAATTGGGTCTATTTAATTGACAATGAAGTTCGCTTTGGTACGAATGCTGGTATTTACGAATTCGATGCAAGTTCAAATCGGTTTTTGCCCGATCCACGTTTCAAGGAACTATTCGAATCTCCTCGACCTATCTATAGCATCTACCAAGACAATACAGATCAACTATGGTTTTTCACACAGAATCTAGAGACAGGGTTTGAAGAGTTAGTTGCGCTAAAGCGCCGCGGCACAATCTTCATTCCAACTCATACGCAAGCACTTGGCGCGCTCACTGGCGAACGCGCTGAAGGTATGCAAAGAGTCTTGCATGACGACGATGGCATCATGTGGATCGGTGGGACAAAGGGTCTCTTTCGTTTTGATCAAAATGGCGAAAAAAATTACCAAGCAAGCTTCAGAACCATGATACGCAGTATTAGTGGGCCAGACAGCACAATCTACGGTGGCAACGGCCCGCATCCTGAAACTGAGTTAGAGTATAACCAGAATCGTCTGCGCTTTGACTACGCGGCAAACAGCTACGATGGACAGCAAGGGAACCTCTATCAAGTCTTCTTGGAGGGGAATGATATTGGGTGGTCAAATTGGAATAGCGAGAACTATCAAGATTACAGTAATTTGTATGAAGGTAAGTATCGATTTCGAGTAAGAGCCAAAAACATTTATGGCGTTATTAGCGACGAAGAGGTTTATGGTTTTACCGTCAGAGCACCATGGTACAGAAGCTATTTTGCCTTTCTGATCTATGCGGTCTTCGGAATTTTCTTGATTCGCATGATCAGTGAGTGGCGAGTAGCACGTTTGAATGCGCAAAAGCATCTCTTGGAAGAATTGGTTTTGGCGCGTACCAAGGAACTTGAACAAGCCTATGCTGAGATCGAAAAAATAAGCTTGCAGGATCCCCTAACCGGCCTAGGAAATCGACGTCACTTGAATCAATCCTTAGCGCAGCTCGCGATGATCGCACCAAATGAAGATCGACGAACCGGCAAGGGAAAACGCTATGCATTTATCCTCATTGATATTGACCACTTCAAAACAATTAACGATACCCATGGTCATGCAAGTGGCGATCATATTCTAAGCGGTATCGCAGCGATACTGCGTGAGCACTGTCGTGCTGACGATATAGCCGTGAGATGGGGAGGTGAGGAATTTCTGCTTTGCGCAAGAGTCAATGATGAACATGAAGCACTCGCTTTTGCTAGCCGCCTAAGACAAGCTGTCGGCGCCGCAGATTTCCACATATCCGACCAGAAGAGCCTACGTACGACTTGTTCTATTGGTATTGCTTGCTATCCTTTCTCAATTCAACAATATGCCGCCTTAACACAAGAACAAGTTATTCTCATCGCTGATGCGTGTTTGTACATAGCGAAACGAAACGGACGTGATCAGTGTGTCAGTGCGACCGCCAACGGCAATCTCGCTGAATCGTCACTCAATACGCTCAACACCGACGTCCAAAGTTTCTTGCGCTCTCCTTGTGTACATTTGCAGAGCGATAAAATGAACGAGCTGCAAACACAAAATTCGACGTAGGAAACAATCTTTAACTTGCCCTTGGTGCTCAAATCTGCGATGTTGATGGTAGATTGGCAGTCAATATTCGAGGAAGTATATGCTCAAAAAGATCGCTGTTGATGACTTGCGTACAGGGATGTACCTCCAATCTCTATGCGGCTCATGGATGGATCATCCATTCTGGCGCACTAAGTTCGTCATACAAGATCCCGACGACATTAAGAAAATTATTGATAGCGGCATTACCGAAGTGTGGATCAACCTCGACAAAGGCCTCGACGTTGAAGGAAAAGCGCCGCCCAGCAAGCCCGATGCGAACCAAGAGCCGCTCAAAGTCATCGTCGCTGAAAAAAAACCTATCGAGAAACCCAAACCAACGCAAACTTCAGACGAAATGCAAAGGGCAGCGAAGATCTGCGCCCAAGCCAAAAAGTCAGTCAAATCAATGTTTGAAGAAGCACGTATGGGCAAAGCGATTTCGACTAACCATGCTGGCGAGATCGTGCAGGAAATTTCTTACTCTGTAATGCGCAATCCAAATGCAATCATCAACCTTGCACGCATCAAGAATGCGGACGACTACACCTATATGCATTCGGTTGCGGTCTGCGCCTTGATGGTGGCTTTAGCCCATCATCTCAATCTTGACGAAGACCAAACTCACGAAGCAGGGATGGCTGGCTTATTGCATGATCTCGGCAAAGCCAATATGCCCAGCGACATCCTGCTCAAACCGGGCAAACTAACTGTCGAAGAATTCGATGTCATGAAAAAACATCCTGAAGAAGGACATCGCATTTTGCAGGAAAGCGGTTTCACTGACCCTGTGCCGCTCGACGTCATTTTGCATCATCACGAGCGCATCGATGGCAGCGGCTATCCACATGGTTTGAAGGCAGACGAGATTAGTATCTACGCCAAAATGGGCGCTGTATGTGATGTCTATGACGCCATCACCTCGAATCGGCCCTACAAAGCGGGATGGGAGCCCACTGATTCGATTAAACGTATGGGTGAATGGTGTGAGCAGCAGTATGACAAGGCCGTTTTTCAAGCCTTCGTTAGCAGCGTTGGTATTTATCCGGTCGGTTCACTAGTACGACTCGCATCAGGCAGGCTTGCGGTCGTTATGGAACAAACCAAATCTTTGGTGGCACCAAAAGTAAAACTCTTCTATTCGACCAAATCGAAGTCCTACATCCCCGCTGAAATTCTCGACCTATCCAAGCCAACCATTGACGTCAAAGGCGAAAAAATTGTGGCCCATGAGGATGCGTCCAAATGGGCCTTCAAAAACTTCAATGAGATGTGGGCTGGCGGCTAAGTCACGCCAAAGTACACCAAAGCTAGCTCGGCAGAGACAGATAGAGGTTGTCCCAATCATCGGGCAAGAATGCCCCATCACGCCTAAACATCAATTGGTGTTTGGGATTAAGCACAAAGTGCGTTGGCGTTGCACTTAATTTACCGAAATTATCGATGTGCCCTGGGGCGAACCGCCAGACGGTTGGAAAGCGTTGATCTTTTGGATAAGCAAAGGTCGCTGCTTCATTGTAATCATCCAAAGCCTTCTTGTTTTGATCGACATTCACACCTAACAGCACAAAGTTCTTCTTCACGTTGCGCAAATAGAAGTCGCGCATTAATTGCAAGTCATGCGAACACACATTGCAATCGAAGGTAAAGAAACTGACGAGCACGGTGCGTCCTGCGAAGTCTTTGAGGTCGAGTGCCTTGCCGTAAACATCGGTGCCATGCAGCTGGAATGTTGAGCCTGCCTTCTTGCTGTCTTTGTTGTCCGCAGCCCAAACTCCGCTTGCGAGTAGGCCAGCACCGACGATCGAAGATTGAATGAAATCACGCCTATCCATACGCAAATCCTCCGTAAAAGAAATTGACCAACGCCCGACAGCACCACGGCATTACGAAACACCGATTACCAGAGTAATAGGCAAACCGTATTTAGCCTAGAAAAAAAAGAGCATGGAGAAGGGATTACAGTCAAAAAGAGACAAAATCAAAGCAAAAAGACAAATTTGATTCGAGACAAAGTTAACGTATGTCGACACTCTCAACGCGCACTAATTCACAAGCGCCGTCACCAGTATCCTCACGCGTCATAGAAGAATTCCAGAACCAACCATCAGCCGCGCTGATCTCCACCAAATAACCACGCAAATGCACGATGTCACCCGACCTCACACTTTTAAGTTTTGCGGCAATCGCTTCAGAGGCTGGAACCATATGCATATTGGCGCTATGCGTGGCGATTTCACGCGGCGAACGCGGTGGCTCGTTTTCCCAGCGATAGAAGTAGAAGCGATTAGCCTGTGAAATCGTCAAATGCTTTAACACACCGGAATCGGACATCACGCCCCACCCAAGCGCAAGATCGACCGGCGATAGATCCGCCTCGCGACCTAAGCTATACAACTCTTTGGAGAGCACTCTCGCTTCAATCTCAAATTCTGCTTTGGCTTTGATTGTGTATGCGTCTTTTTGCCACGTCGGGCCACGTTCCAAATTCACTTGACGCGGTTCAGTCGAAACCAACACGCCCTCGCTATGCGCAACGGGCTTTTGAGAACGCTGATGCCATTGGTGCCAGGCACCAAAAACAAACAGCGCAACGATAATCCAACGTAGAGACATGCATTTCTCCAATTAACACTTTGCGTAGCGTCATCAGGAACCTACTCGGTTCTCGCTCACGCAAAGCCTGGCGCGATGAGTATCGGAGTGTAAACCAGAAAAGAAAAAAAGACAGCCGCCATCGAACGTGGCGGCCCAAAGCTTGGTACTACGGGCGACTAATGAACGGCAGACGTCGGAACAGGCTGCGCATCCTGTTCTTGCGCAGCATCTGTATGATGGAAAGGCGCATACCAACAAGCTAAGAACGAAGGAATGGTAGCAAGCATCACAAACACAAAGTAATTCACATAACCCATGGCCTCTTGTAGATAGCCGCTGACCATGCCGGTCAACATACCGCACAGGCCCATCAATCCTGTCCCAAACGCGTAATGTGTGGTGGTGTATTTTCCTGGTGCGAGTTCCTGCATCAAATAGATCATGTAGCCAACAGACCCGAAGCCAAAAAAGAATTTTTCGATAATCACACCAGCACTAATCAGTATCAAGTTTTCTGGCAAATACCAACTCATGATCAGGAAGGTGACATTAGGAATATTCACCGCGCAGCAAAGAATAAACAAAGTCGACTTGAGTCCACCTTTGGCGACGAACCATCCGCCCAGTAAAGAGCCTAGCAAAACCGCTGCAAGGCCATAAGTGCCATAGACTAATCCAAGTGTTTCATTGCTCAAACCGAGACCGCCCTTACTGGCCGGATCAAGCATAAAGAAAGGGCCGATTTTCTCTAAAAATCCAATACTCAAACGGAATAAAAAAGCGAAAGCAATCATGCGCCACACATCGCGTTTCTCAAAGAAGGTGATGAAGGAGTCTTTGATGATGGCAGCCGTCGCCAATACCGAAGTTGGTGTATTACTGGCACGTTCTCCATCAGGCATCACGCGCCAATGCCAGAACGCCATCAGCAAAGTAACAGCCGCAACCAGGAAGAAAATAATGCGCCACGCCGCAATCCATTCTGGGCCAAAGCTGCCACGCGGCTGGTGAAAGACTTCAGTGTACAAATAGCCGCTGAGCCAGACCATACCACCGGCGGCGACAATGGGTCCTATATTCCAACTCAAACTCTGAATCCCGCAAAACAGGGATTGCGAGCGACTATCCAAGGACGTAACGTAAACACCGTCGCTAGCGATATCCTGCGTCGCACCAATAAACGACAAGACCCAAAACAAAGGTAGCAAGACCACCATGTAATTCGGTAAGGACATCGCCAGACCCACGCCGACAAAGCCCAAGGCGATCATGACTTGCGCACATAAGACAAAGAATTTTTTCGTGCGATACATCTCTACGAACGGTGCATAAAAAGGCTTGATGGTATAGGCCAAGATAAACATGCTGGAGTAGCCTGCCGCCTCGCCATTACTCATACCGAGATTCTTGAACATGGTCGAGGTGACATTGGTCAGCATCATGAAACCGAGCGCCATCGTGAAGTAAGCGCTTGGTACCCATAGCAATGGGTTTACTGTCGCGTTAGCTTTTCCCTGTGCATTAACTGCACCACTCAGCTGTGCCTGCATATTTTTGTCTCCGTCTATTTTCCGAACGCTTGAGATCACGTCCTTGTATGAGCATACCTGATTTTCACTTCAGGTTTGATGCATTTATGTCTGAATATCGTCTCTAAAACATCACCGCGTTTTTTGTTCAGCGACAAAACCTCGATACCAATAGGCGCTGTCTTTCAATGTGCGTTGTTGGGTGGCGTAATCAACATGAACGATGCCGAAACGTTTCGAATAACCCGAATTCCACTCAAAATTATCAAGCAAACTCCACAAGAAATAACCACGCACATCGACGCCCTTCACCATC
Organism: uncultured Burkholderiaceae bacterium; assembly: GCA_964459555.1. GTDB lineage: Bacteria > Pseudomonadota > Gammaproteobacteria > Burkholderiales > Burkholderiaceae_D > Undibacterium. The sequence goes on along the minus strand of CAYWNE010000080.1, from coordinate 4,241 downwards.
GCCTGGAACAGGGCAGCTAAATGGTGGCGAACGTAATCAATGCGAGCTACATCGGGAATCACACCGTGCACCACTTGATCAGGATTAGCCATGCCGTTCTCGGTAATAAAGATCGGTGGCAAGTCGTATTCATCATGCAGTTTCAGCAGTAACTCAGTCAAACCTTGAGGATAAATCTCCCAGCCCATATCGGTGCGTCCATTTTCCAAAGGTGGCTGACGTGGCGGATCTTCCGCACTACAGAAGGCGCGAAAATAATAATTCACGCCGAGAAAATCTAATGGTTGTTGGATTTGGCGGAAATCATCAGCATGCACATACGGTGCTTTGTCACCAAGGGCACGGATCGCCAATTCAGGATAACGTCCCTTAAAAATGGGGTCCATAAACCATTGCACTGAACGTGCGTATTCAAGTTCCGCCATAGCCTTATCGGCTTCTGAATCTGTAGCAGGATCAGCGGTCCATTGATTGAGCACTATGCCTAGTGGAGCCGCGCATTTCTCCGCCCGCATCGCTTGCAAGGCCAAGCCATGTGATAGCAGAAGATGGTGCGACACTTGAATGGCCTGCTTCGCATCCGCGACACCCGGTGCAAACTGTGCATTACCGTAGCCAAGATTGGCGGTGCACCAAGGTTCATTATGCGTGGCAATACTCGCTAAGCGATCACCGAAGCGGTGAGCAACTTGGGCGGCATAATCGGCAAAACGTGCCGTTGTATCACGCGACAACCAACCGCCGTCGTCTTGCAAACCCTGCGGCAAATCCCAATGGTAAAGCGTTAAATGCGGGGCGATGTTCTTCGCCAACAAGGCGTCGATCAAGCGTTCGTAGAAGTCAAAACCTTTTTCATTCCACGCGCCCTTGCCTTGCGGCTGCACGCGCGACCACGCCATTGAAAATCGATACGCATCTAAACCGAGTGAAGCAATCAAATCGACATCGTCTAGGTATCGATGGTAATGATCGCAGGCAATCGAGCCATCGCTCTGATCTTTGATATTCGCAGGATTTTCACAAAAGCGATCCCAGATCGAAGGGCCTTTGCCATCTGCGCGATGAGCTCCTTCAATTTGAAATGCGCTGGTGGCAACGCCCCACACAAAACCTGCCGGAAATTTGGTAAACGAATTCATAGTATCCAAGCCATCGTTGAAATCGATCGCTAGTGGTAAAAGAGAAAAGTAGGGGCGAAGTTGGACTTCCTGCCTTGAGGAAGTCCCTCTCTACCCAATCGAGATACCAGAGCGAGGCCCACCGCCATCAAGAGTAATTGTGTAGCGAACCTTGCTCCCAGTACTTGATTAAA
>CAYWNE010000080.1:0-2919 GCA_964459555.1 uncultured Burkholderiaceae bacterium | reverse complement strand
ATATTGTGCTACCCACGCGCCACCGGCATTACCAGCACTGGTTTTGATATTGTTGTTGCCAACATTGCGTACGAAGAAATCACTCCACCAGCCTTTGGTCGACTCGTATCGCATACCAATATCAGCGCGGCTATAGGCTTTTTGCTTATCGCCTTCACCGAGATTAAACACACTCAACCAACTTTCAGTTTCGTAGTGGAAGCTGACGCGCGGAGTCAAAGTTGCGCCATCCCCCATATGGAAAATATGCTGGTACTGAATCTGTGTCGCAAACTTCGGTGCGTGCGGCATGGTGTTGCCGGTCACATCGAGACAGGTGCTAATGCCCGGTACAGTACACTTAGGCAAAGCATAATCATTGGTACCGCCGATCAATTTACCAAGTACCGCATTGGTAAATGCCAAGGTCACATTCAAACGATCATCGGGGCTCAAACGTGCCGCGATTTCAGATTCAAACCCTTTGATCTTCGCACCTTCCGCATTGCTGGTGGCGAGGCCACGTGTGCCATCAGGATTCGTGACGGGCGCACTGAATTGGAAGTCTTTGAAGTCGGTGTAATAGATCGCATTATTGACCCGCAAGCTGCCGTCCAAGAAAGTGCTCTTAGTACCGAACTCGTAGTTGGTCAAAGTCTCTGCGCCGTATGTCTTCCCACCATCTTGTAGACCGCCAGACTTATAGCCTGTTGAAACACTGGCGTACAACATATTGTTTTTGTCGAGGTCGTAACCAAGACGCAACAAGCCAGTGACTTTGCTACCGGTGTATTCGCCATCATTCGATGGCTTACCTGGGCTGTAACCTTGACCTGGAATACGTGGATCGATATTTGGATTCAAAGGCACTTGTGGTACTGTCGCATCGTAATTCCAGGTATAGCCATTACCGCCTACATTGGTACGTTTATCTGACGTGTAACGCAAACCACTGGTCAAATGCAGAGCATCATCTACATTCCATGTTGCCTGACCAAATGCAGCGCTCGATGCCACGGTTTCTTTTGGTTGAATGAAAGAACCTTGCCAACCAACTGTACCTTGTTGAGTACCATTAAAGATGGGGATGTCGAAGCGAATGTCATTGCGTTCAGCAGCGTAGTACACGCCTAATTGCCAATCGACTTCACGTTTGCCAACCGATTGCAATTCCACTTCATGGCTGTAGTTGAAGTAGTTCGAAGATACTGTGTTATTGGCTTGATAGCCTGCACCCGTGGCGAAACTGGTTGGTATCGCGACGCCACCATCTTGATCGAAATTCGAAGAGCCACTGAATTTGGAAACGCCAGCGATATACGACAAGCTCACGTCGTTGCTGACTTTGTAATCCAAACGGCTGCGTAAGGAGTCGGTATCACGCTGTACAAAAGGCGCGGTGTCGATCAAAGCCGACCACAACTTCTGACCCGCACGTGGCGTTTGCATCAAGTTCATACTCGGCGTACCACGATCAGCAAACTTCTCGTAGGCCACATTCCATTTCAAATCTGGCGTGATATTCCACAACAAGCTCACACGGACTGCGGTCTGATCTTGTGCATTGTATTTCGGTCCACCATTGACGAACAAATTAGGATTGATCGGTTGGAAGTCAGCCAACTTCCCACCTCCAGCAACAAAAGCTGCTTTTTGGCTCGCCAATGGAATCACCGGCAAGGTTTGGTAATCCACATAACCGTCATGCTGTTCATGCACAAAGGCCACACGCATCGCTGCTGTGTCACTCAATGGCAAGTTAAAAGCAGCCCGACCACCGAGACGGTTGTAGCTACCGAGACCTGCTTCGACACTACCGGACTGCTTGCCAATCACTGGTTTAGCGGTTTGCATGTTCACTGCGCCGACTGTGGAGTTACGTCCCCACAAAGTGCCCTGCGGACCACGCAGAACTTCGATCGCATCCAGATCAAACAGCAATGCTGTCGCACCTTCTGGACGCGGTGAGTAGATACCATCCACAAAAGACGCTACCTCTGGGTCAGCATATTCTGTCTTCGCGCTGTCATTACCGACACCGCGTAAAGTCATCGTGATAACGCCATGGTCACCTTGACCTGTCGCTTGAAAACTCGGCACCAAACTCACCACATCAAGCAAAGTTTGGACATGGGCATCTTCCAATGCCGCAGAATTGATCGCTGTAATCGCGACCGGCGTTTTTTGCAAAGACGTTGTACGTTTTGTACCTGTCACCAACACTTCTTGAATGGTGGTGGATTTTGAATCTGAATTAGCGGCCGCTGGCGCTTTGGCAGTATCGCTGCTAGCTGTGGGAGTAGTGCCTGCATTTTGGGCATGGGCACTACTGAGACCTGCTACAAAAACTAAGACTGCGAGTTGAATCGGGGTACTCGCACGTGCTCTCATCTGTGGTCGAACCGATGTTTGAACACCTGATGCTGATTTTTTCATTTTGTCTCCAGTTGGATAAATTTCATCTTGTCATCTTGCTGTGCGTCGTACCGAGTGCGATCTTGCCTCTCACTACGTGACGCCGCTGCTCTTATGGCCTTAACTGCACAGATCAAAATCCCTCGTACCGCTCTTGATCACACAACTCAGGCTTGCCGCTCACCCTGCGCTAGGTGTCAGCTTTCTTCTCCACTTGTGGTTCGTTTCCCAGTGCTCACCGTTTTCCAAATCCGAGGAACGAAACGACAAGGAAAATCACACATACCGCTGGCGTGATTGGTCGTTGGTTCGTCCAACTCAGAAGAATTTAGTGACGGCTTTCATGCCTCTCTCCCACATTTTCGACGGGCAACGCGACACTATTCCGCCTAAAATTCTGATGAAAACGATTTCACATCACATGAAAACATTTTCATGATACATTTTGGTTTTTCGTGATGTCAACCAATTTTGTGAAACTTTTTTGCTGCGGCACACAAAGTGGTATCTACACAAACCACATTT
>CAYWNE010000079.1:0-17609 GCA_964459555.1 uncultured Burkholderiaceae bacterium | reverse complement strand
AGTACTCTACGGTGCGAGCTAAGGCGAAAGAGTTTGGCGGAATAATGCAGACATCACCTTTGAAATCGACAAAAGACTTCTCATCGAAATTCTTAGGATCGACAATCGTGCTATTGATGTTGGTGAAAATCTTAAATTCATCAGCACAACGAATATCGTAGCCATACGAAGAGGTTCCATAGCTCACGATTTTTTGCCCATTTGCTTGGCGCACTTGACCTGGCTCGAACGGCTCTATCATGCCATGCTCTTCTGCCATACGACGTATCCATTTGTCAGACTTAATGCTCATCTCTTGTCCTGATTGAAAAATTTCTCATCGCGAAATTTTACGCGAAAACTTACAATAAGAGCGAAATTTAGCGTCATTTGGAGCTCAGATCGCACTGCTGTACGCAAAAATAGGCATCGGATAGACAAAACGATAGATCTAAATCAAGCAATTCTTGGTTGCAGAAAACTTGTGCTCGAATTCGATTTACCGTTTTTCGGCCTCTTTCTCGGTCTCTTCCTCGGCTTCTTTTACGTAGGCAATGTCGGTCTCTTTGGGTAGCTTAACTCCATTCTTGACCGCAATGATCTCAGCCATAATCGAAACGGCGATTTCAGGTGGCGTCTTACTGCCGATGTAAATCCCGACCGGTCCCCGCAATTGCGCGATTTGTGTTTCATTCAAATCGAACAAGGCTAATCGTTCACGTCGTTTGCTGTTATTGATGCGCGAACCTATCGCGCCAACATAAAAAGCATCAGACTTTAAGGCTTCAAGCAAAGCCATGTCGTCGAGCTTAGGATCATGCGTCAAAGCCACCACCGCGCATCGTTGATCAAGCTTCATAGACAGCACGACGTCATCTGGCATTTCGCGCGCGATATGCACTCCGTCAAGCTGCCATGTATCACGATACTCTTCACGCGGATCACACACCGTGACATCAAAATCCAAACCTAGCGCAATACTTGCCAAGAAGCGCGACATCTGACCTGCACCGATAATCAACAAACGCCAACGTGGCCCATGGGTCGTATTCAAATGGGTGTCCGACAAATGAAGCCCTCGATCCCGCCCCACCTCGATCAATGACACAGCCCCCGTCGCCAAGGCAAGACTACGCTGCACCAAACGGTGTTGCCCCAACATCGTGAGCAAGTCGGGAATACGGCTACGCTCAGACAAAGGTTCAATCAGCAATTGTATCGTGCCACCACATGGCAAACCAAAGCGATGGGCTTGATCCGCGGTAATGCCGTAGGTCAGAAGTTCGGGCAATTCGCGTTGAAATCCGTACTCCTGCACTTGTGCGATCAAATCATCTTCAATACAACCACCCGAGACCGAGCCGACCACCTGCCCGCCCTCGACGATTGCCAGCATCGAACCTTCAGGGCGTGGGCTGGAGCCCCAAGTCTTGACCACAGTCACCAGTTCGCAGGCTTTGCCCTGCGCAAGCCATGTGGCGCAGCTGCGTAACACTTCGAGATCGACGCTTTCCATTATTCCTCGATTTGCGTAAAGCGTTGAACTTGTTTTCCATCAATCGTCAGCATTTCGAAGAACACTTCTTTAGGACGCGTCCACATACTGCCATCATGCGACAGATAGACAATCACGGGGCTCAGATCAGACTCTTGTGTCGCCTCACCGACTAATTGATAAATGCCGCCTTTGTAGTGACGAAAACGGATTGGTTTTTGAGCGGCTGTATTTGATCCCGTCGCTGGGGCCGAATGCTCACCCGATTCCATATGCTTAGTCATTCCTCGATTTCCTTTTCTCGTTAGTTTGTGATCTTTGCTTTCCCCGAGTATTTGGTTTTCAAAGAAGTTATTAAGATAGCTCTCAACTTTGGCTGCTTTGAGTCGCGTAACTTGTACCAAGAGTTCAGGGTCGATGGTATCAATCAGCTTGTTATCGCACAGTGTCTGTCCCAAATGTAGCATTAAACGAGCGGTGACTTCCGCATCGGCCTCCGCCCTATGAGCGCGACCATTAAATTTGATTCCCAATTGATAGGCTAACGGGCCTAAGGAATACGATTGCAAACCTGGACGCAAGCGCCGCGCCAATTTGACTGAACAAATCGTGCCGCGATGTCTTGGTGTCTGCTGAATATTCTCCGCTTCAGCGAACAAAAATTTCTCGTCAAAACTCGCATTATGTGCAACCAAATAGTCATTGCCGATAAATTCCAGCAATTCAGCAAACACCTCGTCAGCGCGTGGCGCTTGGTCGACCATGGCCTGCGTGATCCCAGTCAATTGCGTGATGAAGCTTGGAATCTCAACGCCAGCATTCACCAATGAAACAAACCGCTGCGTGATCTGCCCTCCTTCAATCCGGATTGCAGCCACTTCAGTGACCCTACCACCATGATCAGGACTCATCCCTGAGGTTTCAAAATCAAGCACCACTAAAGGCGAAGCAAACATAGCATTCCATTTTTTACGACGAAGCTACGCATTGTAATACGATCAGTCCGCCACTACCTGCAGCTCGTCACCTACAATTACCTTGAGATCACGAGTTGCTTCTAGATAGCATAAAATATCACTCTATTTGCCGCTATTCACAGGTCGACAAACTCCGCTTTGAACTTTCAAACGCCATCGCCGTCTACCTTATCAATCACAGAAATTCTCCCGCACAACAACGTTTTGCATGAATCAGTTTCCACTACAAAGTTTGTTTAGGCGCTTGAGCAAAGCCAGCAGCATCAGCACTTACCTCGGTCCCGACGATTTATTGCGAGACAAGGTCTATCGCCGCTTGTGGCTTTCTATTTTGATTAGCACTTTCGGCGCCCAGATTACTCTCTTAGCATTACCGTTGACGGCGGCCGTACTGCTGCACGCCAGCCCAACACAAATGGGTCTGCTGGCCTTTTTCGAGCTCGCGCCCTACGTCTTATTATCCTTACCTGCGGGCGTGTGGCTCGATCGTGTCAAGAAATTACCGATCTATGTCTACGGCGAGCTGGCGATTGCGGCAGCCGTCGCCAGTGTACCGATTGCCTGGTGGTTCAACAGTTTGCATATCCATTGGTTATACGTCGTTGGTTTCATTATTGGTGCCGTCAACACAACTGCGGGTACGGCCGCCCAAATCGTGTTAACGCAGATTGTGCCGCGTGAACGATTGATCGAGGCACACGCTAAGAATGCGCTCGCTAGCTCAGGCGCCGAGGTCGCAGGGCCAGCGACCGCAGGTGCTTTGATCAAACTGCTTGGCGCTCCGCTGGCCTTGATCGCCGATGCCGTTTTGCTCGTCACCTCCGCCACCATCCTGCGCGGCATTAAAGTCAATGAAACGATTACACCGAAGGCGGATGCCGATTTCTGGAAAGATCTTCGAGTCGGCCTCAATTTTGTAAGAAACAATCGCATTCTTGTTAATCTCGCTTTGATTGTCGGTGGCTGGCAGATTTCCTATAACGCCGCATTGGTAGTGCAGATTTTGTTCGCCACACGTACACTGGGGCTATCCGAACATGCTGTGGGACTCAGCTATGTTGCGATGGGGATTGGTACCATCTTTGGAAGTGCGTTTGGCAACCGAATCAGTCAAGCCAAAGGTCCCGGTTTTTGTTTAACCCTGGGTATCTTCATTTGCGGCTTCGGCTGGTCAATCCTGGCGATTGCCCCGGCGAATGCCTTAGGTGTCGCTGCTTTCGCCGTGATGCTGTTTTGCTTGGCCACTGGCGGCGTGTTTATCTTCATCAATTTTCTCGCCTTGCGCCAGAGCGTTACGCCGGAACCCTTACTCGGGCGTATGACCAGCACCATGCGCTGGTTGATTTTGATTCCTGCTGGGCCCGGGGCCTTACTTGGTGGTTGGCTGGGTGAGCACTGGGGTTTGCGTGAAGCGCTCGGCTTTTCGGCAATTTCTGTGATCTTGGTTGGCATACTCGCTTGGAAAAACAAAGTCGTGCAAAGCATTAAACAATTGCCATCAAGCCACGCGGAGGAAGGCAAATCCTAAGGCTTAAGCGACGCCGAGATCATATAAAATTTGCACATCACCAGACAAACCTCGATAATGCCTGCAATTCTGAGGCCTTCATTGTCATTCACACATACAGCTTGATGGCAGTCGTAGGCTAAGGTAGAGAATAAATAAATCATAACGAGACGCTATCGAGGTTCCCTGATGTCACAAGCTTCAAACTCGCAATTCCAACCGTATATTCCAGACCACGCCAATTTACCTGAGTTCACGCTACGCTCACTCTTGATGGGCACCATACTCGGTATGATTTTCGGCGCCTCGTCCTTGTATTTGGTGCTGAAGGTCGGCCTCACCGTTAGCGCTTCCATTCCAGTTGCGGTGATTGCGATTACCTTGTTCCGACTCGGTCACAAGTTTGGCGCAAAAGACTCAAGCATTCTCGAGAACAGCATCGCGCAAACAGCTGGTTCTGCAGGTGAATCGCTCGCCTTCGGCTTGGGCGTTACCATGCCAGCGATTTTAATTTTGGGCTTTGATCTTGAAATCTATCGTGTCATGTTGGTCGCAGTGCTCGGCGGCCTTTTAGGTATTTTGCTGATGATACCGATGCGCCGCACGATGATCGTTGAAAAACATCACGAATTAAAATACCCCGAAGGCACAGCCTGCGCCGAAGTACTGAAAGCTGCAGCCGATGACAGCTCACGCGCTGCGGCTGGCGAATCGAGTAACCCGAACGCGCAAGCCGATGCGAGCCGACGCGCGACGATCATCTTTGGCGGTTTCATTGTTGGCTTAGTCTACAAAGTTTGTAATGTCGCTCTTAAGGGTTGGAAAGATACGGTCGATTTTGTTTTTTCTGCGCCCCTGAAGGGCGGCTCCATCGGCTCTGAAATCTCTCCAGAATTACTGGGTGTTGGCTACATTATTGGCCCTCGCATCGCCGCCATTATGGCTGCCGGTGGCGTGCTGTCGTATATGCTTCTGATTCCACTGATCAAATTTTTTGGTGATGGATTGTTAGTGCCCTTGGCACCCGGTAGTAAGTTGATCAGCGCCATGAGCCCCAACGAAATCCGTGGCGCCTACGTGCTGTATATCGGTGCTGGCGCAGTGGCGACGGGTGGCTTGATTAGTCTAGTCCGCGCAATGCCATTGATCTGGCGTAGCCTTTCATCGGGGCTGTCAGGCTTTTCGAAGAAACGCGCAGACGCAAAGAGCTCGCATGAAGGACGCACAGAAATTCCTCGTACCGAACAAAGCTTAAATATGAAATGGGTGGTCATCGGTTCTTTGGCCATCGTCGCCGTGATCACGGCCGCGACACCATTGCATATGAATCTACTCGGCGCGCTGCTTATCTTGGTATTTGGTTTTCTATTTGCGACAGTTTCATCACAACTGACTGGTCAAATTGGACAATCATCAAATCCAATCTCTGGTATGACGGTTGCGACCCTGCTCTTCACTTGTTTGATCTTTTTGCTGATGGGATGGGTCGGTGGTCAATACTACGTTACGGCACTCTCCGTGGGCGCTATTGTCTGCATCGCCTCTAGCGTCGCAGGTTGCACTTCACAAGATTTGAAAACGGGACACTTGGTTGGATCAACCCCTAAGTTCCAGCAGTATGCGATCTTAATCGGCGCTTTCTGCTCGGCCTTATTGCTTGGTCCAATTCTACTCAAACTCAATGATTCGAGTACTGTTTACGTCCCTATCGCCGAAGTTGCACCGGGACTCCATACCGACGCTACAAAACTTAAAGACGAGGCAAAACTCCTTGGACCACAAGCTGAGCAAGACAAGAATACCTACAAGGTTTGGCAGAAGACCGATACCAAAGACGCACCGGCTGGTAAGTACTTGGTCGATGCTCAAGGCAAGGCAATTTATTTAGTAGACCCAGGCATCAACGGCACTCATACCAAACGCCCAGATGGCTCTGAAGTGAAGAAATACGATGCGCCGAAAGCGGTATTGATTTCATACATTATCAAAGGCATTCTTGATGCAGAATTACCTTGGGCATTGGTCTTGTTTGGTGTCGTCATTGCGATCACGCTTGAGATGTCCGGCATCCCTTCTCTCGCGTTTGCTGTTGATGTTTATCTGCCGCTAGCCTCATCGGCGCCACTTTTCATCGGTGGTATGGTGCGATGGTTTGTTGACCGACGCAATGCCAAACTCGATCAGTACAAAGGCTTAAACGAAGACCAGTTGCAAGCCGCTGGCGACCGAAGCAATGGGGTGCTTCTGTCCTCCGGCTATATCGCAGGAGGTGCGCTAGCGGGTATCATTATCGCGTTTAGTGCAGGTATCATGACCGACTTCGACCGTGCAGTTACAAATTGGGCCACAACGAGCAATCCATTCTTTGAAGGCGCGCATGCTGACATCCTGTCCTTGATACCATTCAGCTTAATCTGTATCGCGCTGTATTGGATCGGCCGCGAGAAGAATCCAGCAAACAAATAAACAATCAGAACATAAACTCAGGGCTAAAAAATGGATACAACCGTAGACTGCAAGAATCAAACTGTCGAAGTCGGCGATATCGTCCGCGTGATCACGCTTGCACCGGCTTTCATCAAACAATTCCCGGTTGATGAAAGAATACTGATTGAATCCATGGTCGGAAATTTCTTCAAAGTTGTTGCAATAGAAGACGGCGCTGCCTGTGTAGAACGGGAATGGCACAACGAAAAAGGCCAGCTACAAAGTCACATTATTGGCCTCGACAGCGATGAAATGGAGAAAGTCTAAATTCAACTGAAAAGAAAAAACGCCTTTGAGACCAAAGGCGTTTTTGTTTTGAGGATTGATTCGTGGCCTGCTAGTTTGCAACCACCTCGCGAATCGTTGCAGCCAACTCTTCTGCCACAAACTTCGCAACGTAAGCGTCAGCCCCCACGCTACGCACGTGGTCTTCGTTGGTTGTACCAGAAAGTGAGGAATGAATAATCACTGGCAAACCTTTAAAGCGATCGTCTTGCTTGATGTTGCGAGTTAAGGTAAATCCATCCATCTCAGGCATTTCAAGATCCGTCAACACAAGCGCGACTTTGTCGCGAAGCTCTTTGCCCTCAGCGATCGCTCCAGCTTGCATGACTTGTAGCTTATCCCAACACTCTTTACCAGTCTTAGACATGATGTAAGGGGCACCAATCGCATCAAGTGCCTGACCTATCAAGCCACGCGCCACAGCCGAGTCATCCGCGGCCATGATCACAGAGCCAGGTTTCATCTTGAGCTTAGCGCCTATAGTTTCGGAGTCGACGTCTTTGTTGCCCTTCGGTGCAATCTGGCGCAAAATTTGTTCGACGTCCAATACCTGCGCCAAACGCGTATCTTCAGCATCACCATCGAGACGTGCAATACTAGTCACCAGTCCACCTGCGGCACTCGACTCAGCCGACAAGACATGGCTCCAATCAAGGCGTACGATCTCCTCCACCGACTCAACCGCAAAACCCTGAGTTGAACGTGCAAACTCTGTAACCAGCATAATATTCAAGCCAGATTTTGGAGTACGTCCGACGACGGAGGGTAAATCGATCACCGGGATGATTTGACCACGCAAGTTCACCACACCGAGATTGTGGGGTAAAGCGCCTGCAACTGCTGTGATCTCTGGCATCGCAACGATCTCACGCACCTTGAAAACATTAATCCCGAACAGCTCTGAACGCTCATTCACGGTGTCAACGCCAAGTCTGAACAACAATAACTCGAACTTGTTCGAGGAAATCAAATTGGTACGTTCATCAACTTCGTGTTGTACAGTACTCATGTTTATCATCCTTATAGGTTAGTCAGACGGTCAAGGAAGAACTTACAAAGCCAAGATGCGCCGATATGCACTTAAAAGCTACGTATCTTTATTATGCTACTTTTTTTCCAGGAAACACTACTTTCCCATCTGAAATATTTGTCTTTTTTGATCTATGCAACAAATATGTGACATCAAGACGAAAAAGCAGCTGTTTCGAGGAAAAATTCAAGCATCTAGACCTTCAAACTGCGCCTAGCCGAAGCTTTACTTAATAACCTTATAACACGGCACATAAGCCTTACCCGGCAGCTTCATCCGCGATTGTGTAACAAAGGAATGCAACAAAGCATCCATCGAGTGCATGATCTCTGGGTCACCAACAATCTCAAAGTGACCGTATTGTTCAATCGCTCGTATCCCCTGATCTTTAACGTTACCTGCAACGACTCCGGAAAAGGCTCGGCGTAAATTTGCTGCTAACAAGTGAGCCTCTTGATTCTTGTGCAGCGCCAATGAACGCATATTTTCGTGCGTCGGCAAGAACGGACGCTGGAACTCTTCGTCGATTTTCAACATCCAGTTGAAGTAGTAAGCGTCGCCATGACTCTTGCGATAGGCACGTACTTCTTTGATCCCTTCTTGCATGACCTTCGCCACTTTCACCGGATCATCAATGATAATTTGGTACTTTGATCGCGCTTCATCGCCCAATGTCGCGGCAATAAATTGGTCGATTTGTTCAAAATACGCTGCGGCACTTGACGGCCCTGTGAACACCACAGGGAAAGGCAAATCTTTATTCTCTGGGTGCAGCAAAATACCTAGCAAATACAGAATTTCTTCTGCTGTACCCGCACCACCAGGGAAGACGATGATCGAGTGTGCCACACGTACGAAAGCTTCTAGACGCTTTTCGATATCCGGCATGATGACCAAGTCATTGACGATGGGATTTGGGGCTTCAGCAGCGATGATACCTGGCTCAGACAAACCGAGATAACGTCCTCGTGGACTGCGTTGCTTCGCATGGGCAATCGTCGCCCCTTTCATTGGGCCCTTCATCGCTCCTGGACCACAGCCAGTGCAGATATCCATGCCACGCAAACCGAGCTGATAACCGACCTCTTTCGTGTAGTCATATTCCACACCAGAAATCGAGTGGCCACCCCAGCACACAACCATGTTCGGATTGATCTGCGGTTGCAAAATATTGGCATTGCGTAGGATGTGGAAAACGGCATCGGTAATCCCTTCAGTCGTATTCAAATCAATCTGCGAGCTCTGTAACACTTCGCTATCGATAAACAAGATATCGCGCAACACCGCGAATAAATGCTCTTGAATACCTTTGATCATCACGCCATCAACGAAGGCGCTCGCAGGAGCACCCTTCACAAACAATTTGATACCGCGCTCACGTTGAATAATGCTGATATCAAAACTCTTATAACGTTCCAGCAACTCTTTGCCATCATCGAGGCCACTACCGCAATTCAATACCGCTAATGCGCAATTTCGAAATAATTGATACAAGCCGCTATGACTCGTATCCCACAAACGTGCTACTTCAGATTTTGATAAAACTTCTAAACGCCCTTCTGGCGAAATTTCGGTGTCGATCACTTCATATTCCATTTTTTATTTTCCTTTATTTTCTCTTTCACATTTTTGCCATTTGAGTATCCGCGCTCATGGCGGATCTGGCAAGTCGACAACTGGAGAGTTATGCCGCACTTACAACAAGATATAAAGAAACTGATTGCTCCGTGTTTTCTTCTACCTGCAACGCGGTCTTGAGGCCCAAGCTCACGCTCTGAACTTCTCAATGTGAGCCTCCTCCGTTTTTGCACTCCCCAAAAAAATAGCCGGCTGCAAGAGCCGGCTGATGAATCATATACTACCACATAATTTTTCAAGGTAAATCAAAAACTGCCATTGATTCCACATGTGAGGTATGTGGGAACATATTCACCACACCCGCTTTACGCATTTGGTATCCTGCTTCGTTGACCAACATGCCTGCATCACGAGCCAACGTACCTGGACTGCATGACACATACACAATGCGCTTAGGTCGCAACTCTGGTGCGAGTGTAGCAAGATCAATTAGTGCTTGGCATACCGCCATCGCGCCATCGCGTGGTGGATCGATGAGGAAGCGATCAAATTTTCCGAGCGCAATAAAGTCTTGAGCTGTGGCTTCAAACAAATTGCGCGTGGAGAACGAAAGCTTATGGTCCAAACCGTTTGCTTTTGCATTTTCCATCGCACGTTCGGTCAATGCCGTACTACCTTCAATGCCCATCACTTCACGCGCCATCGTGGCGATCGGCAAAGTAAAATTTCCCAAGCCACAGAATAAATCGAGAATCCGTTCATCCTTTTGCACCTCAAGCAAACCCAATGCTCGCGCCACCAGCACGCGATTGATATGATGATTTACCTGTGTGAAATCGGTCGGCTTAAACGGCATTTTGACGCCAAATTCCGGCAACAGATAATGCAAATCCGATGTCGCCGGATAGTAAGGTGCGGCGCTATCTGGCCCGGCAGTTTGCAACCACCATTGCACCTGATATTGATCAGCAAAGGCTTTGAGTTTCTCAGCATCGCCAGGCCCCAAAGGCTGCATGATACGCAATACCATGGCAGTCACGCCTTCGCCAATTGCCAGCTCGATTTGCGGCAAGGCTTCAATGATGGTCAAGGACGCGATCAGCTCACGCAAAGGCATCAGCATCGCAGAAATATGTGCCGGCAAGATCTCACAGGTTTCCATATTGGCGACGTAACGAGATTTTTTCTCGTGGAAACCGACCAAAACGATACCCTTTTTATGCACATTACGCACCGACAAGCGCGCACGATAACGATAGCCCCATGTAGGTCCGTAGATCGGACGCATAACCATCTCAGGCCGCACTTTGCCGATATGCGCAAGATTGTCTTCCAAAACCCTTTGCTTCATCGCGACCTGTGCATTTGGTTCTAGATGCTGCATCGAGCAACCACCGCAGACCCCAAAGTGCGGACATTTGGGTTTAATCCTTTGCGAAGACTCTTTAACGATAGGGCCTAAGGTCGCTGCTTCCCAACTTGCTTTCTTTTTGTAGGGATTAAAACCAACCACTTCACCTGGCAAAGCACCTTCGACAAACACGACTTTCCCTTGGCTGCCATCTTCATTTTCAAGATGACCAACGCCACGCGCGTCCATATCGAGAGAACGGATATTTATTGTATTCATGATTAGATTTACAATGCCATTGTGGCATGTTTGAGATCGCGCACCAGTGCGGCTTAGACGAGACTTACCAGCGCAGCATTGACGAAACCTGCCATTATACAGGCAGAGAAGCTTGCCTTAGAATTCCTGCGATTCTTCAAGTAAATTTGAGAGACGATTCTTAATTTCGCTTCAGGCGACTTAGCGCTATAACAAAGCGTCACGACCGACACCGCGCGAGATAAAGCTGCGCTTAAGCTTCACCAGAGCTTCCTGTTGAATTTGACGCACACGCTCACGGGTGATCCCCATTTCGTCGGCCAAGGTCTCTAAAGTAACGGGGTCATCATTATCTAGCCCAAAACGACGCATGATGACGATACGCTGCTTGTCTGGCAGTTTCGATAACCAGTCGCGCACCAGTACGGTGACTTCATGATGCTCTGCCTGCGTATCAGGTGCATGCTCACTATCACCTGGCAGCATATCAAGCAAACTACTTTGCGGATCACCATCGAGCGGTGTGTCCAAAGACATTGCATGTTCCGATAAGGCGAGAATATCTTGCACTTCATCGAGCGGACGACTAACTAAGTGTGCAATATCATCGGCACTCGCATCTTTACCGTCGCGTTGCTGCGCTTCCAAATGATACTTCGCACGCAAAATCTGATTCAACTCTCGCACCACATGCACTGGCAAACGAATGGTTCGTGCTTGATTCATGATCGCCCGCTCTATGCTTTGACGTATCCACCAAGTCGCATAGGTCGAAAACCTGAATCCGCGCTCAGGTTCAAATTTATCGATCGCATGCATCAAACCAAGATTACCTTCTTCGATCATATCGAGCAAAGCGACGCCACGGTTGATGTAATGTTTAGCAATCGAGACTACCAAACGCAAATTGTGCTCAATCATCTTCTGACGCGCAGCAAAATCACCCTGCTTCGCCAAGGTGGCGTAATGCAATTCCTCGGCCGCCATAAATAATGGCCGGGTACCGATTTGGTTTAGATAATGCTGTGTCGTGTCCGTCGATAACTCAGCGGCAAGTATGTTCTTGATTTCGTCAATCGGAGCCAAAACCGCTGCAGGTGCATCGCTTAGCTCCTCGGACTGAGCCAGATCCAATTCATCGAGCGTGGCATCATTACCCGCGTCATCCACATCTTCATGCAGGTGCTGGTCATGAGTTTGAATCTCATCATTGACTTCCAAAGACTCACGCTTCGATTTATTGGCCATGATTAAATCAGGTAACAAGCAATTGTGGTGTTATGACATTCTACAAAAATTTACTTTGGCGGCAATAGCTTTAACGGATCAATCGGCTTTCCGGCCTGACGAATCTCGAAATGCAATTTGACACTATCGGTATCGGTGTTGCCCATTTCTGCGATCTTCTGACCTTTTGAAACGGGCTGCCCTTCCCGCACCACGTTGGTCTTATTGAAGGCATATGCTGTCAAATAATTGTTAGCATGCTTGATGATCACAATATTACCGTAACCGCGCATTGCGTTGCCCTCATAGATGACCTTACCCGGCGCCGATGCGTAAATGTCTTGCCCTGACTTACCGGCGATTTGCACACCTTTCACGCGAACATCGTCAAAAGTCGCGACAACTTTACCTTCGGTCGGCCATCCCCACTCAATGGTTTCACTAACAGCTTTTTCGGTTGGTTTGTCGACTGTCTTCGGCGCCGCCACATCGGTCTTAGCTGTTGCAACGCTCGTGTTGCTTGCTAAAGCATTTTGCTCATTCTTCTGCATTTCGGCCAAGGTCGCTTCAGAGTAAGCTCGCTTATCTCCGCGTGGCGATGACTTATTGGTCGATGGATTGATCGGGGTGAGATTGCGTACTTCGATGTTGGCGTTGTTTGTGACTGGGCTTATCTTCACACCAGCCTGTGCATCGGGCGGGCCGACATATAAAATTTGATCAACCTTGATGTCGTTAGGATTACTCAAATTATTCCAGGCCACGATATCACGGTAATTCAAGCCTAATTCAAAAGCGATACGCAATAGCGTATCGCCACGCTTCACCGTGTATGTTGGGCGATTATCAACCACAGGCTTAACCACAGGTGTTTCCGGAGGCGATGATGGCGTTTCCTTGACAAGGTCATGACTACGTTCCACAACTGGAGCATGATTCGGGGTGCTGGCGCAAGCACTGAGAATCAAGGGAATGACTATCAATCCCCAATTAAGCCCAGACGTTTTTGTATTTTGCTTCTTCATATTTCTAGAAATCTAAATTCGTATCTAAACTCGTATCTATACTCTCAATCGGACTAACCCTAAATCACACCTTGGTGTAAAGGCACGAAATGACAATGCTCCATCGTCGTACTACGCCACTCATCTTTACTGACACGCTCGACCAATTGCAAAACTTGGTTTCTACCACCTACCGGCGCAATCAAACGTCCACCAATCGCTAATTGCTGGAAAAGTCCTTGAGGGATTTCCAATCCTGCCGCTGCCAATATAATACCGTCAAATGGCGCGACTTGTGGTAATCCTAGCATGCCATCGCCGTAATGCAGACGGATATTCGCAATCCTCATTGGGCGCAAATTTTCTTTCGCTAACTCATGCAACGCCTTAATCCGCTCGATGGAATAGACCTCGCGCGCCACGAGTGAAAGCACCGCGGCCTGATAACCGCAGCCAGTGCCAATTTCCAATACACGATCAAGCTGCTTACCATTCCTCAAAATCTCTATCATCCGCGCCACGATATAAGGCTGCGAAATAGTTTGATGGTGACCTATCGGCAAAGAAGCATCAACATAGGCTTGACCAGATAATCCTGGTTCAATAAATAAATGACGTGGAACTGCTTCCATCGCCGCCAGCACTTTACTATCTTTAACACCTTGCTGGGCCACCCTCGCTACCATCGCTTGGCGAATTTTGTCCGAGACCATAAAGCCAGCATTGGACTTCGGCGCGGCGTTTACGACTTCCGGCTTCAACGGCGGTTTGACGAGAGGCACTTGCGTCTTTTGTGTTTGAAGACTCGCGTGTTGTTGATGCTTGGCCGCGTTTCGGACG
Source organism: uncultured Burkholderiaceae bacterium (assembly GCA_964459555.1). Taxonomy (GTDB): domain Bacteria; phylum Pseudomonadota; class Gammaproteobacteria; order Burkholderiales; family Burkholderiaceae_D; genus Undibacterium. The sequence goes on along the minus strand of CAYWNE010000079.1, from coordinate 3,591 downwards.
GCCGTTTGAGGCATCGCAACAGCAGGTTTGTTCCGCTTATCAGCGTCAACAACCGAAGATAAGCTTAACGGAAAACGGCGCCCTTGTTGGCTCATACGTCCTCCCGCAATTGAGTACGCAAAAGCGCCAATTGACTGTAATTCGTCAAATCTATTTGCAGTGGAGTGATAGAGACAAATCCCGCAGCGCAGGCATGAAAATCGGTTCCTTCGCCAGCATCACGAGCGGCACCAGGAGGGCCAATGCGATAGACCTGGTTTCCCTCACTATCGAGCTCTTGAATCACCGGCTCCGACATGTGGCGTTTGCCCAAACGTGTCAAACGACGCCCTTTAATTTCAGTTTGGGGGAGATTAGGAATGTTCACATTCAACAAGTAAGGTTTGCTCAATGAGGGCAAAAACTCAAGCACAATTTGACGTGCGATTTGCGCTGCAGTCTCGAGCTCACCCCAAGCTTTATCGACTTGAGAAAAGGCTACCGCTGGAATACCAAATAAATAGCCCTCTGTTGCGGCGGCGACCGTACCAGAATACAAGGTATCGTCACCCATATTCTGTCCTTGATTGATACCAGAAACGATCAGATCTGGCGGTGAATCCATCAATGCGGTCAAAGCCACGTGCACACAATCAGTCGGTGTACCATCAACGTAATAATAGCCATTCGCATCCTGCTTCAGGCGCAAAGCACGATCAAGCGTCAAAGCGTTAGAAGTACCTGATCGATTGTGCTCGGGAGCGACCACCGTCACTTCAGCTACATCAGACAATGCCTTGGCCAAAGCATGAATGCCAGGCGCTTGATAACCGTCGTCGTTACTAATGAGAATTTTCATGCCTTGCATTGTACCTGATGCAGTTCATGAATTTTGAACGCTCGCCATCTTTTTTCCGCGGCTACCGGTTCAACTTGAAAAGCAGAAAAACATCTAGTGCTGGGGCCCCGCGGCGTCTCCCAGCCAGAAGCGGTCGATCTCTTTGAGGCCCCAAGTCTCAACATCTTCACGCGAAACAATTTTGTCCTGATTGCCAGGTGCACTGAGGTCCAACAAGACGGGGGAGATATACGCCATGGACTTAGTCGAGAAAAAAGCGCGCACTTTAGGCAACAACAAGGACTTGCCAATTTGTTGTTCGACCACGACGCCTAAACGCCCTGATTGCAGCTTCACCAAAGTACCAACAGGATAAATACCGATACTGCGAACGAAGGCTTGAAATACTGTTTCATCGAAATGACCTTTGGCCCATTCCGACATTTTCTTCAAGGACTCAGCTGGACACCACCCTGCCTTATAGGGACGATTTGAGGTAATCGCATCGTACACATCACACACAGCCCCCATTTTCGCATACAAGCTAATTTGATCGCCCTTCAAGCCTTTGGGATACCCTGTCCCATCCATTTTCTCGTGATGATGCAGGCAAACGTCGAGTGCGATTTGTCCCACGCCTTTAGCTTCCAACAGCATTTCATAGCCAGCACCAGGATGTTCTTTGATAGACACAAATTCTTCATCGGTAAGTTTGCCTGGCTTATTCAATATTTCTGGAGGCACAGCCATCTTGCCTATGTCATGCAAGAGGCCTGCAAGCCCCGCTTCCCGCGTCTCATCGTCATTGAGTTTTAGTTGACGCGCCAAAGCAATCATGAGGGCACAGACCGCAACCGAGTGCATGTAGGTGTAGTCATCAGCGGTTTTAAGTCGCGCCAAGCCAATCAAGGCTCCGGGATTGCGCATCACAGAGTTGGCGATCTCTTCGACCAAGGGCATGGCTTGTTCGGCTTCAATTGCCTTTCCCATGCGCGCTTCGCTAAACATCGAGAACACGGCGGTTTTGGACTTATCAACGATCTTCGCAGCACGCCCCATTTCCGCATCCATCGACACCGGGGCAATCGTGTCATAGGGGACGCGTGGCTCAGGTGGTTCGACAACGGGCGTTTCTTGCGCTACGGTTTCTTTGGGTTCCTGGGGCACAAAAACATCGCAGCCTTTTGCGGTATCGATCCATGCCTCTTGAATACCCGCCTTGCGAATTTTATCAATTGTGGCTTGGTTCTCAATCATGAATGACTTTTGCCAAAATGGAGAGCTAATCCACGAAGCACAAAGCTCGTGGATATACATTCCTTTTCGCAATTGATCGAATCTGATTTTTTTGATCATAAATACATCACCGCCGACGCTCGAACCAAACAAATAGTGAAGGCTTTAGGGTTTCTGTTTCTAGCAAAAATTATTCTACCGTAGAGTCAATACTGAAACATGCTTCTCGGCAGCTTTTTTATTGATTTTGGGAAAAATTTACTTTTTTCCAGAGACATTTGCGACCCAAGCCTTCGCACAAAAACAACAAAGGCAAGTCGTAAATAAAAAGATAAGATTTTTTCTTTCTATCTTAAGCTATCGAAACAATTCAATTGTAATCAAGCAGCACGAGCTCTCAACAAACGCAGTGGAGCAAACAGCTGCCACATCGCTTGATTGTAAATAAAAGAAAGATTGTAGGGATGCTCTGCTTGGGCGATATCAAATACTTCCAAGCCTTGCAAGGACGGTAGCTTCAGACATTGATCTGCGATTTTCCCCCACAGGATGAAACAAACACGATCAAGGCTAGGATGGCATCGATGATATTCCTCAAGACGGCTCACCACAACCGACATAAAGCTAAACCAAGCACGCGCATCCTTAACTGGTGCAACATCTTTGCGAAAGACTAGGCTAGCGTTCAACAATAGGAAACCCGATTGCAAGAAATTCGTCTGCAGCTCTGACATCGTTTGTATAAAGCCCGATGTGTTCTTGCGCGCCGTTGTCACAAAATCAGCGATCGAATCAGGGTTCAGTTCTTCAAGCGCGATATGGGACTCTGCCACCAGCAACATCTTGATGAAGTTACGCAAAGAGGTTGCCCGATTCACTGGCTTGCTTAAGCCACCGCCTACTTCACTCGACCATAGACTTGTCACTGCGGCGTCCATAAAGCAATAACCGTTAGCACTCTCTAAACGCGGATATGGTCCCTCGCCCACCAACACATATTTCACATGATCAATAGGTTGCGAAAATGCAGCAAACAAACACCCTCGTATCGGCAAAAATTCGGATCGTAGAAGAGCTGAAAGATAATCCGGCCAATCCCTTTCAATCGCACGAAGTCCCTCTTCTAAAATTGCATGCCACGAAGGATGTGCACGCAAAATCTCTTCGCGAAAATGTCGCATCGATTGGTCTTACTTGACTGGAACAGATGGTGGTGCCGGTTGAGGAGGCATTGACGGCGGTGCCATCGGAGGCGCAGCTTGATTAAGACCGTTAGGCGGTTGCGGTGCTACAGGATTCGGCGTGCTCGTGGAATTTTGTAGCGCTACCGTATTCACACCCGCTGCAATTGGCGGTGCTGGCGGCACATCAATGCGACGAGGCATGCCAGACTCCTCGACAATGATGTGATCACGATGAACTTCTTTTAGTTTGACTCCGGGACTCAACTCTTTGCCAATGCCAAGAATAAAATTAGGTTTCCCATCAAGCACGATGATCGCAGCGCTATCCACGGCACGTGGCGCGACAATCACGCC
>CAYWNE010000078.1:2178-17686 GCA_964459555.1 uncultured Burkholderiaceae bacterium | reverse complement strand
GAGCGGCCGTTGATATTGTATGTGTTGATCTTACCGCATGTGCAGATGCCAATTGCGTGGATGAAAAATGGGATAAAGCGATGCAATTGTCTGAGCGAAGCGAGTTGTTTGCATCGCCCCATTTTTCGGCCGCGCAATTGGGAACCCGAAGGGCGGCGATACCTGCGTCGCCTTCTTTTGCTTACTTTTCTTGGCGAAGCAAGAAAAGTGAGTGGCTGTCGGGCCACCCCCGACCTGCAAACCTCGTGAACTAAAAAAAGATAAAATCAGAGACCGAAAACTCATCGCTTTGACAAAAGCAACAGCAAGATATTCAATGCCACCAGAAATTTGAGCGACGGTTGATCATGTATGTTTTGTTTTTACCGCATGTGCAGATGCCAATTGTGTGGCTGAAAAATGGGAAAAAGCGGCGCAGATGTTTGAGCCGAAGGCGAGTTGCTGCGTCGCCTTCTTTTGCTTACTTTTCTTGGCGAAGCAAGAAAAGTGAGTGACCGCCGGGCCACACCCGGCCAGCGAACGACGAGAACGAAAGAGCGTGAAATACGAGAACGAAAATTCTTCGCACTGATTTAACTCCAATGCCGAAGCTAACAGCCGTACGGTAAATAGGGCGTTGAGTAAGATGCTGGGCTCTCATTCAAAACACTCGATTACTTAGGCACTTCCCGCAACTCAGCCCATCGCAAGTAAGTCCCCAAGCCCATACAAATTCCCACATACAACCATACCAGAGAAGCGGTGATGTCGAAGGCGCTAAGTCGATTTGGAACCATCCATAACATAGGAAAAATTAAAGCGCCGCGTACTGTACATAAGGTCGCGATAAAGCAGATGGCAGTGCGTAAGAAGGGTAGTCTCGGAATGATACCCGTCGCTGATAAAGCGAATAATCCACAGGCTTGCATCAAAGCGCCGACCACGATGGCACCGACAGGCGCTTGCCATGTGCCGTTGCGCGCTGAGTCGACCACCCATTGTGGCGATGTCAGAAAGCGATACCAATCGACCCCGAATAGCGGCGCTGCCCAGTGGATCAATGCGCCAAAGGTGGCGATCGCGGTGACGATCAGAAAGCAAACACGTTCGAGCCGCACTATTTATCTCCTTTAAACTCAAACTGCGCTTCTTGTTCGCCTGCACGATGAAATCTTTGCCAGCCTTGCGCTTGGTAAAAGCGGTCGGCGCGGGTGTTGACCGTCGTGGATAGGCGAACGCTAGATGCACCGCGTGCAAACAAATAATCACAAGCGAGTTTGAGAAGTTTCTTTCCCGCGCCTAGACCTTCGTACTCAGGGGCGATAAATAAAGCCCAGATGCTATTGTCATGATGAGCTGCGTAGCTGAAACCGATGAGTTTGTGGTCGAGCTCAGCGACCCATGCACAGCCATCACGTTCCAGATAGTCGTGATACATCTGTAGTGTGACTTTACTTGGGTCGCGGAGCACATTCTCCGTGACCATGAGTCGAATTTCCGACATGCGCGGAATATCCTCGAAAGTGGCAATTCGGAATTCTAGAGGGCTATGCATTGGTGGAAGTACAATGGCGCTGCTGATGCGACCGAGGATGTTGCTCCTCGCAATGAAGCTCGGTCACCATCAGAGAAAAAGCGGGAGTGAAAATGCGTCATCAACTACGGTCATACGCAAGCTGCGCAAGTTTTGTGATCGTCGCTTTGTCGATATTGGGCTTCTTAACATCACCGGCTTTGTTGCCCATTTGTTGTAGCCAGATTGCCTTATTGTTTTTGCTGAAGTAGGCAAAACCCATCATAAAGCCGAAAGTTTTATCGACATTGGCGACGCAACCATCACTGCCTAAACTCGCTGTTGCTTCGCAATTGGCAAATCGTTGTTTCCAAGTACGCAGGGTCGACATCGGTTCTATCATCACCAGCAATACCAGCTTGCCATCGGCATCGGCAAAATTGAGCGTACCGCCTGCACCTTTCATAGGATCTTTAGGCACCAGCTTGAGCCCTTTCAGTCCTGTCGCTGCTTCGACATCGGCAATCTTGAGTAAATCATCAGCACGGCTGTTGTTACTGATCGTCATCACCAGCAAAGTGAAGAGCGCAAATATAAGACGGTTAAAAGTTTTCATGTTGAGGGCCCCTTCATGCATGAGAATTGAATCTGCGCCCAGTGTGCCGACTTTTTTTGTGTGATGCAAGAGTAGACAGCTGACACAACGCCTTAGTGTGGGGTGTTGCGTTTGTTTGAAGGAAATTCTCGTGCAGTTTTCTTGCTGACTTGCAAAACTTCTCTATCGATCATCCACAGATGCGCCGCGGTCCAACTGAAATTGCCAGGACCTTGTCCTATGCCCGTCAGCGGATCGTAGTTCTCGCGTAGCGGTCGTACATCATTGATGCCCTCGGCACGGCGAATGAATTCCTGTGCAAAATTTTGGGCGAGTTTGCTGTGGCCATAGTTCTGCAAGCCTTTGAGAGCGAAATAGACTTGATCGACCCAGACCCGACCGCGCCAATAACTGGTGGGATGAAAGGCAGGATTGCTGAGCGCTGCCGTGGGGAAGGGAAGATAGCTGGCGAATTCTTTGCTGTCGCGCCAATGCTTGATCACGGCTTGCGCATGCTCAGCATCGGCCGCCTTCGCCCACAAAACTGCAAATGCTTCGCTACCACGTCCACGATGCGTCAGTAGTTGCCCATCAGCGCAGCCATCTTGATCAAGTTGTTGAGTCGTCGCGATTTTCCTGTCGTAGAAATAGCCACTTTTCTCATCGAAGAAACAGCGATTGATCTTGCTCTTCAACTGCGCTGCTGAAGTTCGCCAAGCACCTGCTTCACTATGCAAGCCGAGTCGGTCTGCCATCTTGGCCAGATACAGTTTATCGGCGTAGAGGAAAGCGTTGAGGTCCACCGATTCTTGATTCATGGAATAGCCAAGTAGCTTGCCATCGGCCGAACGGTTCTCAAAAAAGTCGACTTGCCAATCGAGGCGCGCCTTTTGTAGATCACCTTTGTACTGTTGTTCCGCATATTTTTTCAGCTGATCGTCGTCGATGAAACCAAAGCGTGCGGCATTATCCATGCCGGATTCGTAGCCGGTGGCTTCTTGCGCTGGTGCGATTGGTGCTAGTCCCTCTCGCTGCGCTTGGCGATACAGGCCGATGCCGAAACATTCGATGGTTTCGGGATTTGCCGCTTGATCTTGCTGATTGCAACGCTGACGCCACACTGCAGAAGCTTTGGCTATGCTGAATTTCAATTCACCTTGTGGATTGTTATGTTCGGGGTGATTGGTCGCACCGAACTCAATCAGACCATTGTGGTTGGTGTCACGATGGCTATACCACCATTGATGAGAGACTTTCAATTTGGGATAGACTTCGCGCAACCAAGTAATATCACGAGTGCTTTCAAAGATGCGCCAGCTAGCCCATGTTGCCAAAGGAGGTTTGGTATTGCGCTCGTTCCAATTGCTACCATCGCCACCACGTAGTACATCACGGTTATAGCACACATCATCGATGATCATGCCAGCATCTTGGGGCCGTAGCGTATCGTCTGCCTGGATTTGTGCAGACAGCATCAAACGCATTTGTTGTTTGGCTAAGTGTGGATCAATGTCGGCCAAAGCGTAGGCGTGTTTGAAGCTATCCCAACCCCACATGCAATTGAACCAGCGTGAGGTGGTCGATGGCACCACGCCGTCAAAAGCCAAAGCACCAGCAGGGCGACGCCAATTGCTGAGCATGGTCTCCATCGCCTTACTTTGCAATGCTGTCTTGGCGCGTTTTGCTAGTAGCCGCCATGCCTGCTCGGCCTTGATCCACGCAAGGCGTGGTGCTTGCATCACGAGGTTTGCACTGTTGCTCGCTTGTTTCAGATCGTCTGCATTAAGTGCGTAATGATGCGCGGTATACGTCGTGAAGTGCGAATGCGGTTGAAGTTGTATCGACGCACTGAGGCTACTGTAGGCCAGATCTTTGATGTCGGTGGCGGTGGCCAATTGACGGGTAATCCAATAGCGGCCACTTCCTGAAATCATGATATCAGTCGCAGAACGCAAACGACCGAGCTCAACAAATAGAGTGTGCTGATCGGCACGTAAATTTCGTTGCCAAGCGGGGAATTTATCGACCACCTTCGCTACTAGGGTCTTCTTCTCAGCACTTGCACTGTCGCTGGTTTGCCATTGCTGGAGTAACTCGCCATGCCAACGCAATTGCAATGAGCGCGAGCCTGGTCGACGATTCTCAATGTCTGTCTTGATGAGGGCAGTATGTGCAGAAACAAATCGTAGCCGCAAAGTAAGACGCAAATCGGGCCAGCTAAGGCTTTGCTGCAGCTCACCATTTCGGCTCTGAAATTGCCATTGCGCTTGAGACTTATCCAAGGCTTGTTGAGATTCGGTATCGATAAGTTCTAAGGTATTGAGGGAGCGCGCTAAATACACGGCATATTCTTCGGCGATGATCATGGGGCCATTAAAACCCGCTCGATCTTCGATCGCATCGGGGAGCAATAGACCGTGCCAACTGCCACGATCGAACCATGCGGAGTGAACTTGATTGCCGTAACGATCAAAGTCTTGCATGGCGCGTGGAGAGCCACGCCTTTCGATGTCTTGATTGAGGTGCTGGTGCGTATCAGTTTGCGCAATCGATACCTTGGATAAGCCCGAGATACCATACAGGCTCAACACGCTTAGAACGCTAAGACGAAGTCCTCGCACATTGAACACGGCAATACGGGCTGCGACAGAAGCAATTGGAAGCATGATGGGCGTACAAGAAAAGGAGTTTCTTAATATATTTAGCGCCATCATAAGCGAAGATTTACTTTGGCTCGAGCATTTTCTCGGCACGATTAGGTGAATTACAGTGACAAGAGGTTTTCTAATTGGGAGCGAGACAGCAATACAAAGAGGCTCAAACGAACCCCCTCAGTGTTGAGACTTCAACCCAGTATTGTGCTTAGATCTTGGATTGATCTTCCGAGGAAAAGTAAGCTCTCGCTTTGCGAGTAAATGCAATCGCAAAGATCCACCAGGTGAAAATCGCCGGGATAAGGATATAACGTGCCATCATGGCACCAGTGCGTTCAGCGTCATTTGAGTAGACATTCTTGTCTGCTTGAAAGATGCTGGACAAGAGTAGTAGTAGCAATAAGCCGACAGCGACCCAGCGGCTCCACTTTTTTGCTTTGTGGAGTCCGCGTTGGGTGAGGACAATTGCACACAGCGTGGCGATGACGAACAGCCACCGTACAATGAATTCGAGGAGATGTTCTTTAATATAACTTAGATTGAGTCCGCGTCGGAAACCTGAATAGATTCCAAAAACGATCAAAGCAGCGAACGTCAAAAGTAGAACCTGCATGATCCAAACACTAATTGGTCGTCGCGGTTTAGGCTTTTGTGTTTCGGAATGATTTTCCAAAGAAGCGCTCGGTGAATGATATGGGTTATGTGAAGTGCTAGCTTGATTCATAGCGATAGGAAAATGAATAAAACACCAACATATCACAAACGACCTATCAAAGCGAAGGGGTGAGAAAGGCGTCAAGATCGTGGCTCGGCTGATGATACATATACCAGTCGACTCTGCATCTGGTACAACGCCGCAATAAGATCTGACTGCGTCACCATACCACACAGCTTGCCGCCGTCATCGACAATGGGAATCGAGTGCAAACCTCGATCGCTAAACAAGGGGACGAGTTCGAGGACATTGCTATCCCTGTGGGCGGTCTGTGGATCACCGCTCATGATGTGGCCAGCGACACGCACTTTACTGCCGCTAAGAGTGCGCGCTTGCTCCAGCATCTGCCTCAGGCGTAGATCGAAATCGTGATAGACGTCAAGGTCAGCTTGCTTTAAGAAGTCGATCAGGCTCAGCATGCCGATGATGGTGCCGCCATCACTGATGACAGGTAAGCTTCCAATTTTATGGGTGCGCAGTAATTGCCAGCATTGTTCCAAGGGCGTTTCAAATTGCACCGTGATGAGGTGGCGTGACATGATATCGCTGCACTGTATGCGGGCCTGATGACGCTGATGTGCTTGAATTTCCACTTGCATGATGAGCTTGCGTAAATCAGCGCGGCTGACGTCGATGATTTCGCCTTGACGCGTTAAGACTGCATCGAGGTCCTCGTCGCTTACACCTAGTCGAGTGCTGATTGCTTGGTCGCCAGTTTTATGCAGATTGGTCTGAGGGGCTGACGATTGTGGATAGCTTCCGCCTTGGAGTTTGTGATAGAGCAGGGCACAGAGAACAAGGCTGACCGATTGCAAGGCGACCGGTGCTAGTACATAGTGCCACCCTAGGCTTTCAATGGACGGCCCACCCATGACGGCTAACAGTGCAATCGCACCGCCGGGTGGATGTAGGCTCCGTAACACAAACATTGCTATGATCGCGAGTGCGATCGCGATAGCAGCAGCGCCAGCTTGCGCTGGAAAGAATTGTGCGCAGCTGACACCTACCAATGCCGAAATCACATTGCCAACAATGACCGACCATGGTTGTGCGAGGGGACTTGTCGGCAATGTGAAAATCAAGACCGCACTGGCGCCCATGGGAGCAATCAGTAAGGGGATGCCACCATTGCCGAAGATGAGATAACTCGACCAACTCGCGGTCAGTAGGCCGCATAAGGCACCGAGGCTGGCACGCCAGCGATCGCGCCAATTGATCACATGCAAGGGTGGTGCGAATCGGCGCAATTGTTCTTTGATGTCGTCGAGATAGAAGCTAGTCTTCAAGCGCGCGCCTAAGGGGGAGTGGAAATCTTAAAAAATCGAGTGGAGACAGGGATTGTTGAACAGCTCCATTGAAAATCAAGAAAAGCGCGTGAGCTGGCGTGGAATTTCTTGTCCTGTGTCAAAAATCGATGCTGCAAAGATCGCGTGTAGTTGTTACTCATGGTCTTTGGTGGGATAGTGACGTAATGAGTTCGACCAAGAAATTTCCACTTCGTCCGGCACATCCCGAACGCCTATGTTGGGGCTGCGATCGCTATTGCGCAGCCGACGCGCTGGCCTGCGGCAACGGCGCAGATCGCACCGCTCACCCTGCCGAACTGTTTGGTGAAGATTGGTATCACGACACCATCTTGGGGTCTATTCCCGAGAAACCACAACCCTAAGTGAGGCGCTTGCCGGGATGAATTGACTTCGTTATGCTCTGCTCTCAAAGGGAGCGTACAAGATGCGATTCATACCGAAACCTCATGGCGAATTCAAGCTGCGTTGGCAAGGCGATGTCTTTATCGTCGAGTACTTTGATGTTTGGAACGATGTCACCGCGCATCAATTGCTTGAACAATCCTTGCCCATGTGGCAATCGCGTCGAGGCAAAGCTTGGGGTTTGTTGAGTGACGCCCGAGCATGGTCTGGCGCCACACCAGAAGCCATTGAGGCGTGGTGGATTTTTTTCGAGCGTGGAGTGCAACATGGCATGATCGCCTTCACCGGCTTACTTCCTTCAGAACTTCATGTGCGATTGGTGGAGACACTGTCCCAACGTGCGATGCAATTGGTACCTTATGAGCGTAGTCTTGATCTGGACTCAGCATTTCAATGGTTAGCTGCGCGAGGAATTCAGTGCGCCTAAACCAGCGCTTGTAGATCATCTTTCGTCAGCGATATATGCATGGATTTCCGAGCGTAAGCGTTTGCATTCGGGATCTGGCATAACTTTGGATGCGCTCCGGAAGTTATCACCGTTCCGCAATTCTAAACGCACATAGCAGCCATGATAGTTGCGTCCTGAAGGTGCGTACAAGACATTAACGATTTTACTTTTGCTGATAGTGAGATCGCGTTCAGGCTGATCTGCGAAGATCAGGTGTAGCGAGTCGCCTCGTATTGTAATCCCTATAAATTCTGAGAAGTACAAGTGATGACTCGCAGCGAGTGCCGCCGCCGATCCAATGAGCCAAGCGAGAAAACAATGACGCAGGCGCGTTTCGAACCAAGTTTTTCTGCTGCCGAAGTAGAATAAGCCTGCACAAAAGGCAATGATCAGTACGATCGTGACGCTGGTCGAGTACCATGCCTGATACACCGTTGCCGCACCGGTAAATTCAAACTGATGTACGGGGAGCATTTGACTTTGCATAGTGTCCTTGATTCGATCAATTTCTCACTCGGATTACTAGAACGTCGATTTAGATTTTCTCCAACGCCAAACCCTTCTGAGTATGAGGAAAAAGACAAATAGTACGACGCTCCAAGGTAGTAAGTAGGCGACGCCGGTAATTGCTGATGCGCATGCGTATGCGAGATTGTTGCCGAAATCAAGCAGCGCTGACTTGATTGGTCCCGAAGTCGATGTTTGATCTTTGCTGGTGATTTTGACCGTGAGGGTTTCAGTGTCGACACGTTGTTTAAGTTGCGCAAATTTGCCGTTGAGCGCTTCAATCTCGTTTTGTACTTGTGCGAGCTCTTTGTTGACTTTGATCAGGGCATCGATATCCGTTTTCGCCCGTTCACGGAGTCCTTCTAAGCGTTGGCGATAATCGAGCAAAAGTTCGCGTTGTTTGCTGGTGTCGGCGATTGGACCTGCGAGATCTTCGGCACTCGTAGTTTGATCGATAATGGTGCCGAGCTTTTCGAGCTCTTTCATGAGCTTACGAACACCTGACGGACTGGCGCGAAATTTGAGGCTGGCTGCGCTAAAACGCCCGGTGTTTAATTGCGACTCGAGTATCTCGCAGTGATCGTCTTGTGCCGCTGCGCAGTTGTCTTGTAACTGTTTAGTCAAAGGGGCGATTCGTTCCGCCTCAACTTCGAGCCCTACTTGATGTTGATATGCGAGGTAACGGTTTATGCTCTGAGCTCCGAGCTCTTTGACTTGAACTGAGGCCATGCCAGGCTCAGATGGTTTTGAACATGCGCTCAGTATGTGGATCAGAACTAACAGCGTGAGTATAGTATTCGCTCGTTGTTGCCAGCTTCTTTTGAGTGGTTTTGAGATCTGCAACATAAGGCTTCCTTTGAGTGTGAGAAGTAGTGGCGAGCGTGGGGCTGCAGGCAGAATGCAAAGACGATGTACGCCCTTATTTCCGCTATTGAGCACTAATGCCTAGCCAGTTTACTTGGTTGACCTCAAGATTGAACACGCTTCGCTACTTTACTGTCTGCTGCGGTAGTCAGTGTACGATTTTGATGATAATGCCGAGGACATGGTCTTCGGGAATGAATCCCCAATAACGTGAGTCGAGGCTATCGTCGCGATTGTCGCCGAGCGCGAAGTAATGTTTGGCAGGTACTTTGCACTTGAATCCGGCATAGTTGTACTGGCAATTTTCAATGTGGGGAAACATTGGAGTCAAGGTATTCATCGGCGGCATATGTGCATATCGTACAGTCTGAAACCTATGACCTCCAAGCGCTTCTTCATAGACTTCAACTTTCTGAGTATCATCGAAATCAGATGCTGCGAGGCTGGTCTCGATTCTTGTGGTCGGAATTAAAACACCATTGATACTTAAAGCCTTATTCTTGTATTCAATCATATCCCCCGGTAGTCCGATGACTCGTTGTAAGTACGTGAGTCGACGATCTAGTGGGAATTCGAAAGCGATGAGATCGCCATGATGAAGTGGGATTCCTATCCTGTCGTTAGCCCACCGTGTTCCGCCGACATATCCCCATTTCTTGACCACTACCTGATCTCCAGGTGTGAGAGACGGCGACATTGAGTTGGACTTGATGTGAAAGATCTCGAATCCAAATGCACGTGTTCCGAAGATAAGGCCGACGATGAGCAAAATAAAAGCAGTGATTGCGTACCAGCGGCTAGAAATGGGGCGTGGCAGATTATCGGGATAGTTGATAGCAATCCTATAGGCATGGGTTCCGCATAAGAGGCCATAAAAAAAACCGAGGAAAGCCTTAGTCGCGTCATTCGGGTTGTACAGAATAAAGCAAAGAACCATTCCCAGCCCAATGCCAAGATAGCAAAGAGCAGCCCTTGACCGCCCGACGTACAATAGAGCACTTGGCGGAGCGAGAATTGCTAGTAATGCCGCGACCCAGATTTTCGGGCGGGTGTTTGAGAGGGGATACGATGAAGTCATCTTTTTTTCGTGGAATGCTCTTAGAAGCGTTTTGAATACTGAAGGCGAACCCATCTTGCATCTAGTTGCTCTGCATTTGCAGGGTAAGCGGAGTTTGTTGTTGTGCTATTGGCACGGAGGCTTCGAATTATAGGTTGAACGCTCAGTTACATCAATTTCAGTTGTACTGATTTCGATGGGAACTTTTCTCGTTATTTGCGGGAATAGTAGGGTTGTGCAATGCGCTTACACAATCAAATTTACCCAATTATGTTCCCAAGATGGAGTCAATTTATGCAGTCTTGTTTTCAGTTTCTTGTCAGTGTTTTTCTTTTTACAGCCCTTCAGTCGCTTATTCCAGTGGCGTCTGCAAATGAACAGTTTGGGACCCTCGTCGCCTCGCATAACTGGGAAGATCCAAATGTAGCAATGAATCGAATGGATGAAAAGACTAACCATGCCTATCGCACAGAGCTGCTTAGTATGGCGAACAAAGAGCAAAGCTTAAGAGCGGATTTTCGCTCGGCTACAGCGGGTGGTAGCGCCCAAGAAATGACACAGAAAAAGGCGTCGGTGCGTGAGCTTGCACTTCAGATCCACGCGAGCCAAAGTGAGCATAGCGAGAATCTAAAAAGACTAATAAAAGAATTTGGCTTTCCGGATAGTGATTTAGTGGGGGTGGATGGTGCTCACGCGGCGTTCTTAATCGTACAGCACTCACTTGATAAGCCATTTAGGTCAGAGTTTTTGCAGTTTGCAGAAGATGCTGCTAATCGTGGCGTGTTTAGTAAGCTTGATCTTGCTTACTTAATTGACCGCAACCGAATGTTTGAGGGGAAACCACAGTTATACGGTACGCAGCGGAATCCAGACGGTAGCCTATATACAATTGAGCAGCCGTCTGCGCTCGCACAAAGGCGAAAAATGATGGGGCTCGCTGCCGCCGATGAGTAATGTTTATTTTGAAGTCGGCATTGATTTTTGAATCGATGCCTTGCTACCGAGAGTAAGCTTAATCGCTTGTTCTGTATGCGTGCTTGCCAAGCTAAGGATGTGAACTTGGTGGGCAGTAAAGCCTGATGGGCTCTATCGATCCTTAAGTCTTCACGCTAGAGCAGACTCCGACTGGCTTAGTCGATTGGTAAGGTGAGGAAAGCGGAATCTCAGGTGTAGTGTGCATTCTCTACACCTGAGCTGCTGAGAAGATAGCCTATTTAAGACTGAGGATGGTGCACTGACGAAGTTCGCATTTCGCCATTAGCACTCGCCCATCAGCACATTGCATCTTATAAAGTTCGCGTACTCCTTTGGGGCTGACCCGGCCGGCACCTTTGCCGCCATAGCAAGCACGTTCTTTCGCCAATTTCTCAACGGTGATCGATGATGTACCAAGTTCAAAATCGACGAGTTGAATTGTGGTTTTTTCTTCGACCTTAGTATTATTTGCCGCCGGCGCGATTGGAGTAGCCAGATTCGTGGCGGTTGAGCTGCTTACCGTTTCAGGTTCTTTTGTGAGGTTCTGCGAAACTGGCTGGTTTATCGTTGTGCTTGTTGGGGCTGGTGCCTGAGAGTTTGCCTGTTCCGCTTGGTTTGATTGAATTGGCGATGAGTTTGACGTTTCAATCGGTGTTGTTTTGATAGAAGTTCCTCGATCCACCGGACTTGTTGTACTCACGGAGCTGGCTACATCGCGTTTTATGGTGCCGCTACATTTACCACCTTTTGCCATTTCGAGACTAGCAATGTCTTGTTTTCCTTGGTTCTCTGAAACTGCCTCGATATTAGCGCCGCCAACGAAAACTCCCAATTTTATATATTGGCGAAAGAAGTAGTTCTTGTTTGCTTCAAGATTGGTGTTGAGGATGTTCGGCGAGAACTCTGATTCGGTCGCGATTTCATAGTTTTTCCCACCTGGAACTTGAGTGTAGAAAAACACGAATGGACCGCTTTGCCCTAAACATTCACCATCGATCCAAATATCACGCTTCAGGGCGCCTCCAAATGAGCTATTTCGATAAATATAAACACCAGCATTACCGTTTTGGGGCGCGCCAAAAGACTTTGCTTTAGCAGACTCCATTTGCGGAGCCATTTCCACAGAACCGCATCCTGACAGAACGAGAGCAACGAGAAGGGCGGTGGAAGCACTCAGTTTCATCTTTTTCCTCTTTTGTATTAGTCTGTATAAATCGAATAAACGTGACATTTATACATTAGCCATTGGTAAATCATTCATTCCTTCCCATTCTACGATATGACGCATCATACATCTCTGATTTTGGCGTGGGAATCACGAGAATATGCGGAATCTGTGATTTTTTTGAGAAGAAATGGCTGAGAAAGGCCCTTTTTCTGTGAAGGAAATTTGAATTAAGGGGGCGGATTAGTCCTGGAGGCTCTAAGTAAGCTTGAGACGGCTTAGGTCATTTGAGGTGCTGATATTTTGTACAATCGATCCGCATTTTCCTTTAGTTTGAGGTTAGGAAGAAATTGATCGGAAATGCTTAGAATGGCATATAGGTTACGGGCGAGTTCTTGTGTGTCAAGTTCTCCTCGATTCAAGCTAGTGCGAAGCAGGTGCATCGCCATGTCGGCCAGTAAGATGCGCTGCTTTTCGGCCCATTCAGGATCTCCTTTGATGGCATGGTGTGTCGCGTAATGAGCCTCGGTCCAACTATGAATGGTGTTCCCCATAGCCAGAATTTGTTCTTGCGTGAACTCATTCATCAATTTGTTTCGTTTTTCACATTGGTCCATGGCTCAGGAGGTCGAGTTTTTACGATTTATTGGCCGAAAGGAAGTTATTTGAATCCTTCAATCGAAAGCAAGACATTTCCTCGCATTCTACGAACTTTGCATAGCAATTTGTAGCTTACGAAAAAATGTAGGAATTCCTCTTGCTTGGCCTGTTGCAAATCGAAAGTGCTGCTGGTGGACTATGTTTGCTTGACTCTAGGCTTGAGGAAGCGATTGCTAGCCATTCTTGAGTAATATAGATAATACTTCAACTAACAAACATTTGAGGCCTCCTTTGATTTGGAAATCTGAAACAAGCGAAGTCTCGCTCTCTATCATTTATAAAATTATAAAAATGTTACTGTTTAGGTTGGCACTCAGTACTCCAGTGAGTACAATTTGCGCACCTTCACCGAGGTCCACTACCGCAGAGCCGTCAATATCGTGAACCTTCGCTAGTGCTTCAGTCGCAGACAGAATCCCATTTAGACCATAGGCGATTTGAATTTTATCTCCCTGGGAAACATTAAAGTCACTAATAACATCTTTGCCGGAGTTCGGACCGAAAATGAACTTATCAGCGCCAGCATCGCCCTGAAGTAGATCATTCCCATCACCACCATTTAGAGTGTCGTTACCGACATCGCCAATGAGCGTATCGTTACCTGCGCCGCCGACGAGACTGTCATTGCCGGCGAGGCCATTGATGGTATCGTTACCGTTATTGCCGAGGATGGTATTGGCTTGAGGATTACCCGTAATGCTGGTGTTTGCCGTGCTAAGTACGGTGAGATTCTCGACGTTATTAGCGAGGGTGTACTGACTGCCTTTAAAATAAACGAGATCAGTTCCGGCATTCGCGGCTTCAATGATAACGTCGGTGGTATCCTCGACAAGGTAAATGTCATTGCCAGCGCCGCCGACGAGTGTGTCTGCGCCACCACGACCATTGAGAATGTCGTTTCCTGTTCCTCCAGTGATTTTGTTTGCACCAGCATTACCAACGAGGTAAGCCTCAATGAAGTCATTGGGATTATCTTGTTTGTAGTACAAATTCCATGCTTCAGCGGTCGGCGTGCCGGGGTTGTCAACACTAAATCCTCCTGGCGTTCCATCATAAGGGCCTCCAAATTGTTTGTAGGCTGTATTCGGACCGACGTAAGTTAAGTCTTGCATGCCGATTGGCATGTCAAAGTGTTGTTGTGTTGTTTCAGCAGCAGTCGACAATACTAATTCTGCATTACCTGTGTGGTCGACAATTTGTTGATAAATCTTATTGTCGTCGGCCATCCAGCTCACAATAGTGCGACCATCAGTGGTGACAGCTAAGCCACTGACATCATAAGCACCATAAGGAACGGTGGTTGTGATGGTAAATGCGGTAGAGGCAGGGGAGCCGTCGGCTAGATAATGACGTCCCATAATCTGACCTGTTGTGACAGTGGGGTCAGGGTTGGTTGTGGGGTCAATAGCCCATGTGGAGGTTGCATCATTAGCCCAGGCAACAGTAAAGCCACCGTCGGCAGTCGCGACAACATTGAGGTGTTGGCCGCCGGAGGTGAAGGTTCCTAAATGCTGGTCGATGAGGATTTCAGTACCATTGGTGGTGCCATCAGCATGAAAGCGTTGAGCCATGACGCTCCAATGATTATCAACAGTTGACTGGCTAGCCCAAGTGACGACAAATCCACCGTCTGCAGTGCCAGCGATGCCAGCTGACTTCTGAATTGCAGCAGTGGTGGTGTTGACTACAGCATTGCCTCCTATGAGATTGCCATTCTGGTCAAAGCGCTGTATCCAGATTTCACGACCAGAACTCGTACCATCTGGTGGGCCGTCCCAAGCGATAACATAACCGCCGGATTGATTAGTGGAACGTAAGGCGGCGACAAGAGGGCGTTGTTGCTGTCCTAATTCATTACTATTGATATGAGTTTCAGGGCCGACAACGCCGTTGACGATGAGGCTGCTGTAAATGCCATTGCTGTTATTCGCTTCATGATTTGACATCCATACAGCGATAGTTGATCCATTCTCGAGTTGAGCAGAGCTTGGCGTGACTTGATTACCTATGGTCGTTGCGTTCAGTTGTGTACTAGTTCCAGTAGCATTACCGTTGGTATCGAAGTGTTGGAGGAAGACATTGTTTGTGCTGGTGTTATCTGGACTCTCGCGATGGCTATAACTGATGTTGAAGCCGCCGTCTTTAGTGGCACTTACATCGCCGATCGCATAGTCATTAGCAATTCCTTCGGTACCTGTTGCGACGACGATAGAAGTTCCCCGCGGGACACCATTGGCTTCATAGCGTTGCGCCAAGATCTGGCTGGTCCCAACGAAAGGTCCAGCCGAGGTTCCTCCAGTATTTAAGAGGTTGACTTGCCATGCGATGACGTAAGAACCATCAGTGAGCGCTGCGACCTTGGAAACGACGTTGAGTTGTGTGGTTGATGAGTTGACTTGCTGAGGTGCGGCAATCATGCTGATATCGCCATCAGCAAACCGTAGGATATTGACTTGCCTGAGAGAGTCTTGGCCATCGTAACCCGAAGTTGAGGAGGGACGTAGATCTTTTACGAAGGTTTGTCCGTTGATGTCGGTCCAGATCTTGTAGTCGGCACGGTTGCCATGGAAGACTGCAACGTCAGAGCCCATACCAGCGTCAATGATGTCATTGCCAGCATCGCCCTGAAGTAGATCATTCCCATCACCACCATTTAGAGTGTCGTTA
>CAYWNE010000078.1:0-2078 GCA_964459555.1 uncultured Burkholderiaceae bacterium | reverse complement strand
CCGACATCGCCAATGAGTGTATCGTTACCTGCGCCGCCGATGAGACTGTCATTGCCGGCGAGGCCGAACATTGTCGATCCTGCGGGATCTGCAATTAGAACATCATTGCCGCTCTTTCCGGTGATAGTTGTTGGCATTTGGGAGCCCTCGAAGAAGTTATGAAGATGAAGATTGTCAAACCGCGAGAAGGTGAGTTCAGTTTGAAATAATAATTTCAGACGCGCAGATTGGATTGACTATTTATTCTAGCCGAACCCAAGGTGCATATGTCGATATTACTACCCTGTATAAAATGAGTATGAACACTGATTAAGTTGCCTGAGGATAACAATCGTTGTTCTCGGGCTAGTAGTTTAGGGTATTCTCTGAAATGTGCTTTAAATAATTTTTTTCGACGGATAGCAGTTTTTGGGAAGCGACGTTGTTTTTGCAGTCAGATTCGAAGAAATGCTGATAACTATTAGCATTTGAATAGCAAACCACTTTGGTTTATTTTTTCATGTCCGCCTCGTACAAGGCTTGTTTGCCTCGTACGCAAATAAGCGAGTAGATTATTTGTCTCTGTCCCCAATAAATTATGTCGCAAAATAAGACCAGTTTTTAACATCTCTGACCCCATTTTTTCTTATTGTTTTTCCTATTGCACTGCACTATTCTTGAGCCCAAGTTTGATTTTTTAATGTTGATATGCAGTTTCTCAAAACTTTATTTGGGAGTTTCTGCGAAATGTCCGGTTGTCCTACGGTCAAGGCTTAAGTGAGGAAAGTATGCACGCACAAGGTTTATACGACCCAAGTAACGAAAAAGACGCCTGCGGTGTCGGTTTTGTTGCTCATATTAAAGGTAAGAAGTCGCACGCCATCATTGAACAAGGCTTGCTGATTCTGAAGAATTTGGATCACCGCGGTGCGGTGGGTGCCGATGCTTTGATGGGTGACGGTGCGGGCGTTTTGATTCAAATCCCAGATCAGTTTTATCGTGAAGAAATGGCGAAGCAGGGTGTGGACTTGCCACCACCAGGCGAATATGGCGTTGGTATGATCTTTTTGCCGAAGGAACATGCTTCCCGTTTGGCCTGTGAACAAGAGATCGAACGTGCGGTGCGTGCGGAAGGTCAAGTCGTATTGGGCTGGCGCGATGTACCAGTTGATCGCGAGATGCCGATGTCACCAACGGTGCGCGAAAAAGAACCAGTGATTCGTCAGATCTTCATCGGCCGTGGTCCAGACATCATGGTGACCGATGCTTTAGAGCGCAAACTGTACGTGATTCGTAAATCCGCCGTGCATGCGATTGAAGCTTTGAAACTATTGCATGGCAAAGAATACTTCGTACCATCGATGTCGGCGCGTACCATTGTCTACAAAGGTTTGTTGCTGGCGGATCAGGTTGGTGTCTATTACAAAGATTTGCAAGATGCGCGTTGCGTGTCGGCCTTGGCCTTGGTGCATCAACGTTTCTCGACTAATACTTTCCCAGAATGGCCATTGGCGCACCCATATCGCATGATCGCTCACAATGGTGAGATCAATACAGTGAAGGGCAACTTTAACTGGATGCGTGCCCGTGAAGGTGTGATGAAGTCCGCCGTACTTGGTGACGATCTGCAAAAGCTCTATCCGTTGATTTTCGAAGGCCAATCCGATACCGCGAGCTTCGACAACGCGCTCGAACTCTTGGTGATGGCTGGCTACCCAATTGCGCAAGCGATGATGATGATGATTCCAGAGGCGTGGGAAAACCACACCATGATGGATGACAACCGTCGCGCCTTCTATGAATACCACGCGGCGATGATGGAGCCATGGGATGGCCCAGCCGCGATGGCGTTTACCGATGGTCGTCAGATCGGTGGTACTCTGGATCGTAACGGTTTGCGTCCAGCACGCTACATCATCACCGATGATGATTTGGTCGTGATGGCATCAGAATCTGGTGTCTTGCCAATTCCAGAGGCGCGCATCATCAAGAAATGGCGTCTGCAACCAGGTAAGATGTTCTTGATCGACCTCGAAGCAGGTCGCATCATCGACGACAAAGAAATCAAAGACACGTACGCTAACGCTAAGCCCTACAAA
>CAYWNE010000077.1:0-17767 GCA_964459555.1 uncultured Burkholderiaceae bacterium | reverse complement strand
TGAACTAACAACTCTGAATTTCTATCTGCGCCATGTTGACGAGCCTGCATAATGCGCAGTGACTCTTGAAACAGATGATGATATCGGAACCAACGTAAATTCTCATCGAGGGAAATCACAAAAAGGTTTGCACGCTGCAGATAATTGATGATTTCAAGAGATGCTGGTGCTTGTTCCTTGAGGACAAAATCACAAAGCGAAGGACAAAATTTCTCTAAACTCGCAGTGCACATTAGAAAGTTTTGGACCTCAGCTGATTGTTTAGCGAACACTTCTTCGATCAAGAAATCAAACACCGAGCGATTGATAGGCTCTCTACTCTGGGTCAGCCGCTCAATACTCACACCATCTCCCAAAGAAATGGCGGCCAGTTGGAGACCGGCAACCCATCCTTCAGTCTTGTCAAGCAAGAGATCGACGACGTCGTGGGATGGTTTGAGACCCATACTGACGGTCAGAAAATTACGGGTCTCTTCCTTATTCATCAAAAGGTCCGTAGCATCAATTTCCGCAAGCGAATTAAGCGTTCTAAGACGTGCCAAAGGGATATTCAGCGCATTGCGAGTGGTGACAATGATATGCAAATTTACCGGTGCATGATTCAACATGAAGGAAACCACACGCTCTACCTCATCCTTCTGTGCCAAATGCAAATCATCTAACACAAGAATATACGGTCGCACCATATTTTCGATGTGATTGAGTATAGCTATAAGAGTCGCATCGATATTAAATTGTCCATCTTTATTTCTAACGACACTGTTTTCGATCGATGCTATCTCACGCGACGCGCCGGCAACAATACTTGAGATAAAGCTCTGAACATCGCCGTCTCCGCTATCCAGTGATATCCAGGTGTAGGGTGTTTTTGCTCCACGCAGCCAATCCGAAATCAAGGTTGTTTTACCAAATCCAGCGGGCGCTAACACAAGAACTAGCCTTTGACCAAGCTCCATTGCTCCATTAAGTCTATTCAATAAGCGATCACGTCGTACTGTATTCTTACCGACATTTGGAACGTTTAGCTTCGCGGACAGAACTTGTTCTGGCATAAGACACTTTCTCAAAAAATTAACTCTTTCAGTTTCATCGCGCACGCAGGCTTAACTTTCTCGCCCCGCTTTGTAGGGCCAAATGTGAGCCTCGAAACCACAACATTGAATATAGCACCTTGGTGTCTATCCATATGTAAAGATTCTTCCTATAGTTGCCGCAATGATCACAATGAACCACCTAGTCTCACACTATATTCAAAATGTCTAACTCAATCAGCATGCACAATAGTCCAACTTTTAGAACACGACATCATGTCTTTCGACATAAGAGTGGTTTTCACTACTTGCTTGGGTGCGCCCTAGTCATAACTATTAACTTTCTCTGCGCCACATCGATTGCCCAAAACGTCAGCAACGATTCGATCACAATCACTTCATTGCGTGATCCAGATTGGAAGACCTATAAAGCTTTCCTAGCGGGTATGCACATCTTCGATCAAAAACGAAACTTAGCGCCAAAAGCCAACTTGCGTTTCGCACTCATGGCTAAGGTCCCGGACAACGACGAAAGTAGTATCACAATTCGAATTGCTGGTGAACAGAACTGGGCTCGAGTCCTAGTGGAGCCGGATCACAGTTTTACTCTTCCTACCATCCCTGAGGCTGCTCTCGACAATGCCGATCTTCTCCTCAATCGTAAGAAGGGAATATATTTCTGGCGACCATTGATCCTCACACCTGGCCTACCCGCTCAAGTACGTCGACTCGGAGATCTTCGTTTGGAGTGCGAAGTCAGATGGGCAATCGAACAAGACGAACTGCCATTGATCATGAAGAAAGTCTTCAATCTCTCTGGAGGCCCATGCCAAAGCAAACAAATCAAGGCGGACTTTTTCAGCGCAAAGAAAATATCCACTATCACCATGATCGATGGCTCTCGATACCAACAACTCGATACAAGTCGGATTGTGAACGAATCTTATCGCTACTATCCACTTCTTAACGACACAAGCTGGTCAGACGATACCTTGCTACACTTTAGCTTTCTCGAGGAGTGAAAAACTTTCTATGACGAAGCAAACGTCTCATCGCCCACAGCAAAGCTAGGCGTTCGACTCTACAGAAATCTTTAATTCAACCAGATCTGCCAGAATACAGGCCTGTTGGGTTTCTAGATCGCGAAGACCCTTGACGGCTCCCATTTTATCCTCATGCGCTTCATCCTGACTTAATTTCCAACGCCCCTCAATCGCACGAATCGGGATTTCGATCCCGACAACTGCCTTAGACAATCGCTCAATAAATTCTTGCGGAGCATGATTGAGGGTCCATGGTTCAGAAGACATGCATCGCGCATATTTTAGTTCGTGAATCTCAGTCAACTCCGCGAGCATCGTAAGCACCCACTCTCTATCGTCGCGCACAATCGCCTGCCCCCGCACATGAACTGCTGTGTAATTCCACGTTGGAACAACACGTTCTGAGACTTTCTTACTTGGATACCAATTCGGCGTAATATAGCTTTGGGGCCCTGTAAACACGACCAATGATTCTTGATCCTTGAGCAGATGACGCCAGACCTCATTGGCACGTGATACATGAGCACGCAACACGCCGAATTCGCCCTGCGTCTTATCAAGAACAAACGGCAAGTGATGCGCATCGAGGCCAGTCTGTGTATTACAAATCCAAGTTCCAAGTGGATAAGTTTCGATAAGACCATGCAGGTCGGACAGTGAAGTCTCGCGGTGATAAGCTGGTATGTACATCTTTAGCTCTCGTTCGTATGATCGCAAAGACGCGCATTATACGAGCCTCGACGCTATTTTTCGCATCTACTGAAGCGAAATAAAACTAATTCAAAAGCACACACCAAAGTGTCTAGCGCGTAGACTCATTTCGTTTTAACCTCCCTCGCCTCGTGCAAAAATACGCCCGCATCTTCGCCTAAATACTTTTCTATCACCACCGTATCCATTACCACGCTTTCACTGCCACAAAGACGCATGATTCCTTCGAATAGCATCGACGATTCATCATCAACATTACTGTCATTGCTCACCCCATCCATCTACCTATGTCCATAGCGATCGAAAAACCAAACCAAGAGGACGTTCTAGCACTGATACAAGAATTAGACGCCTATCAAGATTCACTCTACCCGCCGGAAGCTCGCTATGCTCTCGACATTGAAAGCCTAATGAAGGAAAACGTTCTCTTCGCCGTCGCACGTAGCGATGGCGGAGTCGCCATGGGATGCGGCGCACTGGTTTTATCGGGCACGAACGGTGAGCTAAAACGTATGTTTGTGAAACCACAGTTCAGATCACGGGGGATCGCGCAACAACTCTTGAACTTCCTAGAGCGACAAAGTGTTCTGCGTGGTTGCCATTGTGTATATCTCGAAACCGGCCCATACCAATCCATCGCCCTTCGATTTTATGAGCGACAGATGTACCTCCGATGCGGCCCCTTTGGCGATTATCAAGATCATCCTCTCAGTGTATTCATGAAGAAGGACTTGGACACCTCGCAAAAAAGTAATCTCACTGAAGCAGCGTGACACACATAGGCGTGCAACTACTTATCTGAATAAGCCTTCACACGTCCAGAAAAACGACAAAGAAAACAATCGGTCCAATCGAGAAACAGCGCAATTAGAATCAAAATACCTCATCCAACTCCAGCCTGTCGCGCTAGCTCTGACCATGAAGAGAACACCAAAGTGTCTACCACATCCTTTTCACTTTCGCTAAAGTACAAGCCGAACTTTGCAGGCTACGTAAAACCAACGACCCTGAATTTAAGATTCTCAAGTTCATGCAAAAATATAAAAGAGGCGGCATCTTATCGAGTTGTTTAAGAATCGACTGACACCAAGAAACCTTTAGTTCAAAACTCTACTATCGCACCAACTATCAATCTCCCATGCTCTTGTTTCTTGCTACTACACTTCTAGCCTCCTCTGACACGTCTGGCTTGCCAGAGATCTTGCCAAAGCAGTTCCAAATCAAACACTACGATGTTGAACTAAGACCTGACATCCACACCGCAAGTATCGAAGGAAAAGTATCCATCCAACTAAACGCAGTAGCCCCCGTTGGCAAGAACACCCGTATTCCCCGCGCTGAGCTGAAACTAGATGTAGGCGATCTCACGATCAACTCTGCCACATTGGATGGAGAACCTATAGTGACAGAAAAACGAGGAACACAATTGTTTGTGACCCTCACCTCAAAAGCAGCGCTAGCAGATTCCCACACCCTTAGCATCGTTTATGAAGGAAAGCCCAAGAAAGGACTCTACTTTCTGCCTGAGTATCAACAACTCTATACTGCCTTTGATACCAGTGAGTGGCTACCATGTGATACAGATCCTAAAGTTCGCGCGAGTCTAAATCTAAAATTGACACTGCCATCCAACTATGTCATCGCTGCCAACGGAAAACAAATCTCCAGCCGCACCACACAAGACGGCAAAACTCAATATACCTGGTTACAGAACGAGCAGCACGCATGCTACCTGTATGGTTTCGCCGCTGGGGTATTCCGCGACCATTCTGAGAATTTCTCCGGCGTCGAATTGCGCTATTTACTTCCACCAGAATTTAAGCGTGAAGAGATCGACACAATATTTGGCGAAACCAAGGCCCTCATCCGCTTTTATGAAGAAAAATCCGGGAAAAAATATCCTGCAGCGTCGTATACGCAAGTACTCGTCAACGCAAGTGTGGCACAGGAACTAGATGGCCTTGCCATAATGAGCGCCAAGTATGGTCGTCGGGTACTGAAGGATCCAAGCGGCATTTGGCTTATCGCGCATGAACTGTCACACCAATGGTGGGGTAATCGGGTCACCAACGCATCATGGACAGAAATGTGGCTCAACGAAGGTATCGCAAGTTACATCAACGCGGCTTTTTTGGAATCTAGGTTTGGTATTGCTCGATTCGACTCTCAGTTGAACGCTGCGAAGGAGGCATATCTAAAACTCGTCTCCGAAGGAAAAGATCACGCTCTAGTCTTTCCCGATTGGGATCATCCCAGTAGTGCAGATCGATCGATCGTCTACGACAAGGGAATGTATGTCATGCATTTACTACGACTAGAAGTCGGCGATGATGCCTTCTGGAAGGGCTTAGCTCTCTTTACTCATGAAAATTGGCAAGCATCCGTACGCTCCGAGGATCTTCAAAAGGCCATGGAACGTGCGAGTCACAAAAACCTTAGCACGTTCTTCACGAAATGGGTGTACGAGGTTCGATAAACGTAGTGTTCAACTTGTCAATATTCCAGCTCAATTGAAAGATCTATTCGCGATAGGTTCACTTCCCAATACAAACCAAGAAAGAAATATCAAAATATGAAAGTACGACTCCACTCCGTCTTAAAACTGACGCTTACACTAATTTCCACAGTCCTAGTAAGTGGAATAAGTCCCGCGACAGCGAGCCCATCTTCGTTTCGTACGAGTTCACTAGCTCTCGATCTTGACCTGCAGCTTCAGCTTGATATCACTCGCGCGACAACAGAGGTGTTTGACTATTTTCAAGGAGAATGGCTGGGCGCAGGCGAATTTGCAAGCGGAAAACGTATCGAAGCAAATGTGAGCTTCAATCTAGAGCTAGGCGGGAACTGGATGATCCACCGCCATATTGATAAAGCGCCCAATAAATTTCAATCAGTTGCATTTTGGGGCGTCGAACGCAATCACCAATTTCTAACGATGATGTTGGTAGATAATTTCAAAAACATTCGCGAGTTTAGATCGACGGGATTTAGCGATGACACACTGGTGTTCGAAGACGTGCCACAAGTAACTATCTCGTCCGATGACGCGACTGCACGCCGACGAGAGCGATTTACCTTCATCAAATTAAAAAGCGATCTTTTCCAGATGACATATGAAAGCAATACCAACGGTCAAGGTTGGAAACTCGGTGATTGGATTCTCTTTCAACGCCAAAGAAAAACATCCGAATAGGTTCCGACACAAACGAGAGTAATGGTAGCGCCCCCTCAAGTCCGTCTACATGCACATTGTTAGTGAATCACCTTCGACGGGAAGAGGGGGAAGTTCGACTTCGCACGTGTCCAAACAAACGCTCAGATTCAAACTAGACTCGTGATCAATTCGCAGAAGACCACACTTCAAACAGTTCTGAATTGAGCCGCGCAAACACTGCCAGACGCATAGCCACTCTTTTGACCACAACCATTAAAGTTCAACCAAGCATATTTCACGCTTTTTTATTAGAACGAACAGATGAATTCTCACGATAACACTTACCGCATCACCCTCGAATTGGCGGAACCCACATCACCAGATGCAACATGGATCTTGGAACAACTCTCGGAAACACTATTCGCTTTGACCGGTTGTTCTGGAAGATCATCATTCAGGCCAGAGGATCTTTGCAGCTCACGCTCTTTTTTTGTCATTGCGCGATCACCAGAATCCATTCCAGTTGGATGTTGCGCTTTGCGCGAAATCGATCTTGAAGCCGGAGAAGTGAAGAGAATGTTCGCATCAAATAACTTGCCTGGTACTGGCAGTCAAATTATGAATTATGTTGAACAGCAAGCGCGTATTCGCGGCTATCGACGCCTCGTGCTTGCAACACGGCGTATCAACCTGAACGCGATCAGGTTCTATCTGAAGCATCGATTCAAAGAGATCGACAACTACGGTAACTACCAAGGTCGTGACGAATTCGTGTGTTTTGAGAAAACGACTAGCGTTGGCCAAAGCCAACTTGACGAAACGAAGAAACGAATCTTCGCTCCCTCTTTAGGATCATTTGAGATTTGCAAAGTGGACCCAGAACACGAGGACGCCAAACAGCTATTACTGGCGCTCTCGTCGACTTTAGCCGAAATCACTGGCGATAGCGGTCGCCAATCATTCGACCCCAACGACGTCAGGACGTCTCGCGCTCGTTTCGTTTTGGCGAGAGACGCCAACGGACATGCTATCGCCTGTGGTGCTTTTCGGCCGCTTCACGCTAACATTGCCGAACTAAAAAGAATGTATGCCAAACTGGGTAACAAAGGCGCTGGGAGCGCGGTTCTAGCACACCTCGAAAACGAGGCGAGGGAAATTGGTTATACCGAACTATGGCTAGAAACGCGCCGGGTGAACGCCAGAGCAGTGCAGTTCTATCTGAAACAAGGCTATCAAGAGATTCCCAACTTTGGAAAATACATTGGTATAAAAAGCGCAATTTGCATGAGCAAACAGCTTTGACTTATTCTTTCGCCTGTCTCAAGATGGCGGTTAACTCTTGTTGAATGCAAAACTCAAGTGGACACGATTTTAAGTTAGCTAGCTTCCGTGCTAATTTGTTCATTGGGCTTTCTCAATAGATCATGTCTCCGCACTCCGCCTCAGACCCAATTAAATCCACGCGCACACCTAGACTGAAGACAGGAAATTTTCGACCTTTGCCAATGATGGTGGATGATTCATCACGTCCCCAGGACGATTACCATAGCCAATAGCAGCCCCTTGCCATTGCATGCGCATATATCCTGCGGTATGACGCAAAGCCTGCACCAATGGATCGGCGAAACTTTGATCTTCATCCGCCGAAACAGTGATATTCCACAGTCGTACACCCGCCATGCGATCGACAAATCCAAGATTTTCGACGCGCATCCATGCCGACCAATGATCCAAATAGCGTTTCGCGAGGGTTGGTAAGCTATACCAGTAAAGTGGCGTCACAAATACTAAATCTGTCGCTTTCATCGTCGCTTCCAACAAGCTCATCGCCGCGCCCTCCGGCATTGGATAACTACCATTGCCTTCATGACGTTGGTCTACAAAGTCATCCAAACCAAAGTCTGAAAGCGAGATCCAAGTTTGCACAACTTCATTCCCTAAAGAACGTGCAGCATATCGGGCCAATTGTTCGGAATTGCCTCCGCGACGGCTGCTCGCCAATACAAAAACAAAATGGCGTTCACCTCCTTTTGCATGGGAAGAACGCGAGTCATTCAATATCACACTCATCTTCACTTACTCCATAAGTTTTACTTCTTGTTTGGTGTCGCAGTGTGCGCGCATGGTTGGCAGCTGACAACTGATGATTTTTGCGTTTCAGATTAGTTCTGCTAAACTGAGACCATGACCAAAGCACCGCACATCCGCACTACCCCATTCGCCGCACTCCGTGCCTTCGAAGCCGCTGCACGCCTCGGCAGTTTCAAGCTGGCGGCAGAAGAGTTATCGGTTACACCGGCGGCGATCAGCCATCAGATCAGCGCCTTGGAGGATTATCTCGGCGTCACACTGTTTGTACGATCCAATCGTTTAGTCGTGTTAAGCAAGGTCGGGCAAGAACTAGCGCGAGAAGTTGGCGCTTCGTTCAAGCGCTTACAAACGGCCCTAGTGCGTGCCAGCGGACATCACACCGATGACAAGGTTCTCATCGTTAGCGCCGCGCCCTCGATCGCCGCGAAATGGCTGGTGCCTCGTCTGAATCGCTTCCACGCCTTACATCCAGAAATCGACTTACGTCTGTCTTCCGAAAACCAGACCCATGATTTAATCAAGGAGCATCAAGTCGATGTGGTGATCCGCTATGGACAAGGTGGCTATGGCGAAGATGATCAATTGCTAGTTGAACGATTGTGGGACGAGACCTATCTGTTTCCGGTTTGCAGTCCTCACCTCGTTCACAAAACAAAATCCAGCACTTTAAAAAATTTGACCGATCTGAAACGCCATAGTCTCTTGCGTCTACCACTACCTCCAGATCGTCAAACTGGTCAAGTAGGCGAGCGTTGGCATGCTTGGTTCAAGGCAATCGCACCGACAGAAAAGTTAGCAAACAAAAAACTCAATGTGATGCTCGAGCACGTAGAAAAAGGTCCGTTTTATAGTCATGAACATCTGGCGATTGAAATGGCGAAATCTGGTCACGGCATCGCGCTTGCGCTTGACGTGCTGGTGATTGAAGATTTACTCGCAGGTAGCCTCATACGCCCCTTGCCGCAAAGCTGCCGCGATCCCTACGGACACTTCTTGATACATCGTAAAGCCGACAGTAAGAAACTCAAGGTTCGCGCTTTCGCAAAGTGGCTGCGAGAGGAAGCAGAGACATCCAAGCTGACGCTCGCTCAATGTCGAATACCAGCTACATAGATAAGAAAAACATCTGAGCTCCCAACAATGGACTGCTACACTTTACTCAAAAGTACACCGCGATCATGGCAACACCTGAACTGAAAACACTCAAAAGCCTTGGCCCTAAATCGCAGGAAATGCTGGAAGCTGCGGGCATTCGTAGCCTTGAGGACTTACAAAAGCTTGGATCAGTCGCGGCCTACGCGCAAGTCAAACGAATCTGGCCAAAAGCAAGCCTCAATCTCTTGTGGGCACTCGAATCAGCTTTGACTGGCGTTCCTTGGCAAGAAGTTTCTCGCCTACACCGTACCACGCTCTTGCTCGCGCTTGAAGATCTTGCGCGCGGCGACTAATTCACACAAGAACTTTCTCGTTTCACAGATAACTTAATCGAAGCACCTTGCTCGTATTTCCACTTCAGTTGCCAAAACAAAACACTTGATTCGACATTTCGATAAATATAGAATTATCGAATTAAAACAGCCAAGCTCTCGATCAAAGCGTAACACTTCATGGAAACCAAATCCGCCCTCTCAGCTTTAGCAGCACTGGCGCAAGAATCACGCCTCGCCGTTTTTCGCTTATTGGTGGCAACCGGCCCCGAAGGTTTGGCTGCCAGTAAAATCGCTGAAGAATTAGCGATACCCAGTTCGTCCTTATCGTTTCATCTCAAAGAATTAAGTCATGCCGAGTTGATCGTAGCGCGCCAAGAAGGGCGATTCATCATCTATTCAGCAAACTTTGAGGTAATGAACGGGCTCATCGATTTTCTAACGGAAAGCTGCTGCGGTGGACAATCATGCGCGCCAACGGCCAAGAAGAGTAAGGTCTTCGTGTCGACTATCAAGAGCCCATCTGCTCCAAGTAGAAGCAAAAAAATCGCCTGAAATTTTACGATTTTTCGCAGCCAACAATTCAATAGTCCAAACATCCAATCTTTACTGACCAACATGACCCAAGCACAAACTACTATCACCACCAGCAAACGCCTTGCTGCAGAATTCCTCGGCACCGCATTCTTACTCGCCGTGGTCGTCGGCTCTGGCATCATGGCGCAGAATCTTTCTGGTGGAAACACCGCTATCGCCCTGCTCGCCAACACGATCGCCACCGGCGCCGGCTTGATTGCCTTGATTTTGATGTTCGGCGCCATATCGGGCGCACACTTTAATCCTGCGGTGTCGATGATGGCAACGCTGCAAAAAGAAATCTCCGTGCAATTATTTTTGCTGTATGTGATGGTTCAAATCGCAGGGGCTTTTGCCGGCGTCGCCGCGGCGCACGCCATGTTCGACTTACCAAGCTTTTTTGCCTCGACCCATGTACGCACCGGCGCTTCGCAATGGTGGAGTGAATTTGTTGCGACGTTTGGCCTCATCGCTGTGAGCATCAGTACTTCGCGCACTCGTCCCGCCACCACACCGTTCGCCGTCGCAGCTTACATCACAGCGGCCTATTGGTTCACATCGTCTACATCATTCGCCAACCCGGCCGTCAGCTTGGCACGCGCAGCTAGTGATACTTTCGCAGGCATTCGCCCTATCGATGCACCGGGATTCATCGTTGCACAACTCGCGGGCGCACTGGTCGCACTACTCGTTTTCAACTGGTTTTATCCGCGCGAAAACGCATCCGCAAACTAAACTTATTTCGCAGAAAATCCAACTACAAGGATCACTACCGTGAACGTACTTTTTCTATGCACCGGCAATTCTTGCCGCTCAATCTTAGGTGAAGCGACCTTCAATCATCTCGCACCGTCTGCGCATCCGAATTGGAAAGCCATGAGCGCTGGCAGCAAACCAACAGGCCAAGTCCACCCTCGTTCTCTCACCCTCTTGGCGCGCGAAGGCATCAACACTGAAGGCTACTACAGCAAGTCTTGGGACAATCTACCAGCCACACCCGATATCGTCATCACCGTCTGTGCCAGCGCAGCAGGCGAAACCTGCCCCGCTTATCTTGGCCCAGTCCTACGTACACACTGGGGCGTCGAAGACCCTGCTCACGCCACCGGCACCGATGCAGAAATCGACGCAGCGTTCATGATGGCTTATCGCATTTTGCGTGCTCGGATTGAGGCCTTTTTGGCTTTACCATTAGAGCAACTGCAACAAGACAAAATTGCGTTGAAGGCAGCGATGGATGAGATTGCAGCGATCACAAATTAGAGCGTAGATGGAAGGTCGGCAGTCTTGATGTCGAGACTGCCGGAGGGGATTTGAAGTTCATGCCGACGCCATTGCTCGCCCACGATGACTTCAACAATCGAAGCCAATCGATCAATCAAATTTGGACACGCCTTAGTGATGAGTGATCAATTTCAACTCACGCACAAGTTCCTCCAACACATTATCCCAGTCTCCGATTTTATTCTGGCGAAATAAACGCATGCTTGGATACCATGGACTATCATTTCGATTCAACATCCAGCGCCAATCGGGACGGAAAGGTAGTAAAACCCAAACCGGTTTACCCAAGGCGCCAGCTAAATGAGCCACAGAGGTGTCAACAGAAATAACGAGATCAAGATTATCAATCAGTGCTGCAGTATCTGTAAAATCAGTCAGTCTGTTTCCAAAGTGCGTGATTTCAATCCCTGCTGCAATCTGTTTTTGATCGCTTTCTCGCAATTCTTTTTGTAAGCTCACGAAAAGTGCATCCTGCGTAAAAATTCGTGAAAGCTTCTCAAGCGAAATCGATCGATTTTTGTCATTCGAGTGCGAAGTATTTCCAGACCACACCAAACCTATCCTCGGCTTAGTACGACTTCCTAAGTTAGCATCCCAAATCTCACGGCGCTCGGGGTTCGATCGCAAGTAGGCTGGCATCGCTGGTATGGTTTCGATTGTAGTGCGAAATGCCAAGGGCAAACTCATCAAAGGACATTGAAAATCAAAAGGAGGAAGCGCCTCGCCTTTTTTCACTAAGACGTAGTCACCGCCATTTTCGCTCAAGAGTTTGTTTAGCTCAGGTTGGACCCGCAATAGAACTTTAGCGCCCATGTCCGCCACTAAATTGACATATCTTAAGAATTGAATCGAATCACCTAGCCCCTGTTCATCGTAAAGCAATATCGTTTTCCCCTCGATGGACTGCTGGCCTAGCCATACGCTTTGTGGATACTGATTTCTCACATCAGCAAATTGCTCGGTCTGCCACCGCCATTCATGCTTTTGCCAACCAGTTTCAAAATCACCTAATACCAATCGACAAAGCGCTTCCCCGTAATGCGCATCCGCCCATGAAGAATCTCGTTGTATGGCCCTTGCAAAATGGCTCAAAGCCTCGTCATAGCGATTCTCGCGAACACAAACAACTGCGATGTTGGAATATGCAGCAGCTTTGTCTGGATCTAGTTCGATCACGCGTCGATAACAGGCGATCGCCTTCTCATTTTCCTGGAGTTCGCTCCACGCATTACCGCAATTGAACGCTGCATCCGCAAAATCCGGTTGCAACTGCAAAGCTTGCTCAAAATTCGCCAATGCAGCATCGAAAAACTTAAGATGGCCCAAGGCGATACCTCGATTATTGAGCGCTTGAACATGCTTGCCATCGAGTTGCAGCGCTCGGTCGTATTGCACTATCGCTTCTTGAAAGCGCTTCAAGCTAGTAAGCGCGTTAGCGATACCACAGAGTACCTCAGCACTATCAGGCGCCCACGCATGTGCCAGTTCATACTTCGACAGGGCGTTTTCAAATTTCTGTCTCAGTAAATCAATTCTAGCCAGGCTACACATCGCCTCAAGATACTTGTCCTTCAACTGCAAAGCAGCTTGAAATTCGATGCTTGCATCGTCGAACTTCCCTAGGCCTTCGAGCGCAAGTCCCAGATTCAAACGGAGTTCGGCAAATACTGAACCGGCAGCCAATACTTTTCTAAAACACTCCTCTGCCTCGGCGAATTGTCTCTCCTTGAGTAGCAAATCACCTAAGAAAAAGAGTAGTTGTGACTGCACCGCAGTTGATTCGTTTACGGCGATCCCTTGGCGCAAGCAATCCTTCGCCTCATCTCTTCGACCACATCGAACAAGCAATGGACATAGCTCCATGTACACATGCACTGCATGTGGTTGAACACGCAAGGCGCTCCTCAGATACTGAATCGCGTCATCATACCGAGCTTGAGCCTTGGCAACGCTGCCGAGCAGAAAATTGGCATCGAACTCATTTGGGTTAATCACAAGTGCGTCCTGCAGATATTTCTCCGCTTCGTCAAACCGTCCTTGTTCTTTGCGAACATAGGCGAGGTTGATATAGGCGCCGACATCCTCTCGATTGTGCTCTAAAGCTGCCTCATAGCTCGCTGCAGCCTCCTCGAGCTTACCTTGCTCCAGCAAGGCATTACCGTGGCGCCTACAGGCGATGCCGAGATCAAGTGCATTAAGCTTGGCGCCACTAGCCTCCTGACTAGTGCTGACAAGTTCAGTTTCGACGTTTGCCGAAGTGAATTTTTTCTTTAACCAAGATAGCATTAGACTTCATCCATTCTTCACACGAACAACGAACCGGAGTTCCTGTACATAATATTCTCACAGACTACCCTGATACGTCGTGGCAAATCCCTCAATCGAGACTCCCTCAATATCCAAGGTCCAAGATTTTGCGAGCCTAAGCTCGAACGCATACGACAATGCAATTATTTTGATGTCACTCAACTTTGCATAGAGATTGGTCGTGTGACACGCGCTGTGAACTCAATTCAACGATAAAGCTCGCCTAAGTATTCCAGAACCTAGAAACAATGACAAGCGACTGTTAGAAATGACAAATGCGATCTGTCGAGCCCCTTAAGCTTAGTAAATTTTCCTATGCTCTATTTTCTGAATTCACAACGGCAAAAACGGCATCGAGAGTTGTCCGCTTCAGGATTTCGGCAACAGCGATCCAATCAGTGAACGGAGGTCTTCAATATCGAGAACAAACCTCGACTAGCGAAACCTGGAAAGTTCAGTCGTCACTTGGCGATTAACAATGTCTTCGCTCCAAAGAGCAAATCCACTTAATGTCCGATACTCCCGATAGCACCTCAAACCGAAATTAAGCTCCAAGCGCGCTGGTGCCCCCAGAGCATCAGACTAAGTTCAAGAAACCCTCGCTAAGAAAGAGATTAGCTTCAATCTAGTCACAAGCTCAATCTCGCACAAAGGACTCAAAAAGCCTTTGTACCACCCACACGACAACACTTTGATCAACACAGTCTCCTCCCAAAGTATCAAATCACATCGATTATTTTGCACACAGGATTTTTGCCAAACAAAAATTGGGGATTTCTAAAATCTCCGCTGCACGCTCAAAAATCATATTTGAAAAGTATATTTGCAATATTTATGCATCAGAGCTTTGTCTCTTAAGTTGCTGGTGATTAGACGGTTTTCCTTTGTAATGAAGTGGCCCGCCGAAGTTGGGAGACAGCGGGTATTTTTAATTATTCAAATAAAGGAAAACCTATGAAGTTCTTACTCAATACGATGGCTTCTGCCATCACCCTCACGCTGGCGCTTGCTGCCAGTTCCTCGGTTGATGCCAAGATTCAACCGGTAGCCGTTCAACAAGAGGCGCTTACACAGGCTCATGCTGCACGTGAACCGCAAGGTCTGCGTGCTGCTGCTGAGCTTGGTTTGCGTAACGTCATTAGCGATCTGACGCGTGACCTCAAAGTCGGTAGCTTGCCTGCTGATTTTCCATTCGATGTGAATGATCTTTCTGAACTGAAGAATGCAAAACTCGGATTAAGTTTTGAAGTGAGTACAATTCAACCGCAGACCTTACTTGCTGGTGGCCGTCCTATGGAACAAATGGTGACTGGTACGGGCATTTGGAATTTTGTGGTCAGCGTCAATAACGCACCCGTTGCTTTACTCGAGCTCGAAAAGTCTTACGGCAAATGGGTCGTCAATGGTGTTGGTGGAGCGAAATTGGCGCAAGATGTTCAGGCAAACGCACAGAATCACAGCGGCAAAGAAGCTTTCCGTTTCGTGCGCATCTATCAAGCCACGGCTGATTTCATGGAGGTGAGAGATAGCAATAGCAAAGCGCGTTACGTGCCATTGATTGCGGCGCGTGAAACGCTAAAGATGGCGCCTGCCCCTGCGACCAATGCCGTCAATCTATCAGATGGAAATGATCTTCTGCCTACCCTGCAAAACACGGTACGCGCAAATATCGCTCGCCTACCACGCTAATCACTATACGATGCCGCGCCAACTCGCGTCGGCACACATTCATTCTTAGGAGGCATTTCATGAAACGATTTATTCGTCCACTTATTTTGGCGCTAGCCATAGGTTTAGGCAGCATCGCCAATTCGGCGCTGGCACAAAGCTACAATCTCAACGTGCCATTGCGGGTGCAAGAACATAGTAATTGGTGCTGGGCAGGCTCTAGCCAAATGGTATTGAATTTCTTTGGCAAGACGCCGAGCCAATGCGCGGAAGTGAACTATGCGCTAGGCATCAACTATGCCTGTGGCAATTCCACCTTTAACTGGAATAGCAATGCCAATCAACCCAACTACACCAGCGCCATCACTAGCATTCTGAATGCCTGGGGTGTTAGCGCCTCGACGGTGGGTGTGCTGTCGCAATCGAACTCGACTGCACGCATCAACGCCAAGCGTCCTTACGTTTTGTTATGGCAATGGACTGGTGGCGGCGGTCATTTTGTCGTGGTCAAGGGTTATAGCGGTAACTATCTCTACATCAACGACCCATGGCCGGGCAACGGTGCTTACAGCCGCACCTATTCCAGCACAGTAAGCGCATCGGATCGTTACTGGTATAACACTTCGGTAACGAACTAAATATCAGAAACGAGCCTCGCCACGCGATTGTTGCGAGGCTCGTTATTGTGACGATGAACGAGTCGAACATCGTGCCTCTTACACCTAGTTTGAAACGCGCACAAACTTCAAATCGCGAAAGACATGATCGGCATCACCGCGCTCCAAGGCGTAATGTGTCAAGTGTCTTTCTTGCTGCGTATGTGCCTGCTCTTTTTGTGCCAATTCCAGAAGCTTTTGCTCCAGCAGAAGTTTGGCCAGGCGCTTATTCGCGAGTTGACTTCGTTCTGTTTGCACTTTGACTTGCAGACCTGAACTAAGATGGGTCGCTCGCACGGCGCTATCTGTTTTATTCACGTGCTGTCCACCGGGCCCGCTAGCACGGCAGCTCTCATAGCGAATTGCCGAGTCCTGTAGCGTTTCATTGAGCATGAATAGGCGTACACTGAAAAACCAATTCTTACGCTTATGCTGTGGCCGATATGGGCTTGCGCAAATCCACTGGCAGGTACCGCACCAACGTTGCAAAAAGTCCTGCACCTTAGTTTTGTCTTGCCCACCTTCTACCTCCATCTGCAAGAGCACCGATCTAAAACCCTGTTCACGGTCACTAGCACAAAGTTCAAGTTCGTGTAAGACGACACCATGTCGCGCCGCATCAACTTGCATGGCTTGGTAGACTTTTGCCACGGCCAAGCAGCATTCATCTGGGCCTTGACCAGCGCTAATCTGTATCAGAGTTTTTTGCATCAGCAACACCCTCCTGCCGTTTTGTAGCTGAGCACTGGTTTGAGGCGTGCTAGGACACGTATCAAGCCTGCCTCACACAATACTTCAATCACGCTATCGATCGATTTATAGGCCTCTGGTGCTTCTTCGTACAGCAAATGTTTATCGGCGCACACCACGTGGGAACCAAAGCGTGTACGTCGTAACTGATCTTGTGTAAACCGATTCGCTAGACGTCCATGACATTCGCTACGTTGCCACTTACGACCCGCACCGTGGGCGAGAGAAAGCAAGCTAAGATGCATGCCAACACTGGCTTCTGTTGAAGCTGGCTCGACCAGAAAACTATAATCACCCCGCGAACCGGGAATGACGATAGGGCCACGATCTGCTGGTGCGGCGCCCTTTCGATGCAAGTAAAAAGTGTTCTCGCCATCACTCACTTCTTGCATAAAATTGTGATGAATATCGAGTACTACTTCGGCATTGGCATGCAGGCGTTCCAACATGCGTTCTTGGATCAAGCTGCGATTGAGTTCAGCGTAGGACAAAGCACGTTGATGCTGTTCAAAGTAGTGTGCTGCGGCTTCCGAATCTGCAGGCAAGCCGTGATGCTGAAAGCGCTCGATATGCTGGCGCAAGATTTCCCCACCAAAACCGCGTGAACCACTATGTACCAAGAGGCAGAGATAGTTTGTATCAAGACCTAGCGCCGCGCATCGCTTCACATCCAACACTTGATCGATGGTTTGGATTTCAGCGAAATGATTACCGCCGCCTATCGTACCGAGTGCGTCAGCAAAACCCGTATCGAGGAAACCACTGTCCGCAATCTGATCGTGCCAATACGCTGATTCGTCTGCCAATGCACCATCGATATTACCAAGACGCTTTTGCAAACGCTCAGCACCGTTCTTGCGAGCGATTAAATCAGTTATACAAAGACGCATACCGCAGCCGATATCACCACCGATCAAGGCAGGATAAATCAGCTCACGCGTCAGGAATGCGGCACCAATCGGATAGCCACGCCCCGGATGTAAGTCTGGCAGACCCACTACGCGCTGCATGCCGTGCATATTGGCAGCATGCTGTAGTTGTTGGATCGCGCCTCCCTCGATCCACGTTT
>CAYWNE010000076.1:0-18116 GCA_964459555.1 uncultured Burkholderiaceae bacterium | reverse complement strand
GGCTAAACGAGAAATCCTCACCGAGTAAGCTGTTATGCGTGAACTTGTGCACGAATGAGGCAGCTAAATCGAGTCGGCGCGCGAGTTGATTCACGACGGCATACGTCCATTTCATTTCCAGAGCACTGGTACGACTATGAATATCAACCGTATCGAGTGGCGCTTCGACAACCGCACTACGACCACGATCCCAGCTCAAAGAAAGTGCCTGTTCTGGTTGCGGCAAGGGCAAATTCCAAGCGAGGTGATAAGGCGCGGCCCCACTACTCTTAGCAATTTGCAGATCCACACTATCGCCATTGCCGGTCAAATTACGCGCTGTGAAAGCGCCACCAAGCACTGCCTCACCAATCGCCGGCGTTCGATAATTGTTAGCGAAGATCGACCAACTATAGCTAGGCTTACGAGTCACCTCAAGATCAAGCACGGCCTCCTCCAGTTTGCCGCTCGGAAGTAATCGACTCTGTATGCGTTCAAACAGAGGATCTTGCAGCAGCAGTTGAAACCGCTCACGCAAGAGATTCATATTCAAGACTTCATCTGCCGCGCGCAAACGTGTTTCAAGGTAACGTGGATTCAGATCCTGTTGTCCCTTGACCCTAACCTCAAGCAAGCGTCCTTCAACAATTTGAAATTGCAAGCGATCAGTTTGGCGATCAGTTGGCATCACGAACACTGCGCCAGAGTTGATATAGCCAGCATCAACATAAACTTTCGTCAAAATGACGCGCATTTCTTCTACATCACTTGCGCTAATCTTCTTGCCGATAAAGCTTTGTACCGCAGCACTCAGTACTGCGCTTGAAACTTGCGTGTTACCAAGGATTTCAATCTTTCTCAGTTCCTTTTCCAAGAGGCTAGGTGCAACCAGCGCCGAGGAATCTGACAAGGGCTTCGAATCCAGCGCTACTTGCGCAGAGGCGATCGAACTCATTTGCAAAGCCTGCAAAGTCGCTAAGGCAAGACAAATGCGGGAAACAGTAAATCGCTGGCAATGGGTTCCTCTCACTGCACCTTTTTCATTTAGAAGCAACTGATAGCCTTGCCGGGGAAGTGTTAGTCTCAAAGTGCAAATCCAAAAATATAGTCAAACCTAAGCGACGCGCGAACACAAAAGAACAAAAAATAAGAACTCACATGGGAGTGTAAACGATTCATAGGAGCAGATCAAAACTATAGGGATTTCGCAATAAAAAAGCTCGATGCCTTACGACACCGAGCTTTCTAAACGACTTTTAAAGGATTAATCGCTTATTTTGCAGCAGCTTTTTTTGCAGCTCCGGCAAAATCACCAGCGTAGTAGTGTGCGAACAACTCAGGTTTTACATATTTACGAATCGCACCGTTCACATCATCCAAAGTCAAGGCTGCAATTTTCGCTTCAAGTGCTGCATTGAAGGCCATGCTTCGTCCGAGATACAACTGACCACGCAAAGTTCCAACCAAAGCTTGATCTTGTGCGCGACGCAGACTGAAACCTTGTGTCAAGGCTTGTTTTGCATCAGCAAGTTCAGCTGCGGTGATGCCATCCTTCACAAAGCCCTCGACTTCCTCTTTCACTGCAACTTTTAGGCGATCTAAGTTTTGTGGTGCAAACATTGCAAACAAACTGATTGAGGCAGTCTTATCTAAAGCTGGCGCGTTGAATCCACTTCCCACGCCATAGCTAATACCTTCTTTTTGACGGATACGTCCAAACAAACGAGATTTAATGCCACCGCCCAACACAGTATTCGCAACCAACATTGCCGGATACTCTGGCGCTTGATCGTTCATCGACAATGGAAGCTCGGCCATGTAGAAAGCATTCGCTTTATCTGGTGTTTCTAGGCTTACTGCATCGCCTTTGGCGACTAACTCTAAGCTCGGAGCACGTTGATATTTCATCGCACTATTCCAATCGCCAAGCAAGCTTGCCAATTTAGGTTTGACGACGGCGGCGTCGAAGTCACCGACCAAACTCAACTCAGCTGCACTTGCGCCATAGTAGTTCTTGTAGAACTCCTTGGCAGATTCTAGAGTCGTCGCCTTATACAAGGCAATCGAGTCGTCCAAAGTCTCAGAGTAACGGATATCGCCCTTCTTATATGGTGCATTGTTTTTCGCTTTTGCAGCTTCAGCAGCTACCGTTTGTGGTTCGCTACGAGATCCTTCTAATGCTGCCAGATTTTCTTTCACCAACAAATCAAATTCGCTCGCAGTGAAACTAGGCGCACGCAATACCTCACGCATAATATCGAGAAGCGCTGGTAAATTCGA
Source organism: uncultured Burkholderiaceae bacterium (assembly GCA_964459555.1). Classification (GTDB taxonomy): domain Bacteria; phylum Pseudomonadota; class Gammaproteobacteria; order Burkholderiales; family Burkholderiaceae_D; genus Undibacterium. The sequence goes on along the minus strand of CAYWNE010000076.1, from coordinate 15,857 downwards.
GCGAACAGTTTCAAAGTTTACGTTCAAGTTTTGACCAGAAATCGTGATACCGATCTTTGCTTTCAATTCGCCCAATCTAGTATCGAGCTCGGCGCGGGTGAACTTGCTCGAACCACGCATCAACATATCTGAAGACAAGTCGAACACGACTTTTTTGCCGAACATCGACGCTTCATCGCCGAGATGCAAGACCAAACTACCGTACACTGTTTCGCCACGAGTTTTCTTATTCAACAACGCGACTTTCGCACCATTGGCCAAGTTATATTTTTCTGTGCGCTTATCGATGTTAGCTGGGCTAGGATCAAAGGCTTCACCAGCTTCCACTTTAGCGCGACCTTTGTATCCATCAACCAATTTCGCAACGTCAGGCACATCAGGAATTACTGCACGATCTGGCGCTGCCACCGGAACAAACTGGCCGAAACTACGGTTGTCTTGTTTGAAGTAATTTTTCGCTACGCGATTGACATCATCCAACGTCAAAGCTTCGATACGATCACGCTGAATGAAGAATAAACGCCAATCACCCAAGGCGATGGACTCTGACATGCTGACGCACAAACGTTGCGGATCATTGATTGTTTTTTCCAAGGCGTTCAACAAATTCGTTTTCGCCCGTTTCAATTCCGCTTCTGTCACTGGTGATTTTTCTAGACCTTCCACCGTCTCGATCAAGCTCTTCTTCGCTGCATCAACACTTTGGTCTTTACTCATCAAGGCTAAGTACATTGCATAACCAGGTTCCGCAAGTTGGAAAGTAATATTGCCAATGTTGACCGCTTGCTTAGACTCAACCAGTTGTTTATGCAGACGACCATTTGGAGCCGAGCCCAGAATATCGCCAAGTGCTGCCAAAGCGGCTGCATCTTTGTGGCTACCCGGAGCGGTTGGATACAATACCGCCGCCATTTGTTGATCTGTCACACGACGCACTGTCACTTCACGAACGCCGTCACGAGCTTGCTCACGTGTCCAAGTTTTTTCTAACTGACGCGTTGGTTTTGCAATCGTGCCAAAAGTTTTTTCGATCAAGGCCAAAGTTTTCGCGGTGTCGAATTTACCCGCAACCATCAACACTGCATTATCTGGCTGATAGAACTTGCGGTAGAAGCCTTGTAGATTCTCAATTTTCACGCCTTCCACGTCAGCACGGGCGCCAATCGTGTTATTACCATAGTTGTGCCAGTCAAAAGAAACCGCTGCCAACTGCTTCCACAAAACGCGGAAAGGATCGTTCTCACCAATTTCCATTTCATTGCGGACTACCGAGAATTCTTTGTCCAGATCAACACGAGCAATCTTGGAATTGATCATACGATCGGCTTCCATACCCAAGGCCCATTGCAGATTGTCTTCACTTGCAGGGAAAGTTTCGTAGTAATTGGTACGGTCATAGAAGGTCGTGCCATTAAATTGCATACCACGTTTGCTCAACTGGTCCATCAAATTGCCACTGGTGTTGGTGCCCTTGAACAGCATATGCTCTAACAAGTGTGCCATCCCTGTTTCGCCATAGCTTTCATGGCGAGAGCCGACCAAGTAGGTGACGTTAACCGTCGTTGTTGGCTTGGAATCGTCTGGCGCGAAAAGTACGCGCAAACCATTTGCCAATCGATATTCGGTGATACCTTCGACCGAGGTGTACTGCGTTGCATTGGCGACCTTGGTTGCCTTCGCACTTGGCTTCGCAGCCGCTTTCGTGTCTTCAGCGTGCGCCTGCAAACTAGCAAAATTCAGAGCCAACGCGACTGCGAGGCAAATTGGTTTTAGTTTCATGAACAACCCCATTTCTTGGTTAATAGAATCCCTCTTTATCTTCTAAATCGGGAAGGTTTTTTATTGTGATCAAACTCTTACTAAGGAAAAACAAACACTAACTTCATAAGCTTCACCGCGTCATGGCCTAGCCCTTTCGACGGTGCCCATTCAAACCAAGCTGACCCAGTACAAATACACAATGCACAGAGCAAAACGACCCAACATCTCTATTTGCATAAGTCCCAAGTATTTTTTTGATTAAATTTATGATAACACAGCCTTTTTTCTTTTAGGCTGTCATGCGATGAAACATCAAAAACATAGGACGAAGCTTCCCTCGAAGAGGACGAGAAATAATCATTGCCATCAAGCAAGTACATCGCTATATCGCCGACGTCTGATAGCCAGAGCGATCATGATGATGCCTGCCATCGCTCCAAAGAGAAGTGAGAAGTCGCGCACGCAATACCAAGCACTCTCCGTCAAGACATGGGGAGAAAAAAGTCCGAGTTCCAGTTTGGGATCAAACTTCTGCAACAAATCTGGCGGTACTTGCACTACCCAACTACCCGGCAAATTTCCACTCGTGATACGCAAAAGAACTCGCGAAATAAAGTTCATTCCTGCTGTATTCGCGTAATTGGGTTGAAATCGGCATACAAATTGCCCAAGGGAACACACGTGCTCGCTCCACGCCGACACCAACAAAAACCAGCCTACACAAGGCAGAGACCATACCTCTACCTTCACCTGATGTTCCCTTCTCAAAAATCAAATCACATCGGCATAGCGGCGCAAACGGATCGCCACTGAAATAAAAACAGCACCACTCAAAGCTCCTAGCCACAATCGCAATCCAACTAATTCTAGCCACGCCTGTTGATACACACTTTGCAAGATAAACAAATTACGTTTTTCACTTGCGAATATTTGCGGTTCAATTGAATCGACCAAAGTTTGCGGTTCAATTGAATCGATTAAAGTCCACATACCCGGAAACAAACCACCGACCAAGCGGGAGAATGTATTGACCGACCACCACAAAATATCGATATTCAACTTGTAATAAAAATTGCCAAACACCACAATCAACCAAGCCAACAATGGAGCCCCCAATACCCACGGAAAAACGCGTGATTTGGTCCAAGAGGAAACCATCAAGATCCAACCGACCGTAGGCAAAGCCCACAATACATAAATCGGCAATGTCGCCATGACTTGAAAAGGCTCTCTCCAAGTTTGCGCCTGAAACAGCATTGATCCCATGACCGATAAACCATGCAAAGAAGCGTAAATGCCTATCACCACCGCGAGAATCAGATAAGACAGTAAGCTCAATACAAATGCAATCAGCGGCGCGACAATCAGCGGCAAAACTAGCTTTGACAACACCAATTCCCAATCAGCAATCGGCAAGGACTTCCAGAACAAAACGCTACGATCAGCTCTATCCGCTTGCAATGCGGACATCAAGTAGTAAAAACTGACAAAAGCCAAAGTCCAACTTAGCCACATGAATATCGTCGGGAAAATATTCCCTGTAACAAAAACGCTGACCAAATATCCTGACCTTTGTTGTGCATTAGATGTGATCGGCTGATTAATCATGCTCACAAAAACAAACGAAAAAAACATCAAGAGTACGAAACTCAGCACCAAAGGCAATACAACAAATAGATTCTTGAAGTCCCAATATTCGCGCAAAGCTAAAAATTTCAATGTACGCAAGGGGGTATATGGTTTTCGAGTGGCTCTTGTATTGACGCTCCCCATCTCAATTGATGCGCTCATCATTGGTAACTCCCTTTCATCATCTGTACAAAAATTTCGGAGAGACTCGTGAGTTGAATTTCACCGAGGTCATGTAAGTTTGCTTGATCGACACCATCGAACAGCATCATCTGTCGATCAAACGTTTTGTGTTGCGCGACAGGCTGCAAAGCTAGTGCTTGAGCATGGCATTCTGGACGCACAGCAACCGTCATAAAACGCTGCTGCAAACCCTCCATCGCAGTTTGCAAGACAATCTCACCGTCACGAATAAACATCACATCTGACAAAATGTTTTCAATTTCTTCGACTTGATGTGTGGCGATAATGATGGTCTTCTCGTGATCGAAATAGTCTTCCATTAAGTGTAGATAGAACAACTTGCTGTACATAATATCGAGTCCTAAGGTCGGCTCATCCAAGATCAAGAGCTTTGCATCGATCGCCATCACTAGAGACAAATGCAGCTGTGCCAGCATCCCTTTGGACATTTCCTTTACCTTCATGCCCGCCTGCAATTTGGTCGCTGCAAGATAGTGCTCCGCTTTCTCTCGATTAAATCGCGGATGTACTCCTTCGACAAAATCGACTGCTTGACTTACGCTCAACCAACGCGGCAACACCGCCACGTCTGCGACAAAACACACTTCATTCATTAACGCGTCGCGCTGTGTGGTCGGATCGAAGCCCAATACCGACAACTCGCCCTGATACGGAGTCATACCAAGGATGGCTTTTAACAGCGTCGTTTTGCCAGAACCATTCGGGCCTATCACTCCTAAGATACGGCCACTTTCGACCGCAAAATCCAACGATTTAAGCGCAACTGATTTGCCATACGATTTTTGCAAACCTCTTGCAGTAATGATGTTAGGCATCATGCCTCCCCTTTATTCTTACGAGCTAGTAAATCACTTGGTTCGATACCAAGGCTTTTCATTCTTTTCACCATCGCTGGCCATTCCTCGTCTAAAAAGCGTTGTCGTTCACTCTGTAGAAGTCGATCATTGGCGCCTTCCAATACAAACATCCCCAAACCACGTCGCATTTCAACAATGCCCTCATCGACCAATTCCTGATAGGAGCGCGAAACCGTAATCGGATTCAATTGAAAATCAGCGGCGATCTGCCGCACTGAAGGCAAAGCATCGCCTGGTCGCAATTGCCCCTGCAAAATCATCTGCACCACTTTCTCCTTCAACTGCCGATAAATCGGCGTGTTGTCATGCCAGTTGTTCGCCATACTTGACCTCGCCTTTCCTCCGGTCACTACCAATGCCTTTAAAAACACCAAACCCCAATACATGTATGCTTTAGTGTTGTAGTTAACTATAACACCAAATCTCATATCTACAAACATTTCTTATTGCTTCCCTTATGACTTCCCCAAAAGACTGTTGCTTTCTCTAGCAAGAGAGCGAATCAGACAATCACAATTTGCTGGCGCGGTCATCGCCACCCCATCAGCTTTCGACACAGTTTTCTTGGTAAGAGGCGATCCATATCAAAAAAGTCAGGCACAAACGAAACACAATGAAAACACAAGCGCTACAATGCGAGGGCTTTTGAAATTGGGGCACACCCACTACAAGAAATAGAACGAACAACACCACTCAAAGGAGATTTCATGAAATTGAAAAAACTCGCAATCGCCAGCGCCATCGGCTTGAGTTTTAGTTTGGCAAGCGGCTTAGCAGCACTCAGTGCACAAGCCGAGGTACGTGGCTTTACCGTTGAAGACTTGGTCAAGATGGATCGCGTCGCCACACCGGTAGTTTCACCAGATGGCAAGATGGTGGTCTATGCACAGCGTACCACTGAACTCGAAAAAAATCGTGGTCGTTGGGATTTGTGGATGATCAATTTGGCCGATGCGAAAGCGACGCCAAAGAAGTTAACCAATGTCGCCAACAATAATGAAGGCAACAACTCTGGGCCACAGTGGTCCGCGAAAGGCGATGCGATTTACTTTGTCTCGACCCGCTCTGGCAGTGGTCAAGTGTGGCGTTTGCCGATTGCTGGTGGCGAAGCACAAAAAGTAACGGACTTGCCGCTCGATGTCGAGAGCTACAAAGTCTCTCCAACTGAAAACCGTATCGCGATGTCGATCGAAGTCTTCCGCGATTGTTCTGATTTGACTTGCACAAAAGATCGTCTCGAAGGCAAAGCCAAGAACAAAGCGACCGGTCGCATTCACGACAAACTCTTTATTCGTCACTGGGATACTTGGGCGGATGGTCGCCGCAATGTCTTGTTCTCGAGCGCGCTCGATGCTAACCACGTTGCCAGCAACGCCGTCGCGAATTTATCTGGCAGTTTAGAAGCCGACGTGCATTCCAAACCGGATGGCGATCAAGAAGATTACAGCTTCTCGCCAGATGGGCAACGTGTCGTGTTCTCTGCACGTATCGCTGGTAAAACCGAAGCATGGTCGACCAATTTCGACCTCTTCGAAGTACCCGCCGCTGGCGGTGCTTCACCTAAAAATTTGACTGCTGAAAATCAAGCGTGGGATGCCAAACCCGTGTTCTCACCAGATGGTTCTACTCTCGCTTATTTGGCAATGAAACGTCCAGGCTTCGAAGCCGATCGTTTCCAAATCATGTTGCTCGATGTAAAGACCGGTAAGAAGCGTGCGATTGCTGAAAAATGGGACCGTTCCGCCAGCAATCTCGCGTGGTCCGAAGACGGCAAAACTTTGTACACGTATGCCTTCGACCTCGGCCAAATGCGTATGTTTGCGGTTGATGTCGCCACTGGCGCAGTGAAGGCTTTGACAGACAAAGGCTCGGTCGCTGGCTTTGATGTACGGGGCAAAACTCAAGTCATCGCAAAAGCGGATCTCGGTTCAGGCGCGCAACTCTTCGTTAGCGAAGAAGGCAAAACAAGCTGGAAGCAAATCACCGAAGTCAACAAACAAGCTCTGGCGGATGTACGTTTTGGTGAATACGAACAGTTCTCCTACGCTGGTGCCAAAAGCGAAAAGGTGTATGGCTACGTGATGAAGCCATGGAATGCCAAAGCTGGTGAGAAATACCCGGTCGCATTCATCGTTCACGGTGGTCCGCAAAGTAGTTTCGCCAATGCCTGGAGCTATCGTTGGAATCCACAGGTCTATGCCGGTGCAGGCTATGCCGTGGTCTTCATCGATTTCCATGGCTCGCTCGGTTATGGTCAAGCCTTCACTGATTCGATCAGTCAAGATTGGGGTGGCAAACCTTTGGTCGATTTGAAACTCGGCATGGCCGCCGCAGCGAAACAATTCCCTTGGGTTGATAGTAGCAAGGCTTGCGCCCTCGGCGCATCGTATGGCGGCTTCATGATGAACTGGATCGCGGGCAACTGGAATGATGGCTTCAAGTGCATTGTCAATCACGCCGGTATTTTCGACACACGTTCGATGTACTACACGACCGAAGAATTGTGGTTCACTGAATGGGAAAATGGTGGCCCTTATTTTGACGTACCAGCGAAACACGAGAAATTCAATCCATCAGCCCATGTCCTGAAGTGGAAAACTCCGATGTTGGTAACGCAAGGCGAAATGGATTTCCGCGTGCCAAGCGCACAGTCCTTCGGCGCTTTCACGGCCTTACAACGTCGTGGCATTGAGAGCCAATTGCTGACCTTCCCAGATGAGAATCATCACATCTTGAAGCCAGCCAACTCCTTGTTGTGGCATCACACGGTCTTGAATTGGATGAATACTTACTTGAAAAAGTAATTTTTCAAACTTAGTACGATACCGCGACTACTGATTGATTTCAGTAGTCGCGATCGCTATTCGACTCAGATTTGAAAACGCCAAACACGCATGAATAATCCGCCAGACATTGCTTCGTACACAAAAGATCAACTAGAAAGTGTTCTTCTTCACATAGATAAAGAACGATTTCCCGAGCGTGTCGCCGAGATCGAACGTCGTCTCAAACACGGAGAACATCGTCGAGAACGCGGAGAACATCGCATCGCCCCAGAATCCCACATCAACGATTCTCAACAGCTATCAGAAGATTTGTTGGCCGCCGAGCGAATAGGCGTGTCATTTCTTCTTTTCATCGCGATTTATTTTCTTCTGAATTTATTCTTTCAATTCGGTACTGATCGATTTATTTTTGATCTCATTCCCTTTATTGCTGGAGCTTCACTAATCCGGCTAAAAAAACAAGAGCTCGAAACAATAGCAACATTTCGTTTTTTTGCGACAGCTTTCATACCGGGATCAATCCTGTTGACCCTTCTTAATTTCCTCTTAATTCAACCTTGGGACTTGAGCCAAACGCAATTCCAACTTTTCCCCCTAGATAGCTCGGGATATCTACTTTTCTTTGTCGTAAGATTCGCTCTTTTGGGCTGGGCGATAAGCGTTCTTGGCACTCCAAAAATACTGGCATTCGAACCGCCTGCGAATTGGTTACGTTTCATTTATCTTCGCCCGAAATTGATTGGCGTGTGCGTCGCTCTTTTTCTAACTTGGAATATCTATACTGATCTCACAGGTCCTATTGCGCAACAGGGAATCAAAAAAGCGCAAGAAGAACATGGATTGGCTTACTCGTACACAGCAACGGAAGTTTCGACACAAAACAAGGCAAGAGGAAAATCACATTTCGTCGCAATCACCGCATGGAATAAGGAGAAAATCCTTCTGATCGAAGAACAATGGCAAGAAAAGGATCACATATCCAAATAGCTCACATCTATCAATGCGCGTCGTTCCAAAAGCTTGAGGTACCCAAGAGAAGTTAGAAACTCACTTCTGATTAATCATGACCCATTCGATTCAACACATAGATCCTTATTAGGCACAATTTGCTATCGCCTCCTTAGCTGATGCAACTGAAAAGCTCACGCTATCAAAAGTTTTATTCACTCCGCAAGCCAGTTCACATTACAAGCTAAAATTCCTGAGGGACTCTTAGAGCTCTCAGGAATTATCCTCTAGACGTGCATTTCCTTCATGTTTTCTTCAAAATCTACACACGAAAAAGCACTGATCATTTACTTTCCCCTACCACTTTGCCTTGATAAAGCTGATTGCAGTCGGCATTTGATTTGGGACAATCTCATCATGATTCACTCCCGTCATATATTTGGCTTCGACGTTGGTTCCCAATTGCTTCATGACGATTTCCATTTGACGCGTCGCGCCTATCGGTACATCAATGTCGGCGTCGCCATGTGCCATATACACAGGTACGCTGAGTTTGACCTTACCAACTTCGGTGCGGGCTAACAAGGTCTTGATCTCTGGATTGGTGTACCAGTCAGCTTTGATGCCTTTGAAATCGAGTGGACTTTGACCTGCGAGAGCCATGTTTGTCATTCTCGTGACAAGCGCCGTACCAAATTGCTGGCAGTCACGATCATCTTTTGCCAATGGCAAAATTGGTTTGAGATCATCTCCGATGTACTTATTCAAATCTAAGTTCGGTGAGATTGTCTGGACACTATTGAGTAAAAAACTCCCATATCCATTCAAGGTTGCGTTCACGCCCCAAGCGATCTGCAACTCTCCTGCTTCAGTGGCGTCTTTAATTGCGGCGAAATCAATTTCGGTAATCAAACTCACATCCGATCCGGGCGCCAATGCCACTGTCGCCACCAAGGGAAATTGAGACTGTATCTCATTCATTCGTTGAGTGGCTGCCAAAGCCGCGTGGCCGCCCTGAGAATGCCCTACCAAGGCCCATTTTTTTGTAAGACTTATTTGTTGAATTTTCTGAGCTGCGACGACAGCTTGCAAAATCGAGTAAGCCTCACTATCTGCAATCAAGTACGGATGCAATCCAGGTGCGTCAAGCCCTTCGTAATCAGGCGCTAGGACCGCGAATCCCGCATTCAACAAAGGTTCAATCGCTTCTTTATCGTCCGCAAACACTGTGCGACTAGGTGCACATGCGTCCGCAACTCCAACTGTGCCATGAGCCCATACCACCAATGGCCAACCACCGCTTGGCGCCACGCCTTTCGGCAGCATCAAGATCGCATTCGCTTCTGTCAGGCCACCATTGACAGCCTTCATACGATAACGAATTTTTTGCACAGAGCTTGTGTTTGTATAAGTATTACCTACAACGACATTCTGCAAATTCAACAAATCACCGGCTGTTTCCACCGCCTTCGGCGTGGGCGAACTAGAACTACCACCACACGCAGACAAAGCACCCAAAACCGCCACCGTGCTCGCAGCACGAACAAAGCTAGGAACACGAGAAACTAAGAAACGATACGACATACACACTCCTCAATTGTGCGGCTTCGCCCTCCTCGACCCGCACCGTTAACAATAAAAACGAACGGAGCGGATTGTGACAGTGGAAGGGAAAAATGCAGCTTCTTGAATTGTCGATTCGTTTTACTAGACTCGCAGTACTGTGTAGGGCAACTCAATTCATGTCATTGCAGCTTCATAATTCAGAAACAAATATGTGTTAGAAACGAAAAACTCCAACGACATTGGCATAAAAAAACGCGGTCACTGTTTCCAGTGCCGCGTTCTACTCTTTAACACATTGACTATATCAATTTATGTTCTGATTTCTCCACCGATACTTTGAAAATCAACTTCGTATTTATCTGTTCTATACATCAAACAGCTTTGGGCCTAAGCTCAAAATCCCAACGTCGGTCATTGCCACTTCGACTTTATGAAACTGATCGCGGCAGGCATTTGATCCAAAACAATCTCGTTGTGATCCAAGCCGCTTACATACTTGACTTCAACATTGGTTCCAAGTTGACGCATGATCGTTTCCAACTGGCGCGTCGCTCCGATGGGCACATCGATGTCAGCATCGCCGTGCGCCATAAACACCGGCACGCTGAGTTTTACCTTCCCTACTTCAGTGCGTGGCAGCAAGGCTTTGATTTCGGGATTGGTGTACCAATCGGCCTTGATCCCTTTGAAATCAAGTGGGCTTTGACCGGCGACAGCCAAGCTCGTGATTTTCATGCCGAGCGCGGTGCCAAACTGCTGACAATCGCGATCATCCTTCGCGAGGGATAGCAATGGTTTCAGATCATCGCCAACGTACTTGTTCAGGTCAAGATTTGGTGCAATCGCTGTGGCACCATGCAACAGAAAACTACCATAACCGTTCAGATTACCAGCAACACCCCAAGCCAATGGCGCTTGGCCGCTACCTGTCAGCTCTTTGATCGAGGCGAAATCAATATCAGTAATTAAGCTCACATCGGATCCCGGCGCCAATGCCACGGTCGCCACCAAGGGAAAGTCGGACTGGACCTCGCTCGCACGTTGAGCTGTCGCCAACGCTGCATGACCACCTTGAGAATGTCCTAATACAGCCCATTTCTTACTCAACTTACCTGATTCGATTTTTTGTGCCGCAACCACCGCTTGCAAAATAGAATTGGCTTCACTATCCGCGATCAAATAGGGATGAATGCCTGGCGCATCAAGACCTTCATAGTCAGGCGCGAGAACTGCAAACCCGGCATTCAATAACGGTGCAATCGCATCACTATCTTCAGCAAACACAGATCGACTAGGAGCACAAGCATCAGCGACCCCAGTCGTTCCATGCGCCCAGACCACCAACGGCCAGCCACCGGTCGGGGCAACGCCTTTAGGAATAAATAGAACAGCATTCGCTTCCGTCAATCCACCATTCACTGCTTTCATTCGATAACGAATCTTTTGCACCGCACTCGTATTGGCATAGGTATTACCGGCCACATTGGATTGCACACTGACCAAATCACCGGCGGCATTACTCGCAATCGGTGTTGGTGGGGTAGAGCTGCCGCCACCACAAGCAGATAAGGAAGATATAGCACCTAACACCGCCACAGCACTGGCAGCGCGAACAAAAGCTGGCACACGAGAAACAAACTGACGATACGACATAGAGACTCCTCAAGTGTGCGACATCGCCCTCCTCGACCCCGCACCGTTAAAAAAATGAACGGAGCGGATTGTGACAGCGCATCATAAAAATGCAGCTTATCGAAATGCCGACGCATATCGCGAGACTGTCGGTATCATCTGATTCGACTCAGTTCATATCATCTCAACTTCATATTTTGAAAAGAAATTTGTGATAGAAGCGATCGAGGCCTGAAACCCTCTGCGCAAAAAAACGCGGCTACTGTTTCCAGTGCCGCGTCCGTTAAATTTTTTACACCCTCGAGGTCGGGCACTAAAGGTAAATACTAAAAGTAAGGTGCGTCGTAACCAAATTTCTTCCCGATCGCTTTGGAGATAAATCCCGATTCACTCATTTCACCACGATCGGTGAAGCCACATCCTCTTCGTTTTTCTTCATCGAGGACGTAACGCAAGATCGCCAATTTTTCACCCGTACGTCGGTCTAAAATCGAGATCTCATACTTAATCGGTTGTGACTCGACCTTTTCGCTATTCGTCGCAATTGGTAGCGCGTGAAAACTCACTAAAACATCCGCTGTAAATTCTGGAATGATCTCGTCGGCCTGCCCCTTGCGTTCACGTTTATACCCAATATGCTTTCCTGGTTTTCTAATATCCTCGTATTTCGAAATACGTGTCTCGATAAATTCAATCTCACCTATCGGGGCGGGACGAACACCAGAAATCTGACTCAGACGTGACCCAAACACAGACCTAAAACCATTAGTGTGTTTCCATGTATTCTCAAAATCCCAATCAAAGGCGATCGAATTCACGGGTGTACTCGACCGCTTGAAATATGTCGCACCAGCGTCTTTGCATGCCTCATCAAAAGCCTCCGAATTAGGGACGACAAGAGCCCAGCCTTGCCCGATTGCTACGAGCAAATGTCCGAGCATCAGGAATATGAAGAGCGGCAATACCAAAAGAATCGAATAATTTTTTTGCTCTTCATCTTCCTCGATCTTTTTCGAAATAAAACCTATGACTAGAAGGTAAATCGCTAGCAACCCACCCAACATCAGCGGAAAGTGGTCGTTCGCGGTCGCGTAGGCAATCCACATCCCGATCGCGGATATGAACAAACCTAGTAGCGCGGCGCCTGAGTATGAGAGTGCTTTCATTCTTACTTAATGATAAAGAATATGAGGGGCTTGATAGTCACAAAAAAAGAGGTTCTATTCCAAAAAGCATAGAACCTCTCTTTACTCCTACTTCGCAAAATCAAGTCTTATTTAGACATCGCCTTATTCTGCGCGTCTAACCAAGTTTTCAGCGGCGCGAAATAATCGAGCATCGCTGTCGCATCGAGTTTGTCTTCGCCCGATACCGCTTTCAAAGCATCATTCCATGGACGGCTCGTACCCATTTCCAACATCGCTTGGAATTTTTTACCAGCTGCTTTGTTTTCATAAATCGAGCAGCGATTCAATGGACCGACATAGCCCGCTTCGCGGCACAAAGCACGATGCAATTGGAATTGCAAAATCGTCGCTAAGAAATAACGTGCATACGGTGTATCGGAAGCGACGTGATACTTCGCGCCAGCATCAAAGCCGTTCGCTGCGCTTGGTGCTGGACGTTTAACGCCTTGGTATTTCTCACGTAATTCCCACCAAGCTTTGTCGTAGTCAGCTGGTTTGACTTGGCCTGAATAGACTTTCCAACGCCATTGATCGACCAAGTAGGCGAACGGCAAGAACGCCACTTTTTGCAGAGCGCGATCCATCAACACGCCGATGTCTTTTGATGCATCGGGTACTTCGTTAATCAACCCCAATTTGTGTAGGTATTCAGGAGTGACCGACAAAGCGACCGTATCACCAATCGCTTCGTGGAAGCCATCATTCGCGCCACCTTTGAACAATGGCGATTGTTTGCGGTAGGCGAGATCGTAGTAGATGTGGCCAAGCTCATGGTGGATCACCAAGAAGTCTTCGGTCGTCTGGTTGATGCACATCTTAATACGCACATCTTGATCACCGTCAACATCCCACGCAGACGCATGGCACACCACTTCACGATCACGCGGCTTGGTCAGTTGTGAGCGTTCGTAGAACGAAGCTGGCAAGCTCTGCATGCCGAGAGAAGTATAGAAGCCCTCAGACATTTTCGTCATCGCTTTGGCATCGATATTTTTTGCTTTCAGGGTCTCGGCGATATCGAGATTGGCTGCTGGGCCTTGCGGCTTCACGATAGGATATAAGTTCTCCCAAGACTGTGACCACATATTGCCAAACAAATGTGCTGGGATTGGGCCATTGTCAGGCACTTCCGCTTTGCCGTAAGTTTGCTGTAATTTCAAACGCACATATTGGTGCAAGGAGTCGTACAAAGGTTTGACTTGTTGCCACAAACGTTCGGTCTCTGCAGCAAAAGCTTCTGGTGGCATATCGTACTGTGAACGCCACAGCGCGCCGGTGTCAGCGAAGCCCATTTCACGTGCACCTTTGTTGGATACTTCGACATATTTTGCGTAGCTATCTTTGTAGCTGCTGGCGACTTGGTGCCAACCTAACCAAGCATCCTTGAGTTCTTCTGGATTGCGACTCTTGGCTAAGATCGCTTCCAATTGACCGAGGTTGAGGCAGCTCGCCTCATCTTTCGGGTTCTTACAGTATTTTCCCTTGCCGTACGCACCGTTCATTTGCGCTGACAATTTGGCGTATTGTTCGCGGTCTTTATCATCGCTGAGGCTCAAGCTCAGTTGTAGTAACTTGAGCTTACGCTTGTTTTCAGCCGACAAAGGTAGATTGTTATAGCGACGCGCTTGTATCGCCAATTCACCGGCGGCGCCGAGCGCGAGTTCGTTCGCTTGCGACGAAATTTGCTCGGTATCGTCGGTGATATGTGTTTCATATACCCAGGCAGCACGCTGAGCGGCATTACCTAATTTTTCTAATTTCGCTTCGGCATCTTTGATGAACTTCTCTGCTTCAGCAACGGTAGGGGCTTTTCTTGATACAGCTTTCGTCGCAGCGTTGGTTTGCGCCATCGCCGACATGCTTAGGCTGCTGAGGCTGATGGTCGCTATCGCCACAGCCATTTTTGTTTTGTTTAACATCTGATTCCTCTTTTATCAGTAGGGCGTAAAAACCCAGAAGCTTACACCGAAGCACGACAGATGTATGAGCAAAATGTCAGCATTTTTGTCATTTCACAGTCATTTTTTTGATACTACAAATTTGAGAGAGGCTTCGCAGTATTTATCGGTTATCATACAACCTCATCCATTTCACTGATGATCACCATGAGTAGTCTGACCGCTTCTAGCATTCCTCAACGCAGCAAGCCGCGCAATTTAGCGCACGCGGTGGTGGAGCACATCACAGAATCCATCCGCAAAGGCGAACTCAAAACTGGCGAAAAGCTGCCGACCGAATCGGAAATCATGCAGATCTACGGCGTCAGTCGTACCGTGGTACGCGAAGCGATTTCGCAGATGAAAGCCGCAGGCTTCGTCGAAACCCGTCATGGCATCGGCACCTTCGTGCTCGCCCCTCCCAAGACGGGCATGGGACTACCGCACGAATCTATGGTGACGCTACGCGACGTGCTCGACATTCTCGAAATAAGGATCAGCTTAGAAACCGAAGCGGCTTGGTATGCGGCCAGCCGCCGTAGCGAAGAACAAATACAAGCACTGGCCGCCGTGCTCGCGCAGATGCAAAGCGCGGCCGACGATCAACAACATTCCGTCGATGCCGACGTACAGTTCCACTTATTGATCGCACAAGCCACAGGCAATAGCTATTTCGTCGAACTGCTTAGCCAACTCGGCCGCACCATCATCCCACGTGCACGTATCAACACCGCGCTGATTTCCGAAGACGAGCCGCAAGCTTACTTGCAGCGTGTACGGCACGAGCATGAGGCGATCTACCAAGCGATACTGCGTCAAGATGCAGAGGCTGCGCGTGCGGCGATGCGGACGCATTTGAGTAATAGTCGCGAGCGTTTGCGCCGGGCGCAGGAGTTGTTGGAGCCTGAGGTGATGGGGAGATGAGGGGTTCGTTTCTCGTTGCTGACGTATGCAGCTTCAGAGCGTGATCTGAGATAACTAGACACAAACAGAGGAACCTCAGTCCATCATTCTTGCACTTCTCATTCCAACTTACGTACTTCTATTCCAAACGTTTTTCCTTTTGTCGTTCTCGCAGTCTACTGGCCGGGGGTGGCCCGGCAGCCACTCACTTTTCTTGCTTCGCCAAGAAAAGTAAGCAAAAGAAGGCGACGCAGGTATCGCCGCCCTTCGGGTTCCCAATTGCGCAAGTCAAAAATGGGGGAGAGTCAGCAACTCGCTACGCTCAAACATCTGACTCTCTTCTTCCCCATTTTTGCCTAGCACAATTGGCGTCGCTACATGCGGTAAAGGCGAAAACATACAAGCTCGACGGCCATTAAAATTCCGAGCGGCGGTAAATGTTTTGCT
>CAYWNE010000075.1:0-18132 GCA_964459555.1 uncultured Burkholderiaceae bacterium | reverse complement strand
TCAATGCCGGCAATTTCTTCGCTCTGCCACAGTCACCACAGTTGTTCAAACAATTGTTGATGGTGGCGAACTTTGATCGCTACTACCAAATTACCAAATGCTTCCGCGACGAAGATTTGCGTGCCGATCGTCAACCAGAATTCACACAAATCGACTGCGAAACTTCTTTCATGTCCGAACAAGAAATTCGCGATATGTTTGAAGGCATGATTCGTGGTGTGTTCAAAAACGTACTCGACATCGATTTGCCAAATCCATTCCCAGTGATGCAATTCGCTGAAGCCATGGGTCTGTACGGCTCCGACAAACCTGATATGCGCGTCAAATTGCAATTCACCGAATTGACCGATGTCATGAAGGATGTCGATTTCAAAGTCTTCTCAAACGCTGCGAATATGCCAAATGGCCGCGTGGTTGGTTTGCTGATCCCTGGCGGTGGCAGCATGCCGCGTTCGGAGATCGATGCCTATGACCAATTCGTTCGCATCTACGGTGCGAAAGGTTTGGCTTACATCAAGGTCAACGATAAAGCAGCAGGCCGTGATGGTTTGCAAGCGCCTATCGTGAAGAACTTGCACGATGCAGCCTTGGCGCAAATCTTAGAACGTACTGGTGCCAAAAACGGCGATTTGATTTTCTTCGGTGCCGACAAAGCAAAAATCGTTAACGATGCCATCGGTGCCTTGCGCGTCAAAGTTGGTCATAGCGAATTCGGCAAAGCCAACGGCTTGTTCGAAGACATTTGGAAGCCATTGTGGGTGATCGACTTCCCAATGTTTGAACACGACGAAGAAAACGATCGTTGGACAGCGGTTCACCATCCATTTACAGCACCAAAAGATGGTCATGAAGATTTGATGGAAAGCGATCCAGGCAAGTGTATCGCGAAGGCCTACGACATGGTCTTGAATGGTTGGGAACTCGGCGGTGGTTCTGTGCGTATTCACCGTGCCGATGTACAAAGCAAAGTATTCCGCGCATTGAATATCGGTGCAGAAGAAGCGCAATTGAAGTTTGGCTTCTTGCTCGATGCCTTGCAGTATGGTGCACCTCCACACGGTGGCTTAGCGTTCGGTCTCGATCGTATCGTCACCATGATGACCGGCGCAGAATCGATCCGCGACGTCATCGCCTTCCCGAAAACTCAACGTGCACAATGCTTATTGACACAGGCACCATCCGAAGTCGACGAGAAGCAATTGAAAGAATTGCATATTCGTTTGCGTGCAACGGAAGCCAAAGTCGTTTAAGTGTTCCAATAAGCAATGAGCTATGAGCGACGAGAAAAAGCAGACTTCGGTCTGCTTTTTTTTACATCACTGCCATGTGACCCAGCTCCTGGCAGCGGCGCAAAAGTTAAGGCATCCAGAAACCGTTATACTGACGGTTTCGTGTTTTGCTCATTGTCTATCGTGCCCTATAAAATTCCCGAATCAGTTCTCGTCGTAATCTACACCTCAGAGCGAGAAGTTCTATTGCTAGAGCGGGCTGATCGACCAGGCTTTTGGCAATCGGTGACGGGTTCAAAGGATCGTGAAGACGAAGAACTTCGATCAACTGCGATACGTGAAGTTCTAGAGGAAACCGGCATCGACGCCATTCAATTCCCCTTAAGCGATTGGCGGCTCGCCAATATTTACGAAATTTATCCGGTCTGGCGCCATCGTTACGCGCCGGGTGTGACACATAACAAAGAACATGTGTTCGGACTGTGTGTGCCACGCTCCATTTCCGTTACACTAGCACCACGTGAACATTTGCGATATCAATGGTTACCGATGGCCGAAGCAGCGGATCAGTGTTTCTCTCCATCGAATGCCGAAGCGATTTTGCAGCTATCACAAAGACTGAACACTGCTTAAACTTACAGAATCTTGCTGAGACCTCGCGGCGCCGACGATCGATACGGTACTAAGAAAGCGCACTATGAAACTACGGATTGCGACTTACAATATTCACAAAGGTGTCAGCGCCTTTGGTCGCAAAACGCGAATCCACGAACTGCGCGAAGCAATCAAAACCCTAGATGCAGACATCGTTTTTCTGCAGGAAGTTCAAGGTCAGCATGATCATCATGCGGCAAAACACACCTCGTGGCCGGAGCAAGCACAACACGAATTTCTGGCTGGAGACACGCATCAAAGTGTGTACGGTATGAATGCGATCTACGAGCACGGCCATCATGGCAATGCACTCTTGAGTAAACACCCTATTAAAGCTTGGCAAAATCGTGATGTCTCTGATCACGCTTACGAACAACGTGGCATCTTGCACGTGGTGGTCGAAATCGAAAAATGGGAAGTGCATTGCTTTGTGGTGCATCTCGGCCTCTTCGCGGCCAGCCGTCGTCGGCAAATCCAAAGCCTCATTCAACAAGTGCAGCAACACGTCCCTGCTAAATCTCCCCTAATTATTGCCGGTGACTTCAATGACTGGAGTCAACGCCTAAGCCACACACTCTACAAGGAACTCAATGTGATCGAGGCCTTTGATCACGCCGCTGAAAGCGTACAAGACGAAAGTCGTATTAAGGCCGGCCTTCGTCTAGCTCTCAAGCCTCTCGCACCACATCAGCATGCTCGCACTTTCCCCGCAGGGCTGCCTTGCCTTAGCCTCGATCGTATTTATTTACGCGGCTTCAAATTAGAAAATGCCACCATCATGCGCGGCGAGCCTTGGAAACACTTGTCGGATCATATTCCATTGATCGTCGACCTCAGCCTCAATCACTTTGAGCTATTAAACTAGTCGACGAGATTCAATGTAATGGCGAAAATCTTGTACGAGAGCGGCAATCATCTTCAACTCCTACACACCGGAGAGAACTTCTTCCCCGCCATGCTCGAAAGCATCAAAGAAGCACGGCAAGAAATCTACCTTGAAACCTATATCTTCTCTGGCGATGATAGCGCACGAGAAATCGCCAACGCTTTGATACAAGCGGCCGCCCGAGGTGTGCAAGTACATGTCATCATCGATTGGGTTGGTACCGGTGACGAGCAATGTCAAAGGTGGGTGCGAGAATTTCAGCAGCTTGGCGTTGGCTGTCGTATTTTTAACGCTTGGTTCAAACGTGGTCTCACCCGCACACACCGCAAAATATGCGTGATCGATCGCGAATTGGCATTCATCGGTGGTATCAATGTGATCGATGACTTTCGATCTGATCACGATTCCAGCCTTGAACTTCCCTTCCCACGTTGGGACTTTGCAGTGAAATTGTTCGGCCCTTGCGCCATCAGCCTACACAAGGAAATCACTGCGCAATGGCTCAAACTTGGGAAGATGCCGTTTATCAACCGCCTCTTGCTGGCGCGTGAATTACGACGTCTTCCCAAAGCACAGCAAGGCCAAGGACAAAGTGCCGCCATCGTTTTCCGAGACAATTTACGGCATCGTTTCAGCATACAACGGGCGTACTTGCGAGCCCTCGGCAAAGCCAAGCAAACCGCCTATTTCGCCAATCCTTATTTTGCGCCCGGTCGACGCCTACGCTACGGCCTCATTAACGCAGCCAAACGCGGCGTTGATGTACGCATCTTACTTGGAGTGGGAGAATTTGAATTACAAGATCTCGTAGCGCAGTCGTATTACCCGCAATTACTCAAACATGGCATCAGAATCTATGAATACCATCGCACACATATGCATGCCAAGGTTGCCGTAATAGATGGTGCGTGGAGTACTGTGGGCTCCAGCAACTTCGATGGTCTAAGTCTCTTCCTCAATCACGAGGCCAATATTTTGATTCAGGACGAACCCTTTAGCGCCAAACTACAAGAGTATATGTGTCAAGGATTTGCCGACGCTGTCGAAGTTGAAGCGCATCACATTGCGCGACAGCCTTGGTATACTCGATTCAAACATCGACTTGCCTACGGCTTTTATCGCTGGGCATTAAGACTCGCAACACTTGGACAATATCGTTGAGCTGACTTCGCCAACTATACAAAGCATTATGAAATCCAATAGCAATAGTTCTGTTCGCATCGACAAATGGTTGTGGGCGGCACGCTTCTTCAAAACCCGCAGCCTCGCCACCAAAGCGGTTGAACTTGGTCGCGTTCTGCAAAATGAACAACGCGTAAAACCGGCCCATACGCTAAAACTACAAGATGTCTTGGAAATCCATCATGGCGAACAAGTCTCTACCGTGATTGTGCAAGGTCTCAGCGAAGTTCGCGGTCCAGCGCCGGTGGCACAGCAGTTGTATCAGGAAACTGAGGCAAGTAAGCAACAACGTGCCAACAGAGCTGAAAATCGCCGTCTATTTGTCGAACCAAGTGTCCATTTAAGCAGCCGTCCGACGAAAAAGCAAAGGCGTGCATTGGATCACCTCAACTTCGATTAAATTCCGATTAGGTAAGACAAATTCCTTAAGCAACCATAGCAATATGTCTAGATTACCTAGCTAGACGTTAACGAATTGCAACTGGCGCTCATTGCCGCGTTTACTTTCCCAAGAATCGGTATATATTGTCTCAATGAAATTTTTGTAAGCAAAAGGCTTGCAATACTTCACTCCCTTTCTAGCTTTGACCGTAACACCGAGGCTGCACCAAGATTTTTTCGGCACGGCCGCCTTTTTACCTTCTGTTGCGGTGGCGACCAAATCGATAGCGAAATGGAGTACACACTAAATCGGTTGTTCTTTGTGCCCCATCTTGACAGTAGAAGGAGTAGCAAATGCAGGCGTTTTACGACTTAAGAATTGCCACTAAACTCATCATAGGCTTTGTCTGCGTGCTTCTTCTGACAGCCTTCCTTGGCCTTTTTTCCATGTCGCAACTGGCGACAGTGAATCACGCTGCCGACGAGATAGGGAATGATTGGATGCCCAGTGCAATTGAAGCCTTAGGAATGAAAGAGAGTATCTCTCGCATGCGCTCCCAAGAAGCTCAACTTGCCACTGCAGATAATCCGGAAGATGTAAAGAAATATCAAGATCGGACCAATGAAGCAATCGAGCAATTCAAGAAACACCACGCAGCTTCGTTGAAATATGCTGATCAGCCAGGCGAAAAACAGGCGCTTGATGAAGGACTCGCCGCCTTCAATGAATACGTACAGATTTCCAATAAGATTGGCAACCTTGCGCGCGAAGGTAACACTGCAGGCGCAGTAGCACTGTTGCGCACTGAGTCCTCAAAGGCCAACAAGAAGATCCGTGATCTGGTGGACAAAATCGTTGATGATCACATTGCTGGCGGCAAACAAGCTTTTGCAGAGAGCTCCGCAACATACAAACGAGCACAAACTTGGGTGGTCGGCGTGATTATCGCTGCGATCGTGATTGGTATGATCCTAGCGCTATGGCTGGCACGTATCGTCTCGACACCACTACAAGAAGCCGTCGAGTTCGCCGAGTCGATTGCCCATGGAGATCTGACTAGAACTATCGTTCCTAGCAGTAGTTGTGAAACGGGTCAGCTGATTCAAGCTTTATCAGAAATGAATACGAGCTTGTTGAAAGTGGTTGGCGAAGTGCATGCGGGTACGAATCAAATCAATGATGCAGCCACTGCCATCGCCAACGGCAACATGGATCTATCACAACGCACGGAAGAACAAGCCAGTTCACTCGAGGAAACCGCATCATCGATGGAAGAAATCACCTCCACCATCAAGCACAATAGCGATAATGCACGCCAAGCGAACATCTTGTCGCAATCGGCAACCGCTGTTGCAGAAAAAGGTGGAAGCGTTGTCTCGGAAGTTGTGACAACCATGAACTCGATCAATGAATCCTCACGCAAGATCGTCGACATCATTAGCGTGATCGATGGCATCGCCTTCCAAACCAATATCTTGGCACTGAATGCCGCTGTGGAAGCGGCACGTGCTGGCGAGCAAGGGCGTGGCTTCGCGGTCGTCGCTTCAGAAGTGCGTAGCTTGGCACAACGCTCAGCGAGCGCGGCTAAGGAAATTAAGGAGTTGATCAACGACTCAGTGGAGAAAGTAAGCCAGGGCAGCAGATTGGTTGATACTGCTGGCAGCACTATGCAAGAAGTGGTTGAAAGCGTCAAACGCGTCAGCGATATGATCAGTGAAATCACCGCAGCAGGCCAAGAACAAAGTACCGGCGTCGATCAAATCAATAATGCCATCATGCAGATGGATGGCGTCACTCAGCAAAACGCAGCATTAGTCGAGGAGGCTGCGG
Source organism: uncultured Burkholderiaceae bacterium (assembly GCA_964459555.1). Lineage (GTDB taxonomy): Bacteria > Pseudomonadota > Gammaproteobacteria > Burkholderiales > Burkholderiaceae_D > Undibacterium. The sequence goes on along the minus strand of CAYWNE010000075.1, from coordinate 11,969 downwards.
CCGCTGCAGCGACATTGCAGGAGCAGGCTGAAAACCTGGTCAAAGTGGTCAGCGTCTTCAAGCTTGATCATAACCAATACAGTGCGCCCCCAAGGCCTGCAGCACGACCAGCCCCCGCCGCCAAACGGGGACCAGCGGCACCACCCCGAATCAAGGCAGCACCAGCCAAGCCTGCTACAGCAAAAAGCAATAGCGAGGAAAGCCAAGAATGGGAAGAATTCTAATCTAAATCGACACCAACAAAGCCGAGCTAGTCTCGGCTTTGTTGTCTCTAAACGTAAGTAAGCAAACGATTAACAAGTCTGATCATCCATACATTTTTTAATCGAGTGAAAGCCGATGAGCGAATGAGGATCGGAGGATTGAACCGCATTTATTTTTAGTAGTCTTTTTCTAATTTTTTAAGACTGTCGTAATCATGCACAGACTTGTAGGTATTCCATTCTAAAGGGGGTTTTCCGATTGACTTTTGAAGTGGGCTGTTGAATAGTACGGTCGTTCGATTAATTTCTTTTTCGCATGTTTGTCACTCAAGCTATCAGACTGAAGTCGTCACAAATTTGATGAAAAAAGAGGCTTTAGACCACCGACATTTAAACCGACCATGACCATCACATCGAAATTTTTGCGCAAAGGAGAAATGACCCGCGCAGCCATTTTGGAGACAGCCTTGGACGCCGCTAGCCGTCACGGCTTAGAGGGTTTAACGATAGGTGTGTTGGCTGAAAAAATGAATATGAGTAAATCGGGTGTGTTCGCACATTTCGGTTCACGTGAAGATTTACAGATTGAAGTTTTGCGCTTGTATCACCATAACTTCGAACAAGAAATCTTCTACCCAAGTATGAAAGAAGCACGTGGCTTGCCTCGCTTACGTTCGATGTTTGCTTTGTGGATTGAACGCGTGACCAAGGAAATCGCATCGGGCTGTATCTACATCAGTGGTGCGACGGAATATGATGATAGACAAGGTATCATTCGCGATGAGTTGGTGGCCATGGTCGATGCTTGGCAAGGTGCCTTACGACGCGCCACGGTACAAGCGATCGAGCTTGGGCATCTGTGCAAGGACATCGACCCGGAACAAGTCGTGTACGAGATGTATGGATTGATTCTGGCATTGCATCACGATGCCAGATTCTTGAAGAAGTCGGGCAGCGTGGAGCGCGCCTTACATGGATTCGAAAGGGTGATCGAATCTTATGCTCCCAAGCCAAGTAAAGCATAGAAGTTCACAAAAAAGTTTGTCGATAAAGTGCGGTCAATCTAGAACTGCACAGCAACACCAAATCTAATTCGTTTCTTAATAGTTCAATTTGTTTCAGGAGATTTATTATGGGTCAATACATCGCTCCCTTGCGTGACATGCAATTCGTACTGCATGAATTGCTGTCGGTTGAAAGCGAACTCAAGCAATTGCCATCCTACGAAGAAGTAGATGCTGACATCATCAACCAAGTCTTGGAAGAAGCTGGCAAATTCTGCTCTGAAGTGATTTTCCCATTGAATCACTCTGGTGACCGTGAAGGCTGCCATCATGACAAAGCAACGCATACAGTGACGACACCGAAAGGCTTTAAAGAAGCGTATAAACAATACGTTGAAGCTGGTTGGCCTGCGCTCTCTTGCGATCCAGAATACGGCGGCCAAGGCTTGCCGCTGGTGATGAATAACTCCTTATACGAAATGATGAACTCCGCCAACCAAGCATGGACCATGTACCCAGGTCTGTCGCATGGCGCGTATGAATGTTTGCACGAGCACGGCACGCCAGAACAAAAAGCCCAATTCTTGCCAAAATTAACTTCTGGCGAATGGACAGGTACGATGTGCTTGACCGAGCCACACTGCGGTACTGACCTTGGTATGCTGCGTACCAAAGCAGAACCACAAGGCGACGGCACTTACAAAATCACTGGTGCGAAGATCTTTATCTCTGCGGGTGAACATGACTGCGCAGAAAACATCGTACACTTGGTTCTCGCACGTTTGCCAGACGCTCCAGAGGGCTCCAAAGGTATTTCTTTATTCCTCGTACCAAAATTCTTGGTCAACGCCGATGGCAGCCTCGGTGCACGCAACCCTATTTTCTGCGGCGCGATCGAAGAAAAAATGGGTATTCATGGTAACTCCACTTGCCAAATGAATTTGGATGGCGCAGTAGGTACTTTGATCGGTCAACCACACAAAGGTTTGAACGCGATGTTCGTGTTCATGAATGCAGCACGTTTGGGCGTCGGTATGCAAGGTTTGGGCTTGACTGAAGTCGCTTACCAAAATGCTTTGGTCTATGCAAAAGATCGTATTCAGATGCGTAGTTTGTCGGGTCCAAAAGCACCGGATAAACCAGCTGATCCTATCATCGTTCACCCAGACGTACGTCGCATGTTGTTGACGGCAAAAGCATGGGCTGAAGGTGGTCGCGCTTTCTGCTCTTATGTCGCTTTGCAACTCGATAAAGAATTGAATCACCCAGACGAACAAGTGCGTAAAGATTGCGCGGATGAAGTCGCATTGTTGACTCCAGTGATCAAGGCCTTCATCACCGATAACGCTTGGACCGCAACCTCTGAATGTTTGCAAGTCTACGGCGGCCACGGCTACATCGCTGAATGGGGCATGGAACAATATGTTCGCGATGCACGTATCAACTTGATCTACGAAGGTACCAACACAGTTCAATCTTTGGACTTGTTGGGTCGTAAGATCTTGCAAGACAACGGTGCAAAATTGCGTAAATTCGGCGCGAAGGTACAAGCTTTCGTTGAAGAAAACGGCACCGATGAAGCGATGTCTGAATTCATCACACCATTGGCTGAGCTCGGTGACAAAGTCACCAAGTTGACCATGGAAATCGGCATGAAGGCTTTCCAAAATCCTGATGAAGTGGGCGCCGCTGCTGTTCCTTACTTGCGCGTCGTTGGTCACTTGGTCTACAGCTACTTCTTCGCACAAATGGCGAAGATCGCTTTGGCAAAACAAGATTCGGACGATACTTTCTACAAAGCGAAATTAGCAACCATTCGTTTCTACTTCGCTCGTCTGTATCCAGAAACAGCGATGTGCATCCGCCAAGCACGTTCTGGCGCAGCGAATCTGTTGTCTTTAGAAGCTGATTTATTCTAAAAATGTCTCAATAAATCCAATCCTAGGGCGCCTCACTGCGTTGCCAATACTCGCAATATCGACATATTGCTCCGTTTGGCGCCTTGTGATGCATCCCTAGCATTGAATTTCTAAAGACATTTTGCTGTGATGTTTTTGTAGCACGGGTCAACCCGCAAAGAGTGATAAAAGGGCTCCGATTCATCGCTCACTGCACCCAACCAAGTTTAATTTTGCATCTCAATTTTATTAAAAGGTACGTCAATGCCTAATTTCATCGTCAAGAAAGTCGCCGTACTCGGCGCTGGTGTGATGGGAGCGCAAATTGCTGCGCACTGTGTCAATGCCAAAGTTCCTGTGGTCTTGTTCGACCTGCCTGCTAAAGAAGGTCCGAAGAACGGTATCGTCTTGAAAGCGATCGAGAACCTCAAGAAGCTCAATCCTGCACCGCTCGGCGACAAAGACGATGCAGCGCTGATCCAGGTTGCTAATTACGAAGACAATCTCGACGTTTTGGCTGGCTGCGATTTGATCATTGAAGCGATTGCGGAACGTATGGATTGGAAACACGATCTGTACAAAAAAGTCGCGCCACATATCGGCCCTAACGCGATTTTTGCTTCAAACACTTCTGGCTTGTCGATCACAGCTTTGTCTGAAGGTTTCGACGCCAATTTGAAAGAGCGCTTCTGCGGCGTGCACTTTTTCAACCCACCACGCTACATGCACTTGGTGGAATTGATCCCAACTGCAGCAACCCGTGCAGACATCCTCGATCAACTCGAAGGTTTCTTGACCACGACTTTGGGTAAAGGCGTGGTTCACGCAAAAGACACACCGAACTTCATCGCGAATCGCGTTGGTATCTTCGGTATGTTGGCGACGATTTACCAAGCCGAACAATTTGGTTTGAGCGTTGATGTCGTCGATGATTTAACTGGTAAAAAATTGGGTCGCGCGTCCTCTGGTACTTTCCGTACCGCCGACGTGGTCGGTCTCGACACCATGGCGCACGTCATCAAAACCATGCAAGACAACTTGCAAGATGATCCTTTCTTCGCCGTCTACAAAACACCAGAAGTCTTGGCGAAATTGGTGGCTGCTGGCACCTTGGGTCAAAAATCCGGTGCAGGTTTCTACAAGAAAGTTGGCAAAGACATACTGCGTCTCGATTTCGCCAGTGGTGAATATGTACCAGGTGGCGCTAAGGCAGACGATTTGGTCGGCCGCATCTTGAAGGAAAAAGATCCTGTCAAGAAAATGAAAGCGCTGCGCGAATCAACCAACAAACAAGCACAATTTTTGTGGTCTATCTTCCGCGATGCCTTCCACTACATCGCGATCCACGGCGCGACGATTGCTGACAATGCTCGCGATATCGACTTCGCGATGCGTTGGGGCTTTGGCTGGAATGTGGGCCCATTCGAAACATGGCAAGCTTCTGGCTGGCAGCAAGTGGCGACTTGGGTCAAAGAAGATATCGATGCCGGTAAAGCACTGTGCGCCACACCGTTGCCAGCGTGGGTCTTCGAAGGTCCAGTAGCAGAAAAAGGTGGCGTACATACACCAGAAGGTTCTTGGTCTATTAGCCGTAGTACTTTCGCTCCACGTTCTAATTTGGCCGTCTACGATAGACAAGCTTTCCGCGCTCCAGTCTTAGGTGCTGGTGCGGAAACGGGTGCGACAGCAGGCGTGACTTTCTTCGAGGACGATTCCGTCCGTATCTGGCATCAGAATGATGATGTCTTGATCTTGTCCTTCAAGACCAAGATGCACGTGATTGGCCCAGGTGTCGTCGCTGGTATGGAAAAAGCGATCGCTGAAGCTGAGAAAAACTTCAAAGGCTTGGTAATCTGGCACGCAGACGCAGCGGAAGGCGGCGCCTTCTCTGCCGGTGCAGACTTGCAAGCGATGTTGCCATTGTTCATGTCTGGTGGCGTGAAAGCGATCGAACCAGCCGTGTCTCAATTGCAAAACGCACATCAAGCATTGAAATACGCCAACGTTCCAGTCGTCGCAGCCGTAGCTGGCTTGGCACTGGGCGGTGGTTGCGAATTGATGATGCACGCAGCAAAACGTGTGGCAGCACTCGAATCCTATATCGGTTTGGTTGAAGTCGGCGTCGGCTTGGTGCCAGGCGGTGGTGGTTTGAAAGAAGCGGCTGTACGCGCCGCGAAAGATGCGAAAGGCACCGACCTCTTGCAATTCTTGAAGGGCTATTTCACGAACGCTGCGACAGCAAATGTCTCCAAGTCTGCTTTGGAAGCGCAAAAAATGGGTTACCTCGGACAAGACGACGTCATCGTTTTCAATGCCTTCGAATTGCTGCACGTAGCGAAAGTCGAAGCACGTGCGATGTTCGACGCTGGTTATCGTCCACCAATGCGTAAGTTGGTACCTGTCACAGGTCGCCACGGTATCGCAACGATAGGAGCCCAATTGATCAATATGCGCGATGGCGGTTTCATCTCTGCACATGACTTTAAACTCGGCAAGATGATTGCTGAAGTCGTTTGCGGTGGCGATATCGACAACGGCAGCATGGTCAGCGAACAATGGTTGCTCGACATGGAACGCAAAGCCTTCATGGAATTGTTGAACCATCCAAAAACACAAGAGCGCATCATGGGCATGATGCAAACTGGTAAGCCAGTACGTAACTAATTCATCGAGGAATCGACAATGACTACTCAATTACAAGACGCATACATCGTTGCGGCAACTCGTTCTCCTATTGGTAAATCCGGACGCGGCTTCTTCCGCAATACACGTCCAGATGACTTGCTGGTTGGTGTGTTGAAATCTGCTTTGGCACAAGTGCCAAATCTCGATCCTAAGTTGATCGAAGATGCGATTGTGGGCTGCTCCTTCCCTGAAGGCGCACAAGGTTTGAACTTGGCACGTATGAGCGTGCTGTTGGCTGGCTTGCCAAACACAATTGGTGGCGTCACCATTAACCGTTACTGCGCTTCCGGTATCACGGCAGTCGCCATGGCAGCGGATCGTATTCGCGTTGGCCAAGCCGACGTCATGATCGCGGCTGGTGTGGAATCGATGTCCATGGTGCCGATGATGGGTAACAATCCATCGATGAACATGGCGATTTTGAAAGACGAAAACGCTGGTATCGCATACGGCATGGGTTTAACTGCGGAAAAAGTGGCAGCACAATGGAAGATCAGCCGCGAAGCACAAGATGCTTTCGCTTTGCAATCGCATCAACGTGCTTTGGCCGCGCAGGCAGCCGGTTACTTTGATGCTGAAACCACACCATTCGAAGTAATCGATCGCGTACCGAACTTGGCAACTGGCGAAATCGAACTCAAAACACGCACTGTCAATCGTGACGAAGGCGCGCGTCCAGATACGTCCTTAGAAGGTTTGGCGAAACTGAAAGCAGTGTTCGCAGCCAAAGGTTCTGTGACAGCGGGTAACAGCTCACAAACATCGGACGGTGCTGGTGCTTTGATCTTGGTCAGCGAAAAAATCTTGAAGCAATTCAACCTAACACCATTGGCACGATTCGCTTCTTTCGCAGTGCGCGGCGTACCACCAGAAATCATGGGTATTGGTCCTAAAGAAGCGATTCCAGCAGCATGTAAAGCAGCGGGCATCACACAAGACCAAATCGACTGGTTCGAATTGAACGAAGCGTTTGCAGCGCAATCTTTGGCAGTGGTACAAGACCTCGGTCTCGACCCAGCCAAGGTCAATCCTATGGGCGGCGCGATTGCTCTTGGTCACCCATTGGGCGCAACTGGCGCGATCCGTTCTGCGACGACGATCCATGCTTTGCATCGTAATAAATTGAAGTACGGTATGGTAACAATGTGCGTCGGAACAGGTATGGGTGCGGCAGGCATTTTCGAACGCATGTAGTCATTGCCCGCATAAATCCAATTTTAGGGCGCTACGCGTTGTTGCAAGTACTCGCAATATTGACATATTGCTCCGTCTTGCGCCTAGCGCAGCATCCCTAGAATTGAATTTCTGAGGGCAATTTATTGCTCTCCCAAAAACCATAAAAACTAAACCGCACAACTAACAAAGTGCGGTTTTTTTACGGAGTTTATATGGCCACGATAGAGACAACTCACATCATTGCCAAAGATGGCACTGAACTGGTTGGTAGAAAGTACTCGCCTGTCGGTGCGGTGCGTGGCGTGGTGCTGATTCCTGCGGCAATGGGAGTGAAGCAGCAGTTTTATGCGCCGTTTGCTGAATTCTTGTGTGAGCATGGTTTTGCGGTCTTGAGTTTTGATTATCGTGGCATGGGCGAATCGCTGCCACCACAGTATGCGAATACTTTGCGAGGATTTGACGCCGACATCGATGATTGGGCGGAGCTCGATTACAACTCGGCTTTGTTAGCCGCGCGGGCTTGGCACGCCGATGTTCCTTTGCTAGTGATCGGCCATTCACTCGGCGGCCAACTTGCTGGTCTACTCCCAGACAATCATTTAATCGATGGCATGTTGACGGTCGGCTCAGGCACGGGCTACTGGCGCCACAACGCGCCGCCAACCAAGCGTATGGTGTGGTTACTGTGGTATTTTTTAGCACCACTCTACACCAGTATTTGCGGCTACTTCCCCGGCAAGAAACTGCGTAAAGTTGGCAATTTACCCAAGGGCGTGATCGAACAATGGACACGTTGGTGCAAAGATCCGCGCTACTTCGTCGATGAGCACGGTAAGAGCATGAAAACACATCACGCTCAATTTACCGCGCCGATCCTCAGCATGAGTTTTACCGATGACGAAATGATGGGCCGGAAAAATATTGATAGCTTGCATGATTACTTTACTCACGCCCACGTCGAACGTCGGTATATCAAACCCAGTGATGTACAGGCCAAACGTATCGGTCATTTCGGCTTCTTTAGAGCGGAATTTCAACAAAGTTTGTGGCAACAGGCTTTACAATGGCTAAACGAACAAGGATCTAAAACGTCCGCTCCCCAATCCATATAGGCTTATTAGAACGAGAGACACCATGGAAATTTTGACTTCTATCAACGACGGCATTTTGACGATCAACTTCAACCGTCCAGAAAAGAAAAACGCGATCACCTTTGGCATGTATCAAGCAATGGCGGATGCCTTGAATGCGTCAAACGATGATAAAAACGTCAGCGTGATTGTGATTACCGGTAAGCCTGAAATATTCACAGCTGGTAATGATCTCGAAGACTTCATGAAGAACGCGGCGAGCTTGGCGTCAACTGACACGCCGCCAGTTTATCAATTCATGCACGCTTTGAACGATGCACAAAAGCCAGTGATCGCTGCGGTGTCCGGCAATGCGGTTGGTATCGGCACCACGCTCTTGATGCACTGTGATCTGGTGTATGCAGCGGATAACGCCAAATTCTCTATGCCATTCACACAATTGGGACTCTGCCCAGAGTTTGCTTCAAGCATGGTCTTACCGCAAATCGCTGGCTACCAACGTGCTGCTGAGAAGCTCTTACTCGGTGAAGCTTTCAGTGCCCAAGAAGCGCATGAAATGGGCTTGGTGAATAAAGTCTTACCACTCGAAGAATTATTGCCATACGTCGAGAAACAAGCGGCAAAGATCGCAGCCTTGCCAGCCAAATCGATACGCTTGACTAAATCGCTCATGAAAGCGAAACAGCCACAAGCAATTCGCGACAAAATGAATGAAGAAAACGCCCACTTCGGCGCCATGTTGTCGCAGCCAGAAGCGCGCGAAGCGATGATGGCTTTCTTCCAAAAACGTAAGCCAGATTTTAAGCAATTCAACTAAGCGGTTGCTAAAGATATTTCACTGAAAAGCACCGACCATCAAGCGCAGCGTAGTATCTAGCACTTCACACTAGAGTGCGCTTGAGTTCGGCGCGCTCTTTAAACAGGTGGGCGCGCTTCCAACACTGCCCTTCTATCTTCTGCCAATCTCTGCCAATTGAGACATCTTCGCTTGACAGCCTTGGTAAATTCACCGATCTTCGACATATAACGAATTGACGTGAAACTCAGGCTCTATGGATCCACGCACCGCCTTTATTCTCGCAACAGCATTTGCCCTACTCAATGGCGGCATTCTCGGCTTGATGCACCGAGGTTTATCTCGCCAGATTCGCCCAGCCGCTGCTGACTGGCGCATTGGAACCTTGTTGGCCGCCGGCGGCGTATTACTTCTGGCAGCTCAAAGTCCCGATTCGGCCTGGCTCCTTATCCCGGTTGGGAACACCTCAATTTTCTTGGGCTTTTCTTTGTACTGGCGATCTGTTCGTCGGTTCGATCATCTGCCCGATACAGCGTGGGTCTACCTCCCTTCCGTGCTTGGTTCGCTCACGCTCACATGGTTTACCGTTGTCACGCCGATCCTGTGGGTGCGTGTTTGTATCACTGCGCTGGTGTGGAATACTGCTATGCTGGTTTCAAGCTACAGTCTGCTGCGGCATCGTCAATCGAAACATGAAATTGGTCGCATCTGTCTGGCTGGAATTTTTATCGCACTGATAGGCTTTATGAGTGTTCGTGCGATTTATTTCGCACTGTACATGCGCAACTCAGAGACGATACTGGCACCGGATCACTTCATCAATATCATCACCCCCTTAGTCACCGCCGTCTTACCCGTGATCGGCACCACGGCTTTCCTCGTCATGTGCTCTGAACGTCTACGTGGAGAACTCGCATCACGGGCGATTGAATTGGATCAAAAGAATTCTGATCTCAAGCAAGCGATACTCGCACGCGAAGATGCCGAACGCATCGCGCGCCATGATCTGAAAACCCCTCTCGCAAGTATCGCTGCCGCCCCCGCACTCCTCAGAGAAGGCAGTGAGTCCCGCGAAGAACTCTTACAAATGATAGAAGGTGCCGCGCGCCGCGCCTTGAACATGGTGAACCTCTCCCTCGATTTGTACCACATGGAAAAGGGAAGATATCAATTACATGCCACAGCTTTCGACATGAAAGCGGTGGTTGAACATGTGCTGGATGATTTACGTGAACACGCCACCGCCAAACATTTGAAGCTCAAATTCACGCATCCAACTCAGACCATGGTTTTAGGTGATGCTGCCTTGACTTACTCTTGCGTCGCGAACTTGGTCAAAAATGCGATCGAAGCAGCGAGCGAACAATCGACCGTCGATCTCGAAATTGAAAGTGCTGAAATGCTGACGCTGCACATTCACAACGACACTGCCGTACCGGTCGCACTGCGGTCTAGTTTCTTCGAGAAATACGCCACGCTTGGCAAAGAAGGCGGCACCGGCTTAGGAACCTATTCTTCGCGTCTACTTGCCCGCGTACAAAATGGCGACTTGCAAATGATGAGCGCCGACACTACCGGCACTACGCTCAGTTTAAGCCTGCCCGCTTATCAGGCTGCGCACACATCAGATGCGAATTCAGACACGCTCCAGCAAGCACGCCAACCACGTTTGAACATCAATCCTCAACGGAGGATCAGAGTTTTGATGGTTGACGATGATCACTACAATAGTAAGGTCATCGCCCATCAACTCAAACACGCTAGCATTCAAATGAGCACCGCGCTGAATGGAAAGTTCGCATGGTATGCGTGCTTACAGGAGCGGCCTGATTTGATTTTGATGGATATCGAAATGCCGGTCATGAATGGTATCGAAGCGCTACAGGCAATCCGCGAGCTACAATCTGTTCGTCAACAAGCACCGAGCATGATTGTCGCTTTTTCTTCCGATGATAATCTCGATAGTCACCAACGTTTCCTTGATTTGGGCTTCAATGATTGCCTAAGCAAACCAGCTTCGACCGAAGCCTTGTTCGCCTTAATCACGTCCCTACCAAACCACACTTCGCATCCTGAAATTTGGGAGCCCGTCAAAATACATCCCAATCTCTTATTCGATATCGACCAATACTTGCGTTCACGATTCAAGCTGATTGATGAACTAAACAATAACATCACTCAGAGCGACTTCGATGGCGCTCGCAGAATCGCGCATAAACTCTCGGGCAGTTTTTCGCTGTATGGCTTTGAATGGGCCGCGCAACAATGTAAACTGTTGGAAACAGGTACGCAATCGCCTGAACAAAAGCAGCGTCTGGTTCAAGAACTTCGACAACACTTGAGCGAGGTTGCCATCACGGAAACCCAAGTTCAAGAACACAGTTGAACGATTCCTGCTTCGAAATAACCTCAAGGAGTACAGCTCATGTCCACCACCCGCATTCTCGCCATTGACGACGATGAGATGGTTCTCAACTATTTGCAACGTATGCTTGGCCAGCGCTATCAATTGATCTTGTGTGGCGAGCCTCAAGTCGCAGCACAAATGGCAAAAGCGGAATTGCCGGATTTGATTCTGTGCGATATCGACATGCCTGACATGGATGGTGGTTCGGTACTTGCCGAGCTAGCCGAGGATAGTCGCACCGCCAACATACCTTTCGTTTATTTGACGTCGATGGTGTCGCCAACTGAAGTGGCCGACTTGAACGGTATTGTCGGTGGCCGCCCCGGCATCTCTAAACGAGCAAGTCTCGATCAAATGATTGCTGCGATCGAAGCCAATCTTCGCCCCAAGCCATAAAAGAATAACAAGATAGATGGTGTTATCGCTGCCTACCTTTGACGCCTTGGCGAAGGAATGCCCTTCAGCGCGAGAATCTGCCATCAACTTGTCATAAATCTCTCCCATAATGAGCATGATACTCAAAGCTATTTAGGCGTTGGCTGCTTACCATACCAAGCCTTGATAGTATCGCCAGTCACTTAGTCGCTATGCTAAAGTGCTAGCTTCATTTCTTAACTACCATCCCTGCTATGAGCTCTGTTTCCCTAAAACGTCGCTTACTCAGCGCCAGTATTGCCGTCGGCCTCAGCGCTGCCCTTTTTCAGCCTTA
>CAYWNE010000074.1:0-18563 GCA_964459555.1 uncultured Burkholderiaceae bacterium | reverse complement strand
TGATAGGCACGAGTGCCTTGCACATCTTGACTAGCGGTTGTTTGCTGAGCCACGTACAAAGACACCATGAAAGCGGCTAGCCCTGCGATTACAACCAGCAGAAAAATCCCTATCACGATTGAAAAGCCTGTTTGTTTCTTACGCATTTCCAATTTCACCTACCGATGGCTATGGTACGTTATTGACATTGATATCATGATAAAGGGAAACTGACTCAGAGAGTTCAGAAACCGAACGCGCTAGACTCAAGCGCACCGCAACCAAACCGCTTCTTTCACGCACTCCCGTAGTATAAGTAAACTGACACGACTTAAGATTCTGGGCGATGATCGAAGCACCCGCTGTATTCGCACAAGTTGTTGGCTCTGGGTAGTTAAAACCATATCCAGAAACACGATAGAGTTTGCCAGTTCCATTTCCTTTTGCATCAATCCCTACCCCAGAGCAAACATAAGAGACCGCTCTTTCCGTCCCAGAGACCAAGCTAAATTTTTTACCAGGAGAATCATACAAGAACTGCTTACTTGCAAAATTTATTGTCGTCGTTGAAGTCGGTGCCACAATCGCGACACGGTTGTCTGATGGAGCGTATGCGTCTGCTCCGGGAATTCCTAAATTGTAGACGACCACAAAGTCGCCTACCGCTGGCGCCGAAACCAAAGGTCCTATTACATCAAAATTAGTGATTGCTTGCGTGGTCGTAAAAACATTACCAGCACCAGACCCATCGGCTGCACTCCGATAGCGCCCCCCATCATAGCTAGGAATGAATTCAATACAACTGCTACTGGCTGAACGAACACTATTAGGAATGGCCAAGTGCAATTCACGCGAAATTCTTCGCACTGCGGTGTTCGCAGTATCCGTCATCTCTGCCCGCACACTGAGGTCCAAATACTGTTGAAATGGTTTTCGAAGAAAAAGAGCAATAAATCCGACGATCACAGCTGTTGCCACGATCACTACGATAGCTTCGATTAATGTGAAGCCAGACTGGATTCTCTGCTTAACGCTATAACTCATGGTACTGTCCTTGGCGCGTAAGGATATCGATACCCTGTAAGCAAAACGTCTGTCGCTCCTGCAGTTACACGTACATTAATCTGAACTCCAACTCCATCAGGATGTAAAGACTCTGTCACTGTTGCCGTATAAATTTCTAAGCCACTAATGACATTATTCTCAACATCTTTTATCCCACTCATGCTGAAACCGTTATAGTCTCCAACATTATCGAATCTGGGTTCCAAGTAACGTGACTCCCCCGCTGTCGGCGCCAATCCCTGCACTGTTGTAGCACAGCCAGTCGAAGAAGTCGCGGTACCCGCGTTCGCATCTTCTGGATCACAAAAGGTCAATGCTTGTAGCTGTATCTCTTCCAACAACGACTCCGCTATTGAGAGCGCCTGTTTGTCCCGGATAGGATCGGTTGCAGAAGTTGTTGTCAGACGCATGACAGAAAGAATCGCCCCCAGTGCAACGCCTATGATTAAGATGAAGACAATCATCTCAATCATTGTCAGACCTTTGGTGCGGATTTGCACTTTATTGGTGAACATAACCCGTCTCACTTTCCACAACAATGACAGTTGAACTTGCACCGCCATTGAGGCTTATTGTTTGTGTCGAATTCGGAACGGGACGCCCTAAAGCCGAAAATCTAAAACTCGATGAGCTTGAATAACTGACCCCAGCTGGCGCACTACGCTTAAACCATGCTTGATCGCTAGGATTAAGTACTGGATTAGTCGCCGTACTAAGATTAGTTGTGCAGTTTGGTTCAAACGCAATGTATGTCAAGCAAATGTTTCCACTTGCCTGATCAATCTGAACCCAAACATCGCGTCGCTGTGCGATCGCCAGCTTTTGAGCATATCTGAGCATGGCCTGCGTCTGATCAGCAAACCCTCTCGCATCAAATTCAACCCGGCTCGAGAATCGAGGAATTGCAAAGGTCGCTAAAGCTCCTATTAGAATCACTACAACAATCAGCTCCATCATCGTAAATCCAGCTCGCAGATTTCTAGAACTAATATGAGCAAACTCCATTTTCGCCTTCCCTCGGACACAAAAAGTCTGTCGCACGGACGGACAAGGATAAATAAATCGTCTCCTCAATTCCCAAAAAGAAATTAGCCGACAACGCGGCTAATTTCATTATGCACAGTTTGCGGCGGTTAGGCCTGCATTACTATAGGTAGGGGGGAAACCATTTGCTGCTGGAACGGTATAGGTAACGGCGCAGTTTGGATGGTTTGCATCAGCAGACACCGTAAATACCGTAGCAGAAGTTACGGTTAATACGAAGTCTGGCGTAGCTAATCCTGCGGCAACAGGAATGCCTGTTAACGCTGTCGTCGGATAACCATTGGCCATCGGAACCACTGAACCTTCCATCGTCACTGAAGTATTGGCGGCAAGTTGTTGAGTCAATTGAACAGAATGGGCAAGCGCCGCACCTGCTTTCAACGAGGCCAAAGCTCCATTCATTTTAGCGATACGCGCCTCTGTCTGTAGAGCCGCAAACTTCGGCAATGCTGTCGCAGCAAGCAAGCCAAGAATAATTATTACAACCACCAATTCAATCAAGGTGAAACCGGATTGCTGACGTTTCATATCAATTCCCAATCAAAAAAAACAAAATGACAAAAAGCTTACAGTCATATCATAACAAAATCTGAATTTCTGGGTGCTACTTGCCAATCTAAATCAGAAATACATTTACTAGAAGAGACATTACTTAACAATATCTTACTTTCTAAGTGCAACTCTGCCGAGATCCCAAATAGGAACGAAAATACCCAAGGCTAAAATGAGTACCATTACGCCCAAAGCGATGATAAGGATCGGTTCAATGTTGGCGGCAAGTGATTTCAATTCATATTCAACCTCACCCTCATACATAAGGGCGATTTCGTCCATTAACTCATCAATTGCTCCAGTCTCTTCACCAACCGCAATCATTTGCAAAACGATAGGCGTAAATACATTGGTGTTTGTCGCCGTTCGTAAGATGCTCTCCCCTCTCTCAACTCCATCGCGCATGCTTTCAACATGAGCCGCGATGTAAGTGTTTTCGACGGTGCTAGCGACGACCGACAATGCTTGGATAATCGGAACGCCACTCTTGCTAGACAACGCGAAGCTCCGCGCGAATCGAGCTAGTGTTGCTTTCAATACGATTCGTCCAAACACCGGGAAGTAAAGAATTTTGCTATCCCACCAATATCTACCTGATTTGGTCGCCAAAAAACGACGAAAGGTAAATGCGAGTCCAACACTCACCGCCGCTAACAGGTACCAATATTTAACGAAAAAGTCAGACATCCCCAACAAGAAACGAGTCATTAACGGCAGCTCAGCGTTGAAACTAGCAAATACTTTCGCAAAAGCCGGGATCACGAAGATGTTCACTACAACAATCGCCAGAACCATTACCACCATCACAAAAATGGGATAACGCAGCGCTGTCTTGATTCGATTTCTCATATCTCGTTCAAACTCGAGGTGTTCAGACAAGCGCAACAAAATCAAATCGAGTCGTCCTGTCATTTCCCCGACACGAATCATACTGACATAGAACATCGAAAAGACGTCTGGATGTCGGCGCAAGGACGCCGACAGTTCACGTCCTGAGTCCAAGGACTCGCGCAAGTCTTGAATCACCTTTCGAAATAAGCGATTGACAGCTGACTCTTGAAGACCAGCCAAGCCTCTCATAATCGGGACACCTGCACGTATCAAGGTATATAACTGTCGACTGAAGAGTTGTACATCTAAGGCATCAATTTTTCTTTCAAAAATTCGCTTCCACAAGGGCAAGCCACTGTCAAGTCGCGGTCCCTTTGTCTGCTCAATACTGGTAGGCACAACACCGTTTGAAAACAATTGGCGAGCAACGGCATCAGCGTCTGCGCTTTCAAGCACACCTTGAACCAAATCACCACTTGAGTTCCGCGCTTTATACGAAAAAAACGGCATACTTAAAATCACTCTTCAATTTGATTGCTAATCCGCATCGCTTCACTTACCGTTGTTATTCCAGCCAAAACAAGTTCGATTGCATACTTCCTAAGAGTCTTGCCTGCCATCTGCTGTTTTGCCGCTTCAATAAACCTAGCGTTATCATCAGTATGAGCGGCATCTACCACCGCTTTCGTCATTTCCAATAACTCATATACGCCAGTTCGACCACGATAGCCAGTTCCATTGCAGTGACCACAACCGCGACCTGCATGATAGTGATGTTCATCAATGGCGTCGACTAAATCCGCCGATAGCCATTCGCGTTCCATTGGACTGAGTTGATGCTCCTGACGACAGCTCTCGCAAATTACGCGCACCAAGCGTTGTGCCAACACCGCTTGCAGGGAGCTGCCCATCATAAAACGTGGCACGCCCATGTCGAGCAAACGTATTGGTGTACTAATCGCATCATTGGTATGCAGAGTCGACAGCACCAAGTGACCCGTCATTGCTGCACGCATACCTATCTGCGCAGTCTCTTGATCGCGCATCTCACCCAGCAGCAAAATATCAGGATCTTGACGCAAAGAGGCACGTAACACTTTCGCGAAAGTGAGGTCAATCTTTTCATTGACCTGAACTTGATTAATCCCAGGCAGTCGATATTCGACCGGATCTTCCACCGTAATCAGCTTACTCTCTTCACGATTCAACTCAGACAAAGCACCATACAAGGTCGTCGTCTTACCACTCCCAGTTGGGCCAGTTACCAAAACCAAGCCGTTTGGCCGCTGGATAATTGACCGAAAACGTTCCAGCATCTCACGTGGCATACCGATCTTATCGAGATTCAAGATTCCGCCACTTTGGTTCAACAAGCGCATGACGATCGACTCGCCATACTGCGTCGGCATAGTCGAAATACGAACGTCGATCTGCTGTTGCCGAACTTTGATGATAAATCGTCCGTCTTGTGGCAAACGCTTCTCCGAAATATCCATTTCAGAAATAAGCTTGAGGCGAAGTGCCAAAGCACTCGCAATCTTGATATCAGCCTCAGTTTGTAAATGCAACATACCATCGATACGGAAACGAATCAGGAGGCGTTTTTCCTGTGGTTCGATATGAATGTCGGAAGCCCGAACTTGGGTTGCATCATTAAACACCGATTGCAGCAATTTGACGACCGGCGCATCCTCGGTCGCGGTATCGGTCACCAAGGATTCGATGTCGACATTGGCATCGGTAAGCTCTTGTTCAAGCTCCCGCGCAAGGTCTGTGATTGCTTCAGTATGGCGATACAAATTATCAATCGCCGCCAATAAATCATTTTCGTTGACGACCGCCAAGTACAAAGGGCTTTTCAAAAGGCGGCTGATTTCATCATAGGCAAATAAATCAGTGGGATCCACCATCGCCACCAAAAAACCATTATCGCGTTGCTCCAACACGATCGCCCGAAAGCGACGAGCCTGCAACTCGGGCAATTTCTTCACTACATCCGGTTTGATGTTGTACTGGCGAAGATTGACAAAACTAATGTTGAGCTGTTTTGCCATCGCCTGAGAGATTTGATCCTCAGTGACAAAGCGATTCTCGACAAATACTCGCCCAAGCTTACGCCCAGTCCGCTTTTGCTCAACCAAGGCGAACTGCAACTGTTCTTCAGTGATCAGCTTTTGCTGCACGAGAATCTCACCAAGTCGAATCTTTTCTGGCCTCGCCATGTTTATCCTTTGAATTGCTTTACGCATGAATTGCTATTCAGCGCTTTTAAACACTAAAAAACACCAAATATTGGACGCCACAGATCTTTCCTACCGACATCTTTTTCCGATATTGGGTATGATACGAACTTTGGCACTCAGTTGATTCGTGGCATTTTTAGTGATTCTATGGGAAAAACACATGTTTTCAAAAGTCCATGAGGTTGCAAAACAACTCAATCAAGTCATCATAGGCAAAGAAACTCAGGTACAGCAAGCTTTGGTTTGCCTTCTGGCCGGAGGTCATTTATTGATTGAAGACGTACCTGGGGTCGGCAAAACCACCTTAGCTCACGCTTTAGCGATTTCCTTAGGCTTGCAGTTCAACCGCCTCCAGTTCACTTCTGACTTGTTGCCAACAGATGTGCTAGGAGTGTCAATCTTTGAACGCGAAAAAGCACAATTCATTTTTCATCCTGGCCCGATTTTCACACAAGTCTTGCTCGCCGACGAGATCAATCGGGCCACGCCAAAAACCCAGTCCGCGCTTCTAGAAGCGATGGAAGAGCAACAAGTCAGTGTCGAAGGACAAACGAGAGCCCTGCCACAACCCTTCTTTGTCATTGCGACTCAAAACCCAACCCACCAAATCGGCACTTTTAATTTACCAGAGTCTCAGCTGGATCGCTTTTTGATGTGCGTGTCCCTTGGCTATCCAGATGCCAAAGCCGAGCGAGCGCTACTCGCTGGGGAAGATCGTCGCAGTCTCCTAAAACAGCTGCCAGCCATCATGCAAAGCCATGAGCTTTTGTTGATTCAAGCTCAGGTCAAGAAAATTCATGCGTCCTCATCGCTGATCGATTATGTACAAAAACTTGCACAAGCGACTCGAAGTGGCGAGCACTTTGCCGAAGGCATGAGCCCCCGCGCCTCCATCGCCCTGCTCCAAGCGGCGAAGGCTTGGGCAGCGTTAGAGGGGCGTGATCACGTGCTACCTGAAGATGTACAGTCGGTCTTAATTCCAACAGTCGCACATCGCTTACGTCCAATCAAAGCGGTAAGTGCGAAAACGAATGCAAGCCAAGATTTACTGCAGCAATTGATGCAGGCCGTCCCAGTTTAGCCTTCAATCTGAAAATACATGGACATCCTCGATTCCGTCCGCCGCCAGTTCCGACGTGTGGTCTTTCTCGAGAAAGCACCAGAGCCTGGTGTTTTGACACTCACTCAACGTCGCGTTTTCACTTTACCGAGCAAAACTGGCTTAAGTTTCATAGTAGTTCTCGTCTTATGTTTTTTGACATCTACTAACTACAACCTCAATTTGGGCTTTGGCATGACTTACCTCCTTGGAGGAGTCGCCATCGTCAATACTTTCTATACCTTTCGTAATCTCGCCTACCTTCAACTTTCCGCGAGCAATGGCTCACCGATCTTTGCGGGCGATCCAGCTGAATT
Source organism: uncultured Burkholderiaceae bacterium (assembly GCA_964459555.1). GTDB lineage: Bacteria > Pseudomonadota > Gammaproteobacteria > Burkholderiales > Burkholderiaceae_D > Undibacterium. Next base: position 11,433 of record CAYWNE010000074.1, on the reverse strand, counting down.
TGTATTTCATATCAAAAACCCCGACAAGCAGGAACGATATGCTCTACATCTCAGCTTTCGCGAAACCCCAATGCAAGAGCAGGTCGTAGATATCGATATGCAGCAAGAAATCACTGTTCACCTCAGGAAAGATAGTGATCGGCGCGGGCTCTTACACTGCCCCCGCGTACAAATTCAGACTTGGTTCCCACTGGGATTACTTCGTGCGTGGAGTACCTGGTTACCGGCTAGTTTTACCCTTGTGTATCCGCATCCAGAACAGAATCCTCCTCCTTTACCCATCGGCGGCGAATCGGATGAACAGGGCATCAGCAGCCAAGGTCAAGAGGAATTTTCAGGGGTCAAAATTTACCAACAAGGTGATCCGCTCAAGCACTTGGCTTGGAAACATATTGCCCGTGTCGATGTTGAGGCTGGTGGCAACTTAGTCAGCAAACAGTTCTCCGGTACCAAACAAGGATCGGTTGTGATCGATTTTTTAGCATTACCTCAACAGCTCGACCTCGAAAGCAAACTCTCGCGTATGACAGCATGGGTACTCCTCGCCGAACAACAACAACTGAGTTACGCTTTCAAATTGGGGCAATTTCATCGCCCTGAATCTCGTGGAGAAGAGCACCGCAATGCCTGTCTTGAGGCACTGGCTTTATATGGTCTCGCCAACGATTCAATACAAAGTGACCTGGAAAAGGTCTCATGATCGCGATGGAAACAAGATTCAAATTCAACACAGGACCACTAAGTCGAGAGAAAAACGACACCATCTTGCTCGCGCTGGCTTGCCTAGCCGTCATCAGCAACCACTTCGAGACGGCCATGCTGTGGATCAGTCTCACTTCCTGCGCACTGATGCTTCTGAGAGTATGGCTTACTTTTAGCGGACGTGCATTACCTCGGAATATCATTCTCATTCCCACCGCTCTCATACTAATGGGCGGAATTTTTTACAACTACCATAGTTTCTTTGGGCGGGAGGCAGGCGTCGCCATGTTAATCCTCCTTCTCGCATGCAAAATGCTGGAGATGCATGCGCGTCGCGATCTATTCGTAGTCGTTTTTCTCGGTTTATTCTTGATATTAACAAGTTTCTTCGAATCGCAGAGTTTGCTTAGTGCCTTACAAGTCTCAATTAGCGCGCTTCTGCTCTTGGTTGCACAGTTGAGCTTCCAGTTTCATTCAAAAACGATTGCGGTCCGTCGGCGATTCACCATGATTTTGAAGTTGATTGCTTACGCCATTCCACTGACCATAACTTGCTTCTTTCTGTTCCCACGCTTGCAAGGCCCGTTGTGGGGACTACCGAGCGACGCGAACGTTGCACGTACCGGTCTATCAAATTCTATGTCACCCGGCAACATCAGCAAGCTTGCGATGTCAGAAGAACTTGTATTCAGAGTGCGTTTCCTTGATCGTGCACCAGAAAAGGCACAAATGTATTGGCGCGCAAATGTGCTTGACGAGTTTGACGGTAGAACTTGGACATCGGTCTTAGTCCCTGACTCAAGCAAGCTCTTGTCGCGAAATGCTCTCCTTATTTCAGGCAAAGGCATCAAACACGAAGTCACGCTTGAGGCGACAGGAGAACGCAGTTTGTTCGCACTCGACATGCCGAACACAGCACCTGAAATTGAAGCACAAACGACCTTGTTCTCGCGCAACGCTGAAATATTTACGCAAGTACCGCTACAACAACGCATTCGTTACCAAGTCACCTCCTTCCTTGATTACATCCTTAACCCGCAACTTAACGAATCGAGCTATAGAATCAACACAAGCCTCCTAAGACGCTTTAATCCAAAAACCGCTGAGTTTGCCAAAGCCATTCGCAGCCAATACAAGTCGCCCGAAGAACAAATTCAAGCAATTCTTAATTTCTACCACAATGAAAAATTTTTCTACACGCTCGAACCACCAAGCCTAGGACGCGATAGCGTAGACGACTTCTTGTTCAAAACTCGTGCGGGCTTTTGCGAGCACTATGCAAGTAGCTTTGTCATCCTAATGCGCTATCTCGATATTCCTGCTCGCGTAGTTACGGGGTACCAAGGCGGCACTCTCAATACCCAAGACGGCTTCTACGAAATCCGTCAGTCTGACGCTCATGCTTGGGCCGAAGTCTGGCTCAATGGAAAAGGATGGATGCGGGTTGATCCCACGGCAGCTGTCGCCCCTGATCGTATTCTCAAGAATCTTAAAGCAACTCAAAACCCATCCGGCATCGCAGGAATCGTTGGTAATATGATGAGCGGTAGCAGCATTTTCAACGAAATACGTATGCGTTGGAGTGCCTTAAACAATTCATGGAATCAATGGGTACTGAACTACAATGAAACCAAACAAAATAGCTTATTTGAGCGTTTGGGATTCAAGAACCTTGATTGGACGCAGGCACTGATTCGTATTTTCCTGATTGGACTCGTATTGCTCGGGCTAACAGCCCTGCCTTTAATCAAGAAGCGGCAATCAATCGCACCGCTGGATAAGTTATACTCGCAGCTCAGCGAAAAACTAAAGCGACACGGCCTTGAGCGCTTGAGCTATGAGGGACCACAAAATTATCTAAAACGAATTCAGGCGTCCTTAAAGACGACCGAACTTAGCGTTGTCAGAGAGTTTATTGCCCTCTACACTGAGGCAAAATATGGCCTAGTACCTCCCGAACAGAACATTAGCGAACTTCGTAAACTGTTACGCCAACTTACATGATTCAAACCTCAAAATCTCGCAACACAAGCCCCTTCCTCGCAGCACTGCTACTCATTCTTGGAACGAGTTTAAGCCTAGGAGATGCACACGCAAAGGAACCGCAAAAGCCCCCGAAGATAGTCAAATCAAAAGCTCGCAAACTCACATCGTCCATAATCGTTGGAGAAAATCAGCATTTCGAAAAGTGGAAAGACGTGCAGGAGTTCAAGCTCTACATGCAAAGTCAGTACCAATTCCCTGCGGAAGAGTTTGAACGTATCATGCGTGACGCGCGTTTCGTCGATTCGGCGATTCAAGCGGTCAAACCCATGCCGCCTGGTAAACCGAAAAACTGGCGGGTGTATCGAAGCCGTTTCGTGGAGACCGCACGGGTTGAAGCGGGACTCAAATTCTGGAATAGAAATGAAGCAGTTCTTAAGAAAGCAGAACAAGAGTATGGTGTACCTGCCGAGATTATTGTTGGCTTAATCGGCGTCGAAACAATCTACGGCAAAAATTTAGGGCGCTATCGCGCCATCGATGCGATTACCAGCCTTGCGTTTTCCTATCCTGAGACAGCAAATCGTGAGGCCCGCACCAACTTTTTTCGCAATGAATTAGCTCAGCTTCTCATGTGGTCGAGAGAAAAAAAGATCGACATCTTCAGCATCAAATCCTCCTACGCTGGCGCAATCGGTCTCTGCCAATTCATGCCTTCAAGCTTGCGTGATTTTGCCGTCGATTTCGATCGCGATGGAAAAACCGAACTAAGTGATTCGGAAGCAGATGCCATCGGCAGCGTCGCCAACTATCTACTCACGCATGGTTGGAAAAAAACTTTACCCTATGTTTTTCCGGCCAGCCTTCATATCCTAGAATCTGCGACTGAAAATAGATCTGAAGTCACAACTGCACGACTAAGAAACGTGCTTGAACGCGGTCTCAAAGCGAGCTTGCGACTTGAGGAACTGCAAGATTTCATCACAACCCCAAGCGCCGATGCGCCAAAAGACATTTTGTATGGGGTCGTCGATCTTCAAAACGGCGATGAGCCAACAGAATATTGGCTCGCTACTGAAAATTTCTATGCCATCACGCAGTACAACCGTAGTTATTTTTATGCGATGTCAGTAATCGACCTTGCTCAAGCAATTAGCAATGCCCGCACAAAAGATTAAGGAAAAGTTCATTAACCAAATGATATGGCTTTTTTGCCGACATTATCGATAAAAAATATTGCAAATAAGAATTTTTTGTACTAGAGTAATGTTATCTAATGATACATTTATGATGGTTTCGAGGAAAGTGTCAATAGATTTAACAATTTTCTTTATTGTTTTCTTGCTTAAAAAGTAGATAATTTTGTTTTAAAGATATAGTATTACTGTTTAAGTAATTTATTACAGTGCCCTCCTGCAACATAAATAACCATTAAAACGAGGTAATGATGCCAAACTTGACACAACTTGAATCAGATGAAATCGACTACGATCCAAATAATCTTTTGGATACTTTGATTAAACAATTGCATCTGAAAAACGATGCAGCTTTGTCGCGTGCATTGGAAGTTGCGCCACCGGTGATCAGTAAGATTCGTCACCGTCGCCTGCCAGTTGGCGCCTCATTGTTGATCCGTATGCATGAAATTAGTGACGTCAGCATCAAAGATTTGCGTGGTTTGATGGGCGATCGCCGTGCGAAATTCCGCATCAGTGATAAGCAATTCAAGCCAAAAGATCCGGCAACAAATTCTTAATCTGACATTCAGAATAGCGATCAATCTCAGATCGAAAAAAATCGAAGCCTAGTGGAGACTGGCTTCGATTTTTTGTTTTTAGCAGACTATTTCGCCAACAAAAAAGCCTGCTTAATATGAGCAGGCTTCACAAGTCTCGACCAAACCGTTGCGCATTGACAACAGCAAGTAACACTGAACTAAGCGGGAAATACCCCTGTTGAAAGATAACGATCACCACGATCACAAACAATGAAAACGATCGTTGCATTCTCAACCCGTTCTGATAGGCGCAAAGCGACTTCACATGCACCGGCTGCTGAGATGCCGCAAAAAATACCCTCTTCCATAGCTAAACGACGCGCCATCGCCTCGGCTGCCGACTGACTGACATACTCAAGCTGATCAACCCTTGCTTTGTCATAGATCTTTGGTAGATAAGCTTCAGGCCACTTACGAATACCAGGTATCTGCGAACCCTCGTCTGGTTGCACCCCGATCACTTGCACTGCTGGACTCTGTTCTTTGAGATAGGCTGACACCCCCATAATCGTGCCGGTCGTTCCCATCGCGCTGACAAAATGAGTAATTCGCCCACCAGTATCGCGCCAAATTTCTGGCCCGGTGCCTTCATAGTGAGCGAGTGGATTATCAGCATTTGCGAACTGATCAAGGATCACACCCTTCCCTTCTTTCTGCATCTTCTCAGCCAAATCTCGTGCCGTCTCCATACCGCCTGCTTGTGGCGTCAAGATGATTTGTGCACCATAAGCCGCCATACTCTGGCGCCTCTCCACACTCAAATGCTCGGGCATCAATAGCACCATCTTATAGCCACGCATGGCTGCTGCCATCGCTAGGGCTATCCCGGTGTTGCCACTGGTCGCCTCAATCAGGGTGTCGCCAGGCTTAATTTGACCGCGCTCTTCAGCACGCTTAATCATCGACAAGGCCGGTCTATCTTTCACGGATCCCGCAGGGTTATTTCCTTCAAGCTTGCCGAGAATAATGTTATTGCGTAGACGCGCAGACTCGCCCGGTAGACGCTGCAAGCGAACTAAGGGGGTATTGCCTATGGTATCTTCAATGCTGAGATAGTTCATAAAGTGACGTGCTTCACGAAAGCCAAAGCCACATTTTACCGCTTACGAGAATTTGCCGCTTAGATGAAAAGGTAGTTTAGATATTCCGAACGCAGATACAAAAATCCCCTCACGCAGAGGGGATTTTTGTATCAAACGTCAGTCGTCTTACTTCGATGTGGCAGCCTTCGATGCTGCAGCTGGCGTCGTCGGTGCTGCTGGTTTAGACACCGCAGGTGCAGAGGCTGCTGCTGGCGCACTCGCAGCCTTTGCAGAAGCCGAGGCTGATGCACTTGCCGCTGCCGATGCCGCAGCCCGAGGTTTGCCATTTACTGTTAAACCAGCTTCCGACAACTTTGCCGCGCTTTTGTCGCCAATACCTTTCACACGTGCTTCAAAGTCAGCCCAATCCTTAAATTCTCCATGTTTCTTGCGTTCAGCCAAGATCGCTTTCGATTTCACAGGACCGAGACCCTTGATCCCGTCGAGCGCTGCTTGATCAGCTTTGTTCACATCGACATCAGCAAAGGCAAAACTTGTCGCTGCAAACATACTCAATAAGATACCGAAAGACACAGCGATAATTTTTTTCAACATAATCAACTCCTCGTCAGCAAGATGAATTAAAAACGCCTAACTACTTCACAAATTCTAAGAGTGTTACGCGATTGAATAAGCGACTCTTGTCCACCATAACGCAAGCCTCCATGCATGGTTGACATGCGCAATTTCAGAGCAATCCAGCGACAACGCAGAAGAAGCCTAGTTAGCCAAACAATTCCTCACGAGTGACCGTTGCAGTACCCAATTTGCCGACCACAATGCCGCCCGCACGATTTGCGATCTCTACAGCTTCTTGCATCGAACGCCCCTCTGCCAACATTACTGCCACGCTTGCAATCACGGTGTCACCTGCGCCGGATACATCGTACACCTCTCGTGCTGAAGCTGGTACGGTGTACACCTGATCGGCCGTGAACAAACTCATGCCCTCTTCTGATCGGGTCAATAGTAAGGCCTCAAGTTGCAATTGCTCACGCAAGTTCTGCGCTTTAGTCACCAAATCCTGTTCGCTTTGCCAGTCGCCAATTACTTGTCGCAACTCCGATTTGTTTGGAGTCAACATCGTCGCCCCAGCATAACGCGAAAAATCATTACCTTTCGGGTCCACCAAGACTTTTTTTCCTTGATGACGCGCCGCCTCGATCATGGTCGACACATTGACCAAGCTCCCTTTCGCATAATCGGACAAGACTACGAGATCGAAGTCAGACAAGAGGCTGGTGAAGCGCGTCAGTTTGTCTTGCAATACATGTGCACTGGGTTTCTCTTCGAAATCAACACGAACCAATTGTTGCTGCCGTCCAATCACCCGAAGTTTGATAATGGTCGAAATAGATGGGTCATGATTGAGGTAGCTCGTAATCGATGCCTTAGCGAGCAATTCTTCAAGGCTACGTCCCGCCTCATCACTACCAATCACACCAAGCAGACCAGCTCCAGTACCGAGCGCAGCCACATTGCGCGCCACATTCGCTGCACCACCCAAACGATCTTCACGCTTCTCAACGCGAACGATAGGCACTGGCGCTTCCGGCGAGATACGATTAACCTCGCCAAACCAATAGCGATCGAGCATTACATCGCCCACAATCAAAATGCGCTTATCACTCATGATTTATTTCGCGTTAATTTTGCGTTAAAACGGCGCGACCAATCGCGTGGTATTCGATACCGAGCGCTTTGACCTTGGCAGGATCATACAAATTACGTCCGTCAAAAATAATCGCATCAGCCAACTTCTGACGCACAACTTCTAAGTTCGCCTCGCGGAATAACTTCCATTCAGTGACAATCACCAAAGCATTGGCGTCAATCAACGCGGCCTCATGATCAGCTGCAAAACTGATTTGCGTTAAGAGCTGTGGAGCATCGGCAAAATCCAAAGCTAAAACTCGTTTTGCTTCTTCAATCGCCACCGGATCAAAGGCTGAGATACTCGCACCCGCGCGCAGCAATTCACCAATCAAGACGCGCGATGATGCTGCCCGCATATCATCTGTATCAGGCTTAAACGCCAAGCCCCATAGTGCAAAATGTTTGCCACTCAAGTCATCACCAAAGCGTGCTTTGAGTTTACTTCCAAGCACTTGCTTTTGTAATTCATTGACCTCTTCAACCGCAGCCAAAATACGCAAATCATGGCCATACTCTTGAGCAGTACGCGATAAAGCTTGCACGTCCTTGGGGAAACAAGAACCACCGTAGCCGCAACCAGCCAGCAAGAAACTCGGTCCAATGCGTGGATCAGATCCGATACCCTGACGCACCGCCTCGATATCGACGCCCACTTTATCGGCGAGATTGGCCAACTCATTCATGAACGAAATGCGTGTTGCCAACATGGCGTTCGCTGCATACTTAGTGAATTCTGCAGAGCGCACGTCCATCCAATAAATTTTGCGGCCGGCAGCCTCGAAGCTTGCATAGACTTCGCGCATCACTGCTTGCGCTTTGATACCAGCTTCATTACTTTCATGACCGATCACAATACGATCCGGCTCCATGAAGTCCTTCACCGCAGCGCCTTCTTTCAAAAATTCTGGATTTGAAGTCACGGAAAAATCGAGAGAGGCACTACGTGCTTTCAATTCTTCAGCAATCGCTGTTGCGACTCTGCCTGCAGTACCGACAGGCACCGTCGATTTATCAACAATCACTTTAAAGCCTGTCATGTGACGGCCAATATTTCGCGCGGCAGCCACCACATATTGCAAATCCGCCGATCCATCTTCATCAGGTGGTGTGCCGACCGCAATGAATTGCACATCGCCATGTGCCACACTCGCAGCCACATCCGTCGAAAACTGCAAGCGACCCGCTGCCCGATTGCGGGCAACCACTTGATCCAAACCGGGCTCGTGAATCGGAATGCCACCAGCATTCAAAATATCAATTTTTCGTTGATCTACGTCGAGACAAAATACATCATGTCCAACTTCTGCCAAACAGGCGCCAGTCACCAGACCAACATAACCTGTGCCAATAATTGTTATTTTCATTTTTAAGGATTCTTCTTTTGGAAATATTCGCGCGCTGCGAGTAAGCAACTTACACCACGGCGCACGTCAGTTAATTCATCACATTAAGTTCTTCCGTGCGACGCGGAGGATAGGTTTCCCACTTACTACAGCCGGGACACTGCCAATAGAATTGGCGAGCCTTAAAGCCACAATGAGTGCACTGGTAACGAGTAAGACGCTGGGCATAACCAGATACCAAGTTTTTCACCAACGACAGCTCGGGACGCACTTCGGGAGCGGCGACCATTAAGCGCGCATCCAATAATTTATCGAGGCCCAACAAGGTTGGTGTCCGGCGCAACTCGGCGCTCACAATTTGATTCGCCTCTGTCACCGATTCAAGTTCCAAACTCGCTTTAAATACGACTTCAAGCAAGTCAATCGATGGTGCTTCAGCCAAATACGATTTCAACAGGTTTAGGCCTTCTTGCGGTCTTTCTAGTTTGCGATAGCCATCCATCAGGCGCTGCGCCACCAAGGCCACGTGTGGCACACTTTGTTGCTCGACTTTTTTCCAAGTCGCAACCGCTTGCTCATAATCGCCCTTGCTGGCATAAATATCGCCCATCAAAATCGCTGCACGCACATTATGTCGGTCGATCGCAATTGACTTCTCCAGCATTGCCATCGCCGCCTCAGGGTGTGTGTGAACCAATTCATCTTGCGCGATCTCACAATAGAATTGGGCGATCTCTTTTTGTTTGCCGCCGGCGCCAGATTCTTGCAACGCAACCGCGGCATCAATCGCGCGCAGCCATTCTTTTTCGCGTTGATAGATTTCGAGCAAAGCTCGACGTGCAGGAATCGCGTATTGACTGGTGACGAGCTGGTTGAACGTCTCTTCGGCGCGGTCGAGCAAACCCGCTTTCAGATAATCTTGGCCGAGCTCATACATCGCTTGTGTTTGCAGCTCAGCTGGCAAATCTGGCCTCGACAAAAGATTTTGATGCACCCGAATCGCACGTTCAGTTTCACCGCGTCGACGGAACAGACTACCGAGTGCAAAGTGCATCTCGACCGTCTCAGGATTCATACGCAAGATCTCGATAAAGGTATCAATGGCTTTATCAGGATGATCATTGAGTAAGAAATTAAGACCTTTGAAATAGCCTTTCGGTAGGCTGCTCGATTCCGAAATCAATTGTTTAATATCGACCCTCGCAGCAATCCAGCCCAAGCTGAAAAACAAGGGAATACCCAATAACCACCAAATTTCAAATTCCATAGTGTTCTATCTTTTACGATGAGGGATGGTTGACACCACGTGCTGTTTGCTCTTCTCTGATCACGCTTATGAGTTGCGAATTGCATCCGGGGTCGGCGCCTGAGTTGCAGCCTGTTGCGCCGCCTCGCGTTCTTTCTCGATCTCGGCAATCGTCTTTTTGTGGCGTGAGATATCGCGACGATGACGGAACACCATCGGTGCCATGCCAATGAGACAGAAGACTGCACCAGCAACGAAAAAACCAAGCAACATAATCACTAAAGGAGCTGATGTTTGATAGCCCCAGAAGTAGTTCAAAGTGACGATTTGATCGTTTTTTAAGGCAAAGCCGAAAAAGGCAATAAAAACGATCATCCAAAAAATCTTGGCGAGAAATTTCATAATTGGTCCCGTAGCAACTGCTTATACTTATTAGCTCGCATTGTACCTTCACCATCCTCATAAACACGAACTTCTTCACGGCGAAATACAGCGTGTCGTTCGATCAATAATTAATGAGATCTAATAAGACTCTCGACAGGCTGTTGGTCTCGAATAACGAAATTGTACGTGAAAAAAAACGGCATATCGGAAATCCGCTATGCCGTTTTTGCTTTTAGTGCAAATTACTCACTGTTTTTCCATACTTTAGCGACTTAGTCGCGCAGTATGGGCTGCCCAACTGTCGCATCGACGCGCTCACGTAACTCTTTACCCGGTTTAAAATGCGGCACCCGTTTTTCAGGCACCATCACTTTATCGCCAGACTTAGGATTACGTCCAATACGCGGCGGGCGACTGTTTAACGCAAAACTTCCAAAGCCACGAATTTCAATGCGCTGGCCAGTAGCCAAGGCATCAGACATCGCATCCAAGATCGTTTTGACGGCGATATCCACATCTTTTGCGACCAGTTGCGGATATCGCTCAGCCAGACGAGCAATCAGCTCAGACTTTGTCATAAATTAAGCCTAAAGTCTTTGCTTAGTTTTTGTTGTCGAGCTTAGCTTTCAACAACGCGCCGAGGCTTGTTGTACCAGAAGCTGCGCTGGAGTCAGCAGACATCTTTTGCATTGCTTCTTGTGTTTCAGCAGTGTCTTTTGCCTTGATAGACAATTGGATGCTGCGTGCTTTGCGGTCGATGTTCAATACCAATGCTTCAACGCTGTCGCCCACTTTCAAGTGTGTACCAGCATCTTCCACGCGATCGCGGGAGATTTCAGATGCACGCAAGTAGCCTTCAACTTCGTCAGCCAATTGGATTACTGCACCTTTAGCTTCAACAGATTTCACTGTACCAGTGACTGTTGCGCCTTTGTCGTTCATTGCGCAGTAGTTATTGAATGGGTCACCTTCCAATTGTTTTACGCCGAGAGAAACGCGTTCACGTTCCACGTCGATCGCCAAAACAATCGCTTCCAACTCATCACCTTTCTTGAACTTGCGAACTGCTTCTTCGCCAGCTTCGTTCCAAGACAAATCAGACAAGTGCACCAAACCATCGATGTTGCCTGTCAAGCCAATGAACACGCCGAAGTCAGTGATAGACTTGATTGCGCCTTTAACTTTGTCGCCTTTTTTGAAGTTCAAGGAGAAGTCATCCCATGGATTTGCTTTGCACTGTTTCATGCCCAAGCTGATACG
>CAYWNE010000073.1:0-18565 GCA_964459555.1 uncultured Burkholderiaceae bacterium | reverse complement strand
CCACGGAAGCAGATACGGAAAGAATAGCCTTGCCATTGCTTAGGTAAAGCCGGTGCCAAAGCTAATTGACCTTGCTTCACTCGTGCACCACCAAAACCCTCTACGACCGACATCCAAGTACCTGCCATCGACGTGATATGCAAACCATCATCGGTGTCGTGGTTATAGTCGTCGAGATCGAGACGCGCAGTACGCAGATAGAATTTGTAGGCCAAATCTTCATAGCCCAAAGACGAAGCCAAAATCGAGTGTATGCATGGTGACAAAGAAGATTCATGCACCGTCAAGGGCTCATAGAAATCGAAGTTCTTACGTATTGTTTCTTTGTCGTAGTTCGCTTCAAAGGTATAGATGCCCTGCAAAACGTCGGCTTGTTTGATGTAGCAGGAGCGCAGGATACGATCCCATGACCAATGCTTATGAATCGGATACTCGCCTTTCGGAATCGCCGACATCGGCTGCAGGTCTTTCTCCAAATAGCCATCATGCTGAATGAAAACGCCCGTTTGCTCGTCGCGCGGCAAAGCGATTTTCTCCGCGATATCCGCCCAAATACTGAGTTCGTCTTCATGTCCACCGAACTTGGTGGCGGCAATAATCGCTGCATAACGCTCAGGATGATGTTGCTGCACGAAGGCTAAAGATTCACGTGTATAGTTCAGCGTCCATTGCGCCATCAAATTGGTGTACCAATTATTGTTGACGTTGTTCTCGTATTCGTTCGGTCCGGTGACACCCAACATCAGATAGGCATTGCGACGCTCTGACCATTGCACACGCTGACGCCAGAAACGCGAAATCGCGATCAAAACTTCGAGACCATACTCGGCCAAATAGGCGGTATCGCCAGTGTGATTAATGTAGTTGTATATCGCAAAACTCATGGCGCCATTACGATGAATTTCTTCAAACGTAATTTCCCATTCGTTATGGCACTCTTCACCGTTGATGGTCACCATCGGGTACAGCGCCGCACCATTTTTAAAGCCCAATTTGGCGGCATTCTCGATCGCCTTTTGCAAGTGCTTATAGCGATACACTAGCAATTGACGCGCGACTTTAGGATCGGTAGTTTTGAGATAGAACGGTAAGCAATAAGCTTCCGTATCCCAATAAGTCACACCGCCATATTTTTCACCGGTAAAACCTTTCGGCCCGATGTTCAAACGCTCATCATCACCGGTGTAGGTTTGATTCATTTGCAGAATATTGAAGCGGATCGCTTGTTGCGCAGCGACGTCGCCTTCAATCGTGATATCGCACTCAGCCCACTTTTGTATCCAGGCGTCGCTATGTTCTTTGAGCAAAGTATCGAAACCCTTGGCCTTGGCTGCGGCAGCACTCTTTTCTGCATCGCTTTGAATGGTCGCCTTGTCTGAATACAAGGACGAAACGACGGCTGCATACTTGAACAGCGTTGCCGTTTGATCTTGAGCGACATTCACTTCGACCACATTCGCAACAAACTTTTCTTGACTCACAGCTTGCGCCTGCACCGCCTGCTCTTCGCCATTCAAGGTCAATGCAAGACTGAAGGCTGCGGCGACATGGAATTGGGTCTTCTTGGTTTCGCCGGTCAGTGCCGCCGCACCGTTCGATGCAGCACGCGAAATTTCAATCCAAAACTGTTCGTCGTAATTGGAGTCTTGATTGAACACATTGAGGTCCAACAAGGGTGTGAAGCGAATCGAGCCCGAGAAATTCAAAGGTGTGACTTCGTAGCGAATCACGCCATTGTCAGTGTCAACAATACTCGTGAAACGCGTGGCGCGCACTTGTACTCTTTTACCAGATGGCAAAGTCGCGATAAATTGGCGCTGCAACAGGCCTTCGCGCATATTCAAGACACGCGTGAAAGACTCGACCTTCGCCGTTGCCAAATCTAATTCTTCGCCATCAACATGGACGTTAATGCCGATCCAATTGATCGCATTGAGGACTTTGGCGAAATATTCTGGATAGCCGTTCTTCCACCAACCGACGCGCGTTTTGTCAGGGTAATAAACGCCAGCAACATAGCTGCCGCGTAGGCTACTGCCGCTGTATTTCTCTTCAAAATTGGCGCGCTGGCCCATCTTGCCATTACCAATGGAAAAAATACTTTCGGAGATACGATTCAATGCTGGATCGAATCCCTCTTCAATGATATTCCACGGGTCTTTCTGAATGTAGTCTCTCATCTTTGCTTTTCCAAAAATCAGTGTTCGAAAACTCCGAACACTGGCGATACAACCTCTGGGGGGGAGAAGGTTTTTTCTTACTTAGGACTTACGCAAAACAGACGCTAGCGTTGTTGCTGTCGCCTCGTCGTACATTCGTACTGCCTTCGGCGACGCGCCCCCGACTAAATCATTCGGGGGCAGGCTCTAGCTAGCGCGATTTTGCCCAAGTCTTACTACTATTTCTTACGACTGCTTACTTCACATTACTTTCGACAAAGGTGCGTGGCCTTACTCCAAGCGCTGCAAGACTTCGTCGATGGTGATGCCATTAAAATTCGCCAACACAAAATGTGCTTGATGCAGGACACCAGCCTCGCCGATGCCAACGACTTTCATGCCCGCATTCAAAGCTGCTTGTACACCAGCGACCGCATCTTCAAACACCACGCAATCCGCAGCCGCGACGCCAAGTTCCTTGGCGGCTTTGCTGAAAACTTCCGGGTCGGGTTTTGCTTTGCTGACTTTATTACCGTCGATGATGGCGTCAAACTGTTCGAGCAGACCTATGCGCTGCAAGATCAAGACGGCGTTCTTACTCGCTGAACCGAGCGCGACTTTCATACCGCGCGCTTTCGCTCCAGCTAAAAATTCTTTTGCACCCGGCAAGATCTCTTCAGGGCCGATGGTATTGATGTAGTCGAGATACCAGCCATTTTTGCGAGTCAGCGCTGCATCAAAATCGGCTTCGCTCAACTCTTGGCCACCCAGTTGCAGAATCAACTTTAAAGACTCGACTCGGCTGACGCCTTTGAGTTTTTCGTTATCGTGTTCGCTGAAATCAAAGCCCAAACTATTCGCCAAGCGTTTCCACGCGAGGTAGTGATATTTGGCGGTGTCAACGATGACGCCATCAAGATCAAAAATGCAGGCAGTTTTCATGCGGGCTGAGTCTCACAATCATTTCTTTATCATTTGTCTTGCACCGATCCCTCTCGCTCATTTCGACAAACGCCGAGAGTTGAAGGCCGAGCAAACACTTCCAAATCAGCGCATGAGCTAGTTCGTTTGCAGCCAGACCGAGCCAGATTAAGCTCTTGCGATCGGCTCATTCTTGACATTAATTCAAAGCGCTTTGGGGTTTTCAGAAGTTTAATTCAAAGCGCTTTGAAAAGTAAAGAAGTTTCAGGGAATGTTTGTTGTTTTGTGCCACAAAATCAGATACTTGCTCGACATACGCATCGCTCTTTACCATGCTGCACCGCACATTCAGAACAGCGATGGTGAGCTCTTGAAAAAAAACGCAAGAATTTTCGAGCTTCTGTGTTCCGTGCTCTCCTCGCCAGAGTTCATGGCCTGATATCGGAATACAGATTTTTCTAAGCGAAGAATGAAGAAAAGATGAAAATAAGTACGACAAGATCAATTGCAATTCCTATATGATTGCACTCGCAATACTTTCACAAAACACGAGCATCGGGACTATTCGCTCATCTCTCACGAATAGAGAATGGAACCACTGAAGGCAGGCTGTGGTCAAACAACTTCAGCATTTTTTGGAAACGATTATGTTAAAAAAACTCCCACTGATTGGCATCGCCGCAGTTTTAAGCACAAGTGGCATGCTCAACGTCCAAGCACAAACGGCCGCACCGGCAGCGACAACTATGCAAACAAGTGCCCCTACTCCACCGATCGCAGCCAAATCACAATGGTCAGAAGTACGCCATGGTGAAACGGTAACCGACGACTATCGTTGGCTGCACAAGAAAGAAGATCCTAAAGTCATCGACTATCTAAATGCAGAGAATGCCTACACTGAGGCCATGACGGCTGATATCAAAACTTTGGCTGACAAGTTATTTGCCGAGACCAAAGGGCGCATGAAGGAAACTGATCTCTCTGTTCCAGTGCGTCGCGGCAAATACTATTACTACACCCGGACTGTGGCCGGAAAACAATATGGTATTAGCTGCCGTCGATTGGCCGATGCCAATATGAATTACGACGAGAAAGCACCTGAAGAAATACTGCTTGATCAAAACGAGTTAGCGAAACCACACAAATTTTTCATGGTGGCGGGAACATCGGTGAGTCCTGATGATCGCTATCTTGCTTACCTAACCGATACCACTGGCTTCCGCCAATTCAAATTACAGATTAAGGATTTGAAGACTGGTGAGCTCTTAGCGGACAGCGCTGAACGCGTGACGAGTATGGCATGGGCGTCGGACAACAAAACGATGTTCTTCGTCCAAGAGGATCCAACAACAAAGCGCTCGGATCGACTTTTCCGTTTGGAACTGGGAGGCGCCGCTAAAGAGATTTACCATGAAAAAGTTGAGCAATTTGGTATTGGTGTTGGCACTACGCTCGATAGAAAATTCATCACCCTAGTTGCTTACTCCACGGACACTGGTGAGCAATGGTTATTGCCCGCAGACAAGCCACAAGGCGAATTCAAATCGATTTTGGGGCGCACCAAAGGCCATCGCTATAGCGTCGACCATCGCGACGGTATGTTGTACATTCGTACCAATAAGGACGCGAAGAACTTCAAGTTAGTGGTGGCACCAGTGGGCAAAGCTGATAGCAAACATTGGAAAGAAATCGTCAAACACGATCCTAAAGTGTTGGTCAACAATGTCGAAGTTTTCCGCGACTTCCTCGCCGTCACAGAAAAGACCAATGCACTGAGCCGCACTCGCATCTATAACTTCAAGACGAAGCAATGGAAGTCAGTTGAATTTAATGATGAGGTCTACCTTGCAGGCAGCGCAGGCACACCGGAATTCACCTCGCAAAAACTGCGTATGTCTTACCAATCTCCAACCACACCGTCGATGATCATGGACGTTGATATGGCGACTGGTCAACGCACGGTATTGAAACAAACCGAAGTGGTTGGTGGATACGATGCCAGCAAATACGAAGCACGTCGCCTGTGGGCAACGGCCAAAGATGGCGTCAAAATTCCCTTGTGGGCGGTCTACAAAAAGGGCGTGAAGTTTGATGGTAGTGCTCCAACTTTGTTGTACTCCTACGGTAGCTACGGCATCCCAACTGAAGCGACCTTCTCACTCAGCCGCTTAAGCATGCTCGATCGTGGTGTGATTTATGTGCAAGCTCATATTCGCGGTGGTAACGACCTTGGCGAACAATGGCATGAAGACGGTATGTTGATGAAGAAGAAGAACACCTTCACTGACTTTATCGCTGCAGCGGAATTTTTGATCCAAGAAAAATGGACCAGCAAAGACAAACTCATTATTCAAGGTGGTAGCGCCGGTGGTTTGTTGATGGGCGCTGTCGTCAATATGCGTCCAGATTTATTCAAAGCCGTGCACGCAGCCGTGCCGTTTGTCGATGTCATGAACACCATGATGGATGCCAGCTTGCCATTGACCACGGGCGAATATTTGGAATGGGGCAATCCGAATGAAAAAGCGGCTTATGACTACATGCGCAGCTACTCGCCGTATGACAATATTGAGAAAAAAGCCTATCCGAACATGTTAGTGACGACCGGCCTCAATGATAGCCAAGTCATGTATTGGGAACCGGCAAAGTACGTCGCTAAATTGCGCGCCCACAAAACTGACAATAATGTATTGCTTTTGAAGACCAATATGGCAGCAGGCCATGGCGGCGCCTCGGGTCGTTACGATGCACTCAAGGAAGGTGCATTCATCAACGCGTGGATGATGTCACAGTGGGGAATTAATGAGTAGTGAAAACTACGAGTAAACTCAGGGCTTAGCACCTGGAAGATCGCCTCGGTGAGTGCAAACTACCGAGGCTTTTTTTACACGAGTCGAGAACACCATGCAGCACAAAACGCACGTTTCGTGGTCGACTTAATCTTCAAGTGTGGTGTAGAAAGTCAGGCGATTTCCAAATAGATCGTTTATCGTCATCTCGCGGGAACCCCATGGCATATCTTGGCACATAGGCCGCGCATGCCGATACCGTTTCGCGTTCAATGCTGCACACATTGCGTCAACATCATCAACCTCGATGCGAATATGCCCGCCCGGTGCCGCATCGCCAAAGTGTTCAGAAAGATGCAGACGACATGCGCCTTTGATCAAGCCCATATACAGCGGGGTATTTGGTTCGTAACGAAACTCAAATACGATATCGAATCCGAGAAAATCAATATAAAAACCACGGGCAAGACCTTCGTCGAAACTGCGAAAAATTGGGGTGACTGAATTAAACATATTAACTCCGAATTGAAAAATCTTCCGAGGGCTGGCGCAAGCCAAAACTTTTACCCCCCTTTGCAACTCTCTAGTGACGACAACAAAATACGACATAGCTCTGCACCATCGACAGAACAAAAGCTCTAGCACCTATTCGTCCCTTACAAATTATGTTTCAGCACAAAGTTGGCGAGCTCACGGTGCTCTCTCAGACTGATATGTTACATTGGCCAATGCGGTGCCCCTGCCACCGCCTCGAAAAAGCATACCATCACGATCAATTTTAAACACAGGTAAGTTGTAAAGCTCTGAGAATGGAACTAAAACTGGCTGAGCCACATGACATCGACGACATCGTCCGATTGCAGCAGAAATATCATATCAGCGTTGTCAGCGACTCCGACAAAACACAAGGATTCGTCACTACGGCCTTCTCGCGAGAGCAACTCCTCGAACTTATTCAAAGCGAACAAGGAATCTTCGTCGCGATCGAAGAAGGGAGGGTAGTCGCTTATCTGATGGCGGCCTCTTGGGCGTATTGGTCACAATGGCCGGTGCAAGCGCACATGATGGCGACGATAGAGCGATACCATCTCAACGGCATCCCTATAACGACCGAAAATTCGTATCAATACGGTCCGATTTGTATCGACGGCCCACACCGCGGCACCGGCTTACTGGAAGACCTGTTCTTCTTTGCCTTGCATGCAATGGCTGCGCGCTACGAGATCTTAGTCACCTTCGTCAATCAACAGAATGCGCGTTCGATGGCTGCACATCTCAACAAGCTACATCTTCAAAACCTTGGTGAATTCAAAGTCAACAACAACCACTATGTATGGCTGGCATGTATGACTTCACAGAATGAAACGAAATAATCTTTTCAATAAATGCCTATCACCAAACAATTCCATACATAATTCAACAATTTCAATACCAATTGACAAGCATTGTCTGCTACTATCCGCGTGCACGACTCGCTGTCTTATGTCGTTCTTCGTAATTTCTGTTTCGGTGCAAATCATGTCTATCAAAACACGCACTTCAATCGGTGCATACACCCTCTTTTCGGCGCTAGCTTTAAGTGCTTGCGGCGGCTCTGGAAGTTCATCACAAGTTCCCACACCTGATCCTGCGGTGACCAAGAAATCCATCAATGTCGATAATCTAGGTTCAGTGCTCTCTCAATATCTACTCTACCATTATCGCGTGGATACTGAGTTGCCCCAGCTACGCAGTTTCGCTGGAACCGGTGGCAGCAGCAACGGCACAATAATCAATTGCAGCAAACGAGGTACGGCTAGCATTACGATCATCGCTTCGACAGTCAAAACCGACTACAACGCTTGCGAAACAGAAGCCGGAACGATTTTTAGCGGCAGCATTGCAACCAACTTGGCACAAGGCCCGCTGAAGACCAACCTTACTACACTCAGTGATCTGCAGTATCAAAAGAGTGATGACCGTGATCTGATTAAATTGAGTGGGACATATACTGACAAAACTGCCGACCTTTCTCGTTCTCCGGAATTCAAGCTTGTGTACAACAATGGTACATCTGGCTTTGAATATACGGTCGACATCACAAGAAAAACCATGGTCGATATAAAGTCCACCGCTATCAGCGGCAATCAACACTTCATATTGACCGATATGGCTGATAACGGAAGCGCTATCCCGTCCGTCCTCAGTGCAGATGACGACTCTAATGTGACTATCAACATCGATAATGCTGGTGCGGCAACTCTGGCACTGCGCAATACGAAAGGTGGCACTATCATCACTAGCAAAACCTTTAGCAAAGCCGAAGTCGATGATCTGTTGAAAGGCGCGCGAAGAGTCAAACCCTAAGGGCGGTGCAATCACAAAAACAAAAGCGAGCCTAGGCTCGCTTTTGTTTTTGTGCTCTTGAAGATCTAGCTTATTTTAACTTGTCCCACGGTCTCACCCGGTATCAAGACAGGTTGCCACAGGACTTGTAATTGCTCTGGTGGCGTGCCCGCCTGCAGTGCCAACAACATCTCTATCATCTTGGCGCCAGCGCGATCAGGATGCGGTTGATCGATGGTGGTGACATTGTAGCCAGCCAGAGAATCTTCCATTTTGCCCCAGACGATAATCGACATCTGTTCACCAATTTTGATTCCCGCATCAAGCAAAGCACGCATCGCGCCAACACCCGACATGTGGTTATCGACAATCACCGCGCTTGGTGGGGTATCGCTGCCCAATATCTTTTGCATGGCAAGATAACCGCTGCGGCGATCATTGGTGTTCTCAATTAAGTGACGTGGATTTTGGCTCAAGCCCGCCGCTTGCATGGCTTTGCCAAAACTAGCGAAACGTTGACGTGCGAAATTCATATCGAGCGGCGCGCTAATCAAACCTATGCGTTGATGCCCGTGGGCGAGCAGATGTTCGACGGCGATTCGCATCCCAGCTTCATTGTCATAATCAAACCAAGCATGTGGTTCATTGACACTGGTGCGGCCATGGGCGATGAAAGGCAAACCTTGTTTTGCCAAATAGGCGATACGTTCGTCGTACAAGTGAGTGCGGCCGACAATCAAGCCATCTACCCGGCGCTCTTTGACCATGTGTTCGTAGGCGCGCAGTTCATTGACCGGTGACACAGGCGCCATAATCAAATCCATCTGACGCTCTTCTAAGGCTTCCACCATGCCACCAACGATCTGCATAAACATCGGATCGGCTAAGTCATTGGGACTCAATGGATGGATGATACCGACCACATTGGTACGTCCCGAGGCGAGGCTACGGGCCATGGGATTGGGACGGTAGCCAAACTCTTCGGCGGCCGCCAACACCCGTTGACGCGTACGTTCACTGACTTCAGGATAACCATTCAAGGCACGACTGACGGTGGTCTCCGAAATTCCCAATTGTTGCGCGAGGCTTTTGAGGTTCATTGCAGCAATCTACCAGAATGACAAAACAAAGCGCCCAGTGTAAAGCCTGACGCCACCTATGACAAGATTTCAGGCCAAAAGCGGCGGGTTGCCACTTTGCCTTGCATACTTGTCCTGCTCTTGCAGCGGCGATTCCGATTGAATCGCCCCGATCTTCATCACCAACTTAGGGCCTGTTAACATTTAAATTGTGAGTGCGAATGCGGAAAAACGGGCACAGGGCTAGGCGTCAAGGCGCGCCGCAGTACGAGCACTGTAAGCGACTTGCAACAACTCCATGTGCCCGTTTTACCCATTCCCGAAGGGTTCAAGCCAAAAGACGCGATGGACAGCGCGAGGTTTTATTCCGCTCTTGCCTAGGCTCCAGCCTAGGCTGCGAACTACACCTTTCCATCCCACCTTTTGGCTTGAACGCATCTCACAATTTAGATGTTAACAGGCCCTAATACTTACAATTTACCAGCGTACCGTGACACGACTGGACTTCCCCGCTACTTCACTAAAGTTCACACGCAAGTTCTTGGACGTCACATCCCAAGTAAAGCTTTGCGGCTTGTCATTGAGGCTCACCTGTTGCGGAGCTTGCTCGACGTTATGCACCACCAGCGTGGTTTGACGAGGGCGACGTAGCAACTCTGGCGCCGCTTTACCAAGGCGTTGCTCCACCTCAAATTGCAGCGTTTTAGCCTTTACATCGTTCTTCGCGGTCAACTCACTCAAACGATAGATGCCCTTGCCGAACGCATCGCGCGTCACACCGTCGTCTTCATACAAGCGGCGTTGGCTATGGCTGACACTGGCATCACGATAGTAGTGCAATTCGAGTTGGCTACCGTCGTCCCACTGCGTACTTTGCAGTTGTAATTCTTTCGGTAATAAGGGCACGATGGCGCCAGCTCTGACGAAGCTTGGAATGTGTTCTGGTACTAGAGCTAATTGAGCTGTGCTCGCCGCTTCGTGACGTTGCCCCGTATAGAAATCAAACCAAACGCTCTGTTTCGGAAAACGTATTTCGGCGGTTTGCTGCCCAGGATTGGTCACCGGCTGCACCAAGAAATCTTCACCCCACAAATAGCTACTCGCATGTTTTTGCAACTCACGATTGCTAGGATCAGCAAACATCAAAGGTCGCATCAGAGGTAGGCCAGTCTGATTATTCTCAAAGGCCAAACTGTAGTTATAAGGCAGCATGCGATAGCGCAGCTCAATCGCCTGCCGCGCCAACTCTTTCGCCTTGGCAGAACGGAAGATAGGCTCAGAAGGCACTTCTTCCTGCGCATGCGGACGGAACACCGGTTGGAACACGCCGTACTGCAACCACCGCGCATACAACTCATCATCCAAATTAGCGCCAGCAAAGCCACCCAAATCAGAATGCATATAGGCTAAACCTTGCATACCCATCTGCAGCGCAATTTCCATTTGACTGCGCAAACCACCCCAGGTGCGATTGACGTCACCGGACCATGGAATCAAACCGAAACGCTGCGAGCCTGCGGCACCAGAACGCATCAAGATAAATGGACGCGTTTGCGGGAAGTCTTTAGCGTAGCCTTCTGCCACTATGCGTGCCCACTCGTGACCGTACACGTTGTGGACTTGATCCGCGGATGCACCTTGATGTTGCAGTGCGCTTGGATGTACTTCAGGCTCACCTAAATCACCCCATACACCGGCCGCACCTTGATTCGCCAAGTCTTTGTAAATATTCCAAAACCACGCGCGTGCTTCCGGCTTAAAAACATCAATCAAACCCGTATTCCCAAAGTAGAAATCGTAGGTGAATGGCTTGCCTTTACCATCGGTGGCGAGGATGCCCGCTTGCACCGTTTCTTGCCAGCGTTGCGAGGTCGTGAGAATGAAAGGCTCTGTAATCAACACCGTCTTCACACCTTGCTTGGCGAAATCGGCCATCATGCCGCGTGGATTCTTGAAGTTATCGGCGTCAAAAGCGAGATTGCCCATAGTGCCTTTGATGTCTTTGCCAAACCAATACAAGTCGAAAATAATCGCATCGACTGGAATTTTCTCAGCACGGAATTGCTCGACCACTTTGCGCGCCTCTACTTCGCTGTGATAGCCAAATCGACTAGCGAAATTACCGAAGGCCCAACGCGGAGGCAAAGGCTGTTTGCCAGTCAGGCTGACATAGTTCGTCACCAAGTCTTGCCAGCTCTTACCAGCGATTACATGGTAAGTCTTACGGCCACCGATGGTGTCGTAGTTCAAGCTATTATCGTGCTCGCTATCGAGATCCAGATGACCAATCGCCGCATTGTCAAAGTGCAGCGCATACAGCTTGGATGAGAACACCAAAGGAATGCTGTAGTTCATCTGCTGCGATCGTTCTTCGTAGCCGTAATGCGCTTTGTTATACAGCGGCAAACGGTTACCACGTCTATCCATGCCAAGGGCACGTGCGCCGCCACCATACAGGGCCTCACCGGCATCAAGGTTAAAACTCAAACGCTCGCGATTTGGCGTCAAATTCGGATCAGCGAAATCTTGCTTGTCTTTGATGGTTTGATAGCCGAGCTTCTCTGAAGTGAGTAGCTTGTCGTGATAGTAGTAGCGAATCTGAAATGGGTTCTTACGAATTTCAACACGTAAGCCTTCGCTCGCATACTCAATCTGCGTGCCGCTTTGCTTCACGCGCAATTTAAGTTTTTGCGGTGCTGAAACGACAGCAAATGATTGGGCAGTGAGGCTGCGATTGACTGGCACCGAACCATCTTGATTCAACTCGGCACGTGGGAAGAAACTGGTCTCAAATACTTCTTTGGAATACGGGGTAATACGAATCAGACCGTCATTAGTGCGCACTTCAAGATGATCTTTATATGCTTTGACTGATTCAAAACGGCGTTCCATGTTCTGCGCGTGGGCTTGATGTGAGATCAGCGTTCCAAAGGCGAGTCCTATACCTAGGCTCATCACGCCAAGTCGAGCTCTTGAAATTGTGCGAGTCGCCATCGACGGCCCGTGGACTGCTTTGTCCACGTGATTCGACTCAATACTCTTCATCGTTTTCATCTTTTCCATACGCTTCTTATCTCCGTCCTACTTTTTACTTTTCTGCGCTCAACAACAAGATCGACAGCTTTCCATCAAACTCCAAGATGCCTTGTTTGACCTTACTCTTGGCACCGCTATAAGCGTCGCGCACGACTTGTCCTTCTTTGAATGCGCCTGCTGGAATTTGGTGCTTGGCCTGATTGGCTGGCTTGAGCAAATCGAGCGCGATGATCACGTAGTCTTGTAGTGACTCGCTCTTCAGGCTACGTTCGAACACATAGGGTTGCTGTGAGAGCATGCGATGCTGGCCCATACCAATCGCTGGATGCGCTTGACGGAAACGACCGAGTAACTGCCAGTGACGCAAGACGTCTTGATAAGTGATACCCGCTTGTTCTGGTAGTGGCCCATTAGTGCGCAGCTGATCCCAATTCATGAAGGATCGCAACACTGCGTCTCCTTGCGCTTGCGGCTGCACCAAAGAGCGTGCTGTTTCATCACCGTAGTAAATCTGCGCTGCCCCCGGTGCGAGCAATAACTTGTTGGCCGCTTCCAAAGCATGTTTGCGCGCTGGATCATACGGCTTATCGTCGTCATGCGAACTGATGTAGTTGAGCACCGAATAGCCATTCAATTCAGCATGAAGCAAGCCATCGTAACGCGCGAAAATACTCTCGTAATCACGATGTGCGGCAAACTTCAGACCGAAATTGATCATGCTATCAAAACCATTCGCGTAGTAATTGATGCGATCGCCGCCGTCCATGAAAAAACGCAAGCCATGCTCGATGTCGTAGTTATAAGCTTCGGCGGTCATGAAGAAAGCGTCATTGCTCAGCACCTGCTGAGGGTGCTCGCGCTTCCATTCTGCAAAAGCTGCACTGGCATTTTCTTTAAGTTCTTTCCATACCTTGGCTTCGACATGTTTGACCGTGTCGACACGGAAGCCATCGATGCCGTACTTACCCACCCAATCGCTATGCCATTTCATCAGATAGTAGCGCGGGGCACGGGGATAGCCGGTGCGCTTGAAGAATTCATCGAGCTCAGCAAGTTCTTTTTGCAAACGCCCTTCTTTCTGCCACTTCTCGCGTAGGAAAGCAGGGAGCTCGACGTTTTGATCACTCTCGGTTAAGAAGTCAGGCAGATTTTTGACCAAGGTACATTTGATAGCACCGTCGGCATTTTTGTAATCACATTGTGGCGCAGTGCGTACCCAATCACTTGGCCACACGCCATCGGCCTCCGTCACCGGTCCAGTATGATTCATCACTACATCGAGTAAGACACGGATGCCGTGACGATGCGCTGTTTCAACCAATTGTTTGAAGTCGGCTTCTGTGCCGAGATTGGCGTCAATTTTGGTGAAGTCTCGCGCCCAATAACCGTGAAAGCCATAAGACTTACCCGTGCCCTCGTCAGTACCGGCATGAATCTGTTCAACGGGCGGCGTGATCCAGAGGACATTTACGCCGAGCTTATCGAAGTAGCCATCCTTGATTTTCGCCGTAACACCTTTCAGATCGCCGCCCATAAAGCCGCGCAAGGGAGCGGCATCAGCTTTACGACCGTAAGCCAGGTCATTCGACTTATCGCCATTATTGAAACGATCGGTCAAGAGGAAATAAACCGTCGCGTTATTCCAGTGAAAGCTTGCCGGTTTCGCTTTGCTTGGAACATCTGCCATCGCCGAAGCAAACGGTAATGACAGCGCCAACGCGGCCGACCAAGAAGCCAATGCGGTCGTCAAGCGCCTTGTTGCAGGATGCGACGCGTGGACAGGCTTAGAGTGTGCTTGCATAGGGACACCAATCTTTGAGAAGCCAATTAGATGATTTGGACTATTTGGTAAATCAGCAGTGCATGCGAGACCGCCAAGCTTCGATCAGCGTTCTCTCACACCACACATCACCCACTTTATGAATTAGCTGGCGCTAGGCTCAGCATCATCACGCACAAGCAAGGTCAACAGGCCCGCCAAAACCATACATGTGCCACCAAGCACTAACACTTTTGATGACTGATTTGCAAAGTACAACTGCAAAACTTTCCCAAGCACGACGCCAGCAATAATCTGTGGAATCACCACGAAGAAATTGAACAGGCCCATGTAATAGCCCATTTTGTTCGCGGGCAAAGAGCCCGCCAAAATCGCGTAAGGCATGGTCAAAACGCTAGCCCAAGCGACGCCGACACCAACCATCGAAACCAATAACATTGGTTTGCTGGTAATGAAGAAAATACTGATCAAGCTAACACCGCCTATCACCAAGCAAATTAAATGCACGAGCTTACGGCTGGTGAACTTAGCTAACCATGGCAAGATGAAAGCAGCAATTGCCGACACACCACCATACATCGCGAACATGATGCCTACATAATTACCAGCTTCTTGATAGGCGGAAGACTGCGCATCCGTCGCATGGAACACACCTTCTGCAATCGACGGCGTGGTGTAAACCCACATTGAGAACAAAGCAACCCAAGTAAAGAACTGCACCACCGCCAATTGCACCATGGTTTTCGGCATTTTGAAGAAGCCGCCAAGGATCTCTTTCATGGCATTGATCAAGCCTTTGTTCGCTGCACGCTCAGCTTCGAAGGCTTGCATATCGCTTGGTGCGTCTTCCGTGCTGCTCAAGACTGTCCATAAAACCGACAAGAAATACACGGTGCCACCGACGTAGAAGGAGTACTTCACGGTATCGGGAATGCCACCATTGATCGCTTGATTACTCACGCCAAGATAATCTGTAAAAATGGTTGGCAACAAAGAAGCAATCACACCACCGCAACCGATGAAAAAGGTTTGCATGGCGAAACCGGTGGTTTGTTGGCTGGCATCGAGCTTATCGCCAACGAAAGCGCGGAAGGGTTCCATCGACACATTGATCGAAGCATCCATCAACCATAAAGCGATCACTGCCATCCACAAGGCCGAAGAATTCGGCATCAAAAACATCGCCAAGGAAGCGAGCACGGAACCGATGAAAAAGAAAGGACGGCGACGGCCCCATTTCGGATGCCAAGTATTGTCGCTGAGATAGCCAATGACTGGCTGCACCAACAAGCCCGTGATAGGCGCCGCTAGCCATAGAAAAGCGAGCTTATCGATATCTGCGCCAAGGGTGGCGAAGATACGGCTGGTATTGGTGTTTTGCAAGGCAAAACCAAATTGAATGCCAAAGAAGCCCACACTCATATTCCATATTTGCCAAAAACTCAGGCGGGCTTTCGTACTGGTTGCTTGCATAATCTTTCCTTCTTTTCCGGGGGGGGGAGTTAAATACAGATCAAACACAAAAAATTAAAACATCACTACAGCATTACTAAGTACTGCGCTGAATCAGCTCGCGCAATCTCGCCAATTTCGGTTGCACCACAGGTACGGTCAACATCGTACTCGCGATCGCCATCAATAACAGCGCGGTAAAGGTCGCATTGGTGATCACGCCTTTATCGAGCAAAATGTTGGCAAAAATAATCATGATCAAAGCCTTGGTTTGCAAGAGCCAAGCAATGATGCTGGCCTCACCTTTTTGCCACTTCAAAATCTTTCCTGCCACTTGAATGCCAACCCATTTGCCGCTGACGGCTGCCAACAAGAGTGCACCTGCCACCACAAACACCGTCGCACCGCCAAGTGTCCAGTTGGTTTTCAGACCCGTACTTAAGAAGAACACTGGCATCATCACCAGCAAAACATGGTGCCTGAGCAAATCCATTTTCTCCTGATCAAACCATTCCGCATCCATCACCGCGCCAGCCAAGAATGCACCCACCATAAAGTGCAAGCCAGCCCAATCTGCCGCAAAAGCACAGACACCAAGCCAGATCAAGGCGACATACCAACGATCGCGTTCGTCGATCGCTTGCATCAAGCGGCGGAAGCCATAAGCAACTATTGCGAACAAGATGAGAAACACTACTTGGCGACCAACGCGGGTCCAATCCAACATGATCAGTGCTAATACACCCCAGATCGCGATATCGTCGAGGCTGGCATAACGCAAAATACGTTGGCCCATCGGTTCGCGCAAAATGTGCAACTTCTCCATCAACAAGATCAAAATCGGCAAGGCCGTCACAGCGCACGACATACCAATGCCTAGCACAAATTGCCAAGGCAAGGCTTTTTCACCCATCCAGCCCTGCATAGGCACTAAAGCCATGGCCACGACAGATCCAAATGCCAGCGGTACGGTCAAGGCCAGACCCGCAGTGATTCCGCTTTCGCGCTTATATTCCCAAGCTTTACGCAGATCGAGTTCGACCCCAGCGATCATTACGAAGATCATGACCGCCCACCACGCAATCCCATTCAAAGATTGAACAATGGTTGGCGCAAAAACGAACTGATAAACCTCAGGGAAAGCGTTTCCCAAAACCCCAGGGCCCAACAAAATACCGGTGATAATTTGCACCACCACCAAAGGTGCATAGTAATCGGTACGTCCTAGGCGCCAAATCAAATACGGGATGGTGAAAATCACCATCATCGCCAATAAAAAAATCTCTGTATTACTCATTCCCTCTCCCCTTGAATGTGAGCAATACGATTTTACATGCGAGGCGCCGCGCAGTGTTTAGCAATGTAAGCCGCGTGATCTGGCATTACATCGACACACTTCGCGATCACCTCACGCACGCTTTGCAAATATTCCAAAGTGCCTTCTTCAGTCTGTAAGTCAACCAAAGGATGATAGCCTTCAACAGGCATATTCTGACCTTCGAAGACTTGTAACCATCCGATCTCAGCAAATAACTCATCATCGACGCGCAACAAACGCCCACTTGCTCGATACATGTCCATCTTGTGCGTCAAACTATCGGGAATCGCCATCTCGGCGCAGTTCTTCCAGAACACGGCATCGTCACGCTGATTCAATTTGTAATGCAGGATGATGAAGTCGCGAATCCGTTCAAATTCAAAGCGGCTCTGACGATTGTATTCTTTGATGTCGACCGGATTAAAAGCGCGACTCGGGAAGAAGTTAATCAAACGCGCAATCGCTGTTTGTATCAAGTGAATACTGGTCGACTCCAAGGGCTCCAAAAAGCCACTCGCTAAACCGATTGAGACCACGTTTTTATTCCAAGCTTGCTTGCGCATGCCGGTGGTGAATTTGATCAAGCGCGGATCAGCCAGAGCTTTGCCATCGAGATTCGCTAACAAGGTCGCAGCGGCTTCATCTTCACTCGTAAATTGGCTGCAGAAAACGTGACCATTACCAATGCGATGTTGCAATGGGATGCGCCACTGCCAACCGGCTTTGTGTGCTGTTGAACGCGTGTAAGGCGTCAACACGGGGGCTGATTCACAAGGTACAGCTAAGGCACGATCGCAAGGCAGCCAGTGAGTCCAATCTTCGTAGCCTGTTTTCAGTGTTTGCTCGATCAAAAGGCCACGGAAGCCAGAGCAGTCGATAAACAGATCGCCTTCCACGCGAGTGCCATTTTCAAGAATCACGGCCTCGATAAAGCCATCGCCCTCTCTTTGCACCACTTGATTGATTTTGCCTTCGGTGCGGATAACGCCGCGTGCCTCAGAAAACTTGCGCAAGTACTTGGCGTACATGCTGGCGTCAAAGTGATAAGCGTAGGTAATTTGATTGAGCGGCGAATTTGGCACGCTGAGATCAGCGGGCATGAACTTATTCTTCTTCGATGCCATGCGCGTGATCGAATACTCTTCGAGTTTGCCCGCCTTGCCCTGCATGTTGTACTTCTGCCAGTACTGATCGAAACGTACGGTCCACATTTCTTGACCGATGGTGCCGAAACCATGCATATAGCGGTCACCCAACTTACCCCAATTCACGAACTCAATTCCAAGTTTGAAAGTGCCCTGAGTCTCGCGCAAGAACTCATTCTCATCGATACCGAGGATCTGGTTGTAGCGTTGAATCATAGGGATCGTCGCTTCACCAACGCCGACGATGCCGATCTCATCCGACTCGACTAAGCGAATATTGTATTTGCCGCGCAAAACCGTTGCTAATGCGGCGGCGGTCATCCAGCCTGATGTACCACCGCCCACGATCACGACGTTTTGGATCAATTCTGTACCACGTGCTTCAGTATTCATTTCAAATCTCATCTTTTAAAAGAATTGACGGAAAACTACTTCACTACTCTAACCCGAAACCACTCTTCCGTGAATTCTCTTTGCTGCGACAATTCAATCCTCTTCCAGCCTATCGCAGGTAAAAAAAAACCCCTGCCATGCTGCGCAGGGGTTTTTAAGGGTCTCACA
>CAYWNE010000072.1:0-18735 GCA_964459555.1 uncultured Burkholderiaceae bacterium | reverse complement strand
CATTGTGTACGTTGCACGACCCTGGGTTGCGGAACGCAGCGATGTGGAATAACCAAACATTTCGGACAGCGGCACTTCAGCTTTAATGATCTTACCGCCACCACCTGGGATCTCATCCATACCCTGAACCATACCACGACGGGAAGACAAGTCACCCATTACAGTACCGGCATAATCTTCAGGAGTTTCAACTTCAACTGCCATCATTGGTTCCAGAATAACTGGAGACGCTTTACGGCAACCATCTTTGAACGCCATCGAAGCTGCCATACGGAATGCGTTTTCGTTGGAGTCAACATCGTGGTAAGAACCGAAGAACAGCGTAACTTTAACGTCTACCACTGGGTAGCCTGCCAGTACACCCGTGCTCAATGTCTCGATAACACCTTTCTCTACCGCAGGGATATATTCACGAGGAACAGTACCACCCTTGATCGCGTCAACGAATTCAAAACCTTTACCCGGTTCTTGTGGCTCGATCTTCAGAACAACGTGTCCGTACTGACCACGACCACCAGACTGCTTAACAAACTTACCTTCAACTTCTTCGCAAGTTTTACGGATAGTTTCACGGTATGCAACTTGCGGCTTACCAACTGTCGCTTCAACGTTGAATTCACGTTTCATACGATCAACGATAATTTCCAGATAAAGTTCACCCATACCGGCAATAATAGTTTGACCAGATTCTTCGTCAGTTTTAACACGGAAAGAAGGATCTTCCTGTGCCAGACGATTCAGTGCCAGACCCATTTTTTCTTGGTCAGCTTTAGTTTTTGGTTCAACAGCCTGTTGAATAACTGGCTCAGGGAAAACCATTTTTTCCAAAGTGATGATAGACGCTGGGTCACACAAAGTTTCACCAGTTGTCGCATCTTTCAAACCAACCGCAGCAGCGATGTCACCTGCGCGAACTTCTTTGATTTCTTCGCGTTGGTTAGCATGCATCTGCAAAATACGACCGAGGCGTTCTTTCTTGCCTTTGATCGGGTTGTAGACTGTGTCGCCAGAATTGATCGTACCGGAATAAACACGGAAGAAGATCAATTGACCAACGAATGGGTCAGTCATGATCTTGAACGCCAACGCAGAGAATTTCTCATCGTCAGCTGCTTTACGTGTTGTTGGTTCGTCGTTTTCGTCTGTACCTGCAACTGGTGGAATATCCACTGGAGATGGCAAGTATTCGATCACAGCGTCCAACATCGCTTGTACGCCTTTGTTTTTGAACGCAGTACCGCACATCATAGGCACGATTTCAGAAGCGATCGTACGTTGACGCAAGGCCTTCTTGATTTCTTCTTCAGTCAAGCTACCTTCTTCGAGGTACTTGTTCATCAATTCTTCACTGGCTTCAGCAGCAGCTTCAACCATTTTTTCGCGCCATTCATTCGCTGTATCAACCAATTCAGCTGGAATATCACGGTAGTCAAATTTCATACCTTGAGTTGCGTCGTCCCAAATGATCGCTTTCATTTTCACCAAGTCAACCACGCCCAAGAAGTTTTCTTCTGCGCCGATTGGAATTTGGATCGCGATTGGGTTCGCCTTCAAGCGTGCACGCATTTGGTCGTACACTTTGAAGAAGTTCGCGCCAGTACGGTCCATCTTGTTGACGAATGCCAAACGTGGGACTTTGTACTTGTTCGCTTGACGCCAAACTGTTTCAGATTGTGGCTGAACGCCGCCGACTGCACAGTAAACCATGCAAGCGCCGTCCAATACACGCATGGAACGCTCAACTTCGATTGTGAAGTCTACGTGGCCTGGTGTATCGATAATGTTGATGCGGTGTTCTGGGAAGTTATTCGCCATACCTTTCCAGTGGCAAGTCGTCGCCGCGGAAGTAATAGTAATACCGCGCTCTTGCTCTTGCTCCATCCAGTCCATGGTTGCTGCGCCATCATGAACTTCACCGATCTTGTGATTTACGCCTGTGTAAAACAAAACGCGTTCTGTCGTTGTCGTTTTACCTGCATCAATGTGAGCGGAAATACCGATATTGCGGTAGCGCTCAATGGGGGTCTTACGGGCCATAGCTAATCCTAAATCTTTTAATGGACAAAACCGAGCGCAATTTTCTCGAAGAAATTACGCCCGGTCTGATTCAAAATACTTACTAAAGCCATTGCAAATCCTACACACAATGGCTTCTCACTTTGCTGATTTCTTACGTAACTATTAGAAACGGAAGTGAGAGAATGCCTTGTTGGCTTCTGCCATACGATGCACTTCATCACGTTTCTTCATTGCACCGCCACGGCCTTCAGCGGCTTCCAACAATTCACCAGCCAAACGTTGTGGCATGGATTTTTCGCTACGCTTGTTAGCAGCTTCACGCAACCAACGCATAGACAATGCCAAACGACGCACTGGGCGAACTTCCACAGGAACTTGGTAGTTTGCACCACCAACACGGCGGGATTTAACTTCAACCAATGGCTTCGCATTGTTGATCGCAGTTGCAAACACTTCCAATGGATCTTTACCAGTTTTTTCCTGGATGTGATCGAACGCGCCATAGATGATGCCTTCAGCAACAGACTTCTTACCGGACAACATCAACACGTTAACGAACTTAGATACTTCTACATTGCCGAACTTTGGATCCGGCAAAATGTCCCGTTTCGGGACTTCACGACGACGTGGCATTTCAATTCCTTTCAATCTTCAGTTGAGCGGCCAATAACAACTTATCAGCGCTCGCGGTAGGCCATCATAGCCACCACTTACTCGGCTCATTCGAGACCGACACCTTTCCGAATTACGGAGATTTTACTGAGTTAAATTTACAAGCTAATTACAAGAATCTCTTAGCACTTAATGAACTAAGAGATTACTTCTTAACAGCTTTAGCGCGCTTAGAACCGTATTTGGAACGAGCTTGCTTACGATCTTTAACGCCTTGAGTATCCAAAGCACCGCGGACCATGTGATAACGCACACCCGGCAAATCCTTTACACGACCACCGCGAATCAAAACTACGCTGTGTTCTTGCAAGTTATGGCCTTCACCGCCGATATACGAAATAACTTCGAAACCGTTGGTCAAGCGTACTTTGGCAACTTTACGCAAAGCCGAGTTAGGCTTTTTTGGAGTTGTCGTATAAACGCGGGTACATACGCCACGTTTTTGCGGGCTGTTTTCCAGCGCCGGAGATTTGCTCTTAACCACTGCGGAAACGCGTGGTTGGCGAATCAGTTGATTGATGGTTGGCATCGTTTTTAATCCAACAAAATACAACGTTAAACACAAACCCGGAAACGGTTGCCCGGGCACTTAAAATCTTATGATTATTCGCAATTTGCCAGCAGAATGAACCACCAACGCACTGCAAACCCCGATTATTCATCACGGCGCACAAGCAAGAAACACAAGACGCAACAACAAACCATATAAAATCGAGAACTCGCGAGTGTACACCTGATGCCATTTCCAAGTCAATGAAAATCAGTGGAAACAACAACTTAGGCGGCTTTTGGAGGGTCAAATACCGAGACAAATTGCTCAAAATTTAATCAAACCCCTATTCGTGGCATGTCCTCAAGGGCGACTTACGATTCACTTCATGACAAAAAGAAAGTATATTGCCTTGATTCGATTGTCCGTTTATTCGCCTCGCTCGCCGACAAACCCGCAATCAAGCGAAGCAAATCCGCAAAATTACATAAAGAATATCAATGATATCAACAATTCATCTTTTAAATTTTGCAAGCATAATAAAAACTTAAGTTTCTCGATGTTCTCGAATCCACCTTCCCGCTTCAACCGATATTATTTATTGCTGAGCTATTTCTGCCTCAGCTGCATCCCCTTGATAACCTGGATGCAAGGAAAAGAAATTCAGCACCCCGGACGCTTGTTGGCTTATCAAATCTTCAGCTGGTTCCTACTTTGGCTCATTGGCAAATCGCCACGTTGGTTTCACTTTACTTTGATTCCTGCTTTCCTCGCAGCGCCGATCGAAATCTATCTACGCCTGTATTACAACCAAAGCATATCCAGCCATCACCTTGGGATCATCACCGAGACCAGTCCACGCGAGGCGATCGAATTCTTAGGCAATAAGATTTGGTTGTTGGTTGCCATTATCGTTGGTATCGTGGTTTGGTGGACAAGCCTCTTACGAGCGGCATGGCGCTGTCCAGAACTGGCATGGAATGGTCGCTCGCGCTGGTGGATTATGGCTCTGGTTGCTCTTTGTGTAGGGCCTTGGCTATTAGGGCAGTACTTTGGCGTCGCACCACCTAGCGGTGAAGCGAGTGATGATGTTAGCAGCACTAGCACCGCCTCTTCGCGCCCAGCCTTAACTAGTGTACGTACATGGTCACAACTAATGTCCTGGGCCGATGAACATGAACCTCTGCCTGAATGGGCCTCAATGTTTTACGACGAGGAGAGTTTTAATCGGAGTTGGCCGCTTGGCATTCTTGCGCGCTCATATGACTTCATTGTTGAACGCCGCTACCTTGCCACCCTGAGCGAGAAGAACCGCGACTTTCACTTCCACGCACAAGCCAAAGACAAAAACTTTCCGGCTTTGACCTTGGTTCTTGTGATCGGCGAATCATCGCGCTACGACCGTTGGAGTATCAACGGCTATCAACGCGAGACCAATCCCTACCTCAGCCAAGAGAACGAGCTGGTTAGCTTTAGCGACTTGATTAGTCCGGTGGCGGCGACCCGCTTGTCGGTTCCCATCATTACAACCCGCAAATCTGCTTTGCAAAGTTTGAAGCCCGGATTCTACGAAAAATCGGTCGTCAGCGCCTTCAAAGAAGCCGGCTTCAAGACCTACTGGATTTCGAATCAGATGAGTTTCGGCCAATTCGATACGCCGACTTCAGTCATTGCCAAAGAAGCTGACCACACACAGTTTCTTAATTTTGGCGGCTTCACCAACACCTCAAGCTACGATCAGGTCTTGCTGCATCCCCTGCAATCGGCACTCGACGACGCCGCGCCATACAAGCTGATTGTCTTACATACGCTAGGCAATCATTGGAACTACAGCCATCGTCACCCCGCCGTGTATAACAAATGGACCCCCTCGCTATATGGCATCGTCAACCCAGCCTACACCAATTTAAAAAACAAGGAATTGATTAGCAATAGTTATGACAACTCCTTACTGTACAACGATTGGTTCTTGGCTCGGATACTTGAGCAACTCAAACAAAGCTCAGGTTCCCCAGCCTTATTCTATGTCTCTGATCACGGCCA
The DNA here is from genome assembly GCA_964459555.1 of uncultured Burkholderiaceae bacterium. GTDB lineage: Bacteria > Pseudomonadota > Gammaproteobacteria > Burkholderiales > Burkholderiaceae_D > Undibacterium. Next base: position 13,511 of record CAYWNE010000072.1, on the reverse strand, counting down.
AACCCTGTACGACGGCAGTTGCAATCTTGCCTTCCATGGCCACAACACGCAGTATGAATTCCATGTCCCAGCGTTTATGTGGTACTCGAAAGCCTATGCGCAACGCTTCCCAGAGAAAATAGCCAATCTGAGCCAACACCAGCACGCTAAACTTTCGACAGAGAACGTCTTCCACACCATGCTAGACATGGCAGATATCCGTTACCCTAGCGAACAACTTGAACGCAGCATCCTCAGCTCGCGTCTAAGTTTCCACAAGCGCTATGTCGATAGCTATGGCTGGAGCGATTACGACAATGCCAGCTTCAAAGGCGATTGTCGCGAGGTGATCGATAGCGGCACGCCACTACCTCAAGAAAAGTAAGAGCGGCAACAGACCACTTGCGCTGCGATAAAAATCCTTTAGTCTCGCTTGGTCTTCCGCCATGTCGTCCTATACACTACGCATATGCAACGTAAGCGCCCACCATCAATCGAGATTCAAGATTCAACGCCCCGCACCGTCGTCTTGGCTGGCGCGTGGCTGGCTGATCTTTTATCTGAAACAGAGACGGCCGAGGCCCTGCAAGCGCGTCTTATCGAACTCGAAGCCTTAGGCGAGCTGACATGGGATATGCGCCAAGTATCGGCGTTAGACTATATCGGCGCACAACTATTGTGGCAGACTTGGGGGAAGCAAATACCGACATCGCTCACGCTCCAAGAACATCACCGAGCATTGTTTCATCGCCTCACGGAGGTGAGTCAACTCCCGCATCCAATCCCGGCCAAGCAACCTCGTCTACCATTCGGAAAATTAGGGCGACTCTCCCTGAACTTCGTTCTACATGCGGTCGGTGTCACCCAACTTCTTGGACAATTCGTGTTAGATCTGGGACGCTTCATCCGCCACCCTTCACGCGGTCCTTGGAAAGAGATTTCAGCCAATGTCTATCGAACTGGCTATCTCGCCCTGGCAATTACCGCGTTGGTTGGCTTCTTGATCGGCATAGTGCTGTCTTATCTCTCAGGCCAACAGCTCAAAAACTATGGTGGCGATCTGTTTATCGTCAATTTATTAGGCGTCGCAATTATTCGTGAATTGGGACCTATGCTGGCCGCGATTCTAATTGCGGGGCGTTCAGGTTCAGCAATCACGGCGCAGCTTGGCGTCATGAAAGTGACTGAAGAACTCGATGCGATGCGCGTGATGGGCATTCCGATTGGCTTTCGCCTCATCATGCCGAAAGTCATCGCGCTCGCACTGACCATGCCTTTGATTGTGATATGGACTGATGTGATGGCACTTTTGGGCGGCGCCCTGTCCGCTCAGTGGATCCTCGATATGCCGCCCGGATTTTTCCTCCACAAATTACCTGATGCGGTTAGCTTAGCGAACTTCTGGATAGGTCTGGGCAAAGGCGTCGTGTTTGGCATTTTAATTGCGATCATCGCTTGTCATTACGGCCTGCGCATCAAACCGAATACTGAGAGCTTGGGCCAAGGCACTACTAGCTCAGTGGTCGTGTCGATCACCAGCGTTATCATCGCCGATGCCCTGTTTGCCATCGTCTTTAGCCAAATTCCTTATTAGACAAGCGATATGCATCAGGGCCCCATCATCACTATTGAACATCTGCGCAGCCAATTTGGTCGCACGGTGATCCACGACGATCTCAATCTTGAGATTCTGCGCGGTGAAATCTTTTCGATTGTTGGTGGTTCGGGATCCGGCAAGACGGTATTGATGCGGCAGATGCTCGGCTTGGAGATGCCCAAACACGGCGTGATACGTGTGTTTGGTGACAATATCCATGAACCCAAAGAACATCACCTCGAACACTTACGCCGACGCTCTGGTATGTTGTTTCAACATGGCGCTCTATATTCCGCCTTGAACGTGATCGAGAACGTCATGCAACCGCTGCGCGAACTCGGCACGCTGACGCCGAAACTGATTGAAGATCTAGCCTACCTGAAGCTTCACATGGCTGGCATCGCTTTCGAACATGCGAAGAAAATGCCCTCAGATTTATCGGGGGGCATGATCAAACGGGTTGCCCTAGCACGCGCCATCGCACTGGATCCCGAGCTGCTATTTCTCGATGAACCAACAGCAGGTCTCGATCCCGATAGTTCTGAGGGTTTTGTCGATCTAATTCGCGCCTTACATCAAGAGCTGCATCTGACCGTGGTCATGGTCACCCATGATCTCGATACCTTATTTGCACTATCTTCTCGGATTGGCGTCATCGCTGACAAACATTTTATTGCGATTGATACGCCAGAACGCGTGGCGCAAGTCGACCACCCTTTCATTGAAACCTATTTCCGCGGCGAACGCGGGCAGCGCGCCATGGCGGCCCTGCCCCAACATTTCGCGAACATTCCCACTTCGCTTCTAGGAGAAACGCATGGAAAGTAAATCGCATGCTTTGATCGCTGGCGTCTTCACGATTTTGTTGCTGAGTCTGGCTGTACTGCTGGGCATGTGGCTAGGCAAAGACGAAATCAAGAAGACCTCGTATGTCATCACCACCACACTCAAGGTATCAGGGCTCAATGTGCAAGCGGCGGTACGCTACAAAGGCATTAAGGTGGGCAAGGTCACCGACATCGATTTCGATAGCAAAAATCCTGGTCAATTGATCATTAGTCTTGATGTGGTGTCCGACACGCCAGTCACACAATCAACGTACGCGACTCTGGGCTACCAAGGCGTGACGGGGATTGCTTACATTGAATTAGACGACGACGGCAGCAAACCGATCGCCCTCGCCAAGAATTCTGAGCTCGGCGCCCGCGTTCCATTGCGCCCAGGACTGCTGCAAGAAGTCGAAAAACGTGGCATGGTGATTCTGGCGCAAACCGAACAAATCAGCGAACGTCTGAATCAATTACTCGACCAAAAGAATCGCCAATCCTTAACCAATACCATAGAACAAATTGGCAAGACCGCTGCCGCCTATGAAAGCCTACCGAGCAAATTAGATCCTATTCTCGCAGACCTGCCGCAAACCGTGAACAAAGCCAAAGACAGTTTCCAAGCTTTCAAACAGTTTTCTGACAATGCTAAAACCACGAGTACGAATTTGAATCAGCTGATCATGGGCATGCAAAACGAAAACGGCGCACTCACTCGCTTAACCAATTCGGTCGAACAACTGAGTACCACCATGACGACCGAAACCCTGCCAGCGATTAGCAATCTCAGCCAAGAAGCACGGACGAGTTTGCGCAGCATTCATCGCCTTAGCGATAAATTGAATGAGCAACCACAAAGCATTTTATTTGGCACCAAGGCCACACAAGCCGGCCCGGGCGAGCCGGGCTTCAATAGCCAAGCCGGCAGCAACAAATGATTCGCACAACTAAGGCATTTGCACATGAGCATTAGGCGATCGAAACCAAGCATCTGAGCGACAAACGTTTGTAAAAATCGAGGATAAGAAAATGAAGTCACGCGCCTTCAGTTTGGAACACTGTTTCATCATTTTGAGTTTGATTATGTCCTTAAGCGCCTGCGGCACAGCGCCGAGTCTGCAACGTTACGACTTTGGTGGCACACCCGCGAGCACGATCGACACGTCCAAAACAAGCAGTAAAAAACTTCAAGCAAAAACACTGCTTCTCGCAGAGTTGCGGGTTCCAGTACAGCTCGATGGGGATGCGATGTTGTATCGTCTTAATTACGAGAATACACAAGAGCTACGCGCTTACGCTCAGAATCGATGGAGCACCAGTCCGGCACAATTGCTAGCACAAACGATTAAGCAAACCATTAATCGCGAAGGTGGGAATGTGGCTGAGGCTGGAGACGGTGTGCGCGATCTCCCTCAAATACGAATTGAGCTCGAAGAATTTGCCCAACACTTTACGCGCCTCGATCAAAGCCAAGCACAGATTCATTTACGAGTCAGCTTGATTCACAAAAATCAATTAATCGGACAGCAGCGTTTCAGCAGCACAAGCAAAGCTCCAAGTGCCGATGCTAAAGGTGGTGCGCAAGCGATGGCGAAGGCGAGTCAAGAGCTCGCAGATCAACTGGTCGATTGGCTGCAAGGACAATTGACTGTCGTTAAAATGCCATAAATTCTATTGAGAGTAGCCACCACCAATGACGCCCGCGACCGCCAGAATGCCTGCATCAGGCTCTCCATTTTCTCGGGCTTGTCTCGTCGCCTACACCATCTTGATCGTGTATGCGAGTCTCTACCCGTTTTCGGGCTGGCAATTTGATACGCTCAGTACTTATCTCGATCAAATTAAACAATGGCCGCATTATCTGATTCGTTTCGATATTCTGGTCAACGTTCTCGGTTATATCCCGTTCGGCGCCTTGATTGTCTTTTCTGTGTACCCGCGCATTCCGCGTTGGTGGACTATGGCCATCACCATCGTGGCGGGTGTCACGATGAGTTGGGCCATGGAGAGTCTGCAGTTCTTCTTGCCGAGTCGTGTCACCTCTTCACTCGACCTCATCACCAATAGTCTCGGTGCTCTCGTGGGCGCTATTGCTGGTGCCATTCTTGCGCCATCGCTACTGACCAATGGCAAGATTGACGAGATCAAACAACGCTGGTTCTGGCGAGAATCTTCCCGTGAACTCGTGATTCTTGCCTTGTGGCCGCTGGCACAAATCTATCCGCAAGCGTTTTTATTTGGTCATGGCCAAGTGCTTAGCCCAACAGCACAATGGCTAGAAAGCATGCTTGAAATCGAATTGGGCCTGAATCAATGGTTGCTACAACATATCAACCTCAGCGCCGAAAAATATCTGATTTCAGAAGCGATCATTACTGCTTGTGGCTGCGCGGGTGCGGTCTTATTTGGCCTTTCCCTGCTGAACCGCCACGCTCCCAAGTTCCGGCTCTCGCTCTTACTATTGGCTGGTGGTTTTGCGATCAAAGCCTTGGCAAGCGCACTTATGTTTGGTCCTGATGATGCGTTTCTGTGGCTCACTCCAGGAGCGCAAGGAGGTATCATCATCGGAGTTTTGATTTTGTATGGTTTTTCTTTCACTCCGGTGCAAGCGCAGAAACGACTGGCCGGACTCCTGCTTTTGATCAGTTTTGTGCTGGTCAATCTGATCCCCAGCAATCCCTACTTCCTCAGCACCATGCAAACCATGAGCCAAGGGAAAATGTTGAATTTCTATGGCGCTGCGCAATTCTTGGCAGTGATGTGGCCCTTAGCCGCGATGTGGTATCTCGGCAAGCCACTATCGACTTCCCGCAAACCCTGATTGCTAAAAGACCGTATCCATGATTCCAGCACCAGACATCAAACGCGTATTGACCCAGACTTTCGAGCGTTTTGTTCAGTCGGAGAAAAGTAGCGGCATCGTACTACTGCTCTGTACGGCACTTTCACTCATCGTCGCTAACTCTTCGTGGGCAGACGCTTATCTCAATATTTGGCACATCAAATTCTTGGGCTTAAGCCTTGAGCTGTGGATCAACGACGGATTGATGGCAATCTTTTTTCTGTTGATTGGTCTCGAACTCGAGCGCGAATTGTATAGCGGCGAATTATCGAATTTTAAGAATGCTTTACTGCCTATCGTCGCGGCGCTTGGCGGCACAATTGCACCGGCCGCGCTTCATTTCGCTTTGAATCACGGCACGGCAAGCCAAGCAGGGATAGGCATTCCGATGGCAACCGATATCGCTTTTGCACTCGGTGCGTTGGCATTGCTCGGTTCACGTATCCCAGTCGCGCTCAAAGTCTTTGTGGTGGCCTTTGCTGTGATCGATGATCTGTGCGCCATCATTGTGATTGCTCTGTTTTACACCAAACAAATTCATTTCATTTATCTCTTTGCGGCGCTGCTCATTTGGCTGTCCTTGCTTGTACTCAATCGACGATTCCGCATCATGCAACTGGGCCCCTATTTGTTTGGTGGTATCGCCATGTGGGTCTGTATGTTGCTGTCGGGCGTGCATGCCACCATCGCGGGGGTGATGCTGGCCTTTGCCATTCCCTATTCGGCGAAAGATGAAGACCAAACGTCGCCCTCGCATCGACTAGAACATTTCTTACATCGCCCGGTTGCCTTCTTGATCCTGCCTATATTTGCGCTGGCGAACACGTCAATTGTGATCGGTAGTGATTGGATGCAGCAACTCAGTAGTAGCAATAGTCTGGGCATCATTTGTGGTCTGGTGCTTGGCAAAACTGTCGGCATCGTTGGCTTTTGTTTGCTGGCAGTGCAGTGCCAATGGTGCCGCTTGCCTGCGGGCATGCAATGGAAGCATTTGATCGGTGCTGCAATGCTTGGTGGGATCGGCTTTACGATGTCGATTTTCATTACCAATTTGGCGTTTGAAGGACAAGCTGAACTAATTAACGCATCAAAAATGGCGATTCTGTTAGCCTCGCTCTGTGCAGGCATCTTTGGCTTGTTGTGGCTCAGCGTCGCGACATCGAACAAAACAGACTCAACTTTGGAGGGGCAATCATGAATACAGCCCGGCGCCAGTTTTTAGAACAAGGTCTCGCTCTCGGCGGCCTCTGCCTCAGTGCTTCAATGTTGACTCCTAATGCTCTGGCACAGAATGGTGGACGCTTTGTCGATATCGATAGTTTTACCAGCCAATACATCAAAGCACGCAAAGTGAGAATTTGGCTGCCGCCCGATTATGACGAGAGCAAATCCTACGCCACACTCTACATGCATGATGGACAAAATCTCTTTGATCCAGCGGATTCGTTTGCCTATGGCGCTTGGGAAGTCGATCGGCATTTAATCGAACTCCGAAAAAAGCAAGAAATACGGCCTTGCATCGTCGTGGCGATATGGAACGGTCAAGCTGATCGCTCACGCGAATACGGGCCGCAAGCACCGATTGAAACCCTATCACCGCAACTCCAAGCACGCATTCCTCGCCCCGGTAGCGACGGACAAACCAGTCCGCAAGCAGACGCCTATGTGCGTTTTCTTGCCGAAGAATTAGTGCCCTACATTGATAGCCATTTTGCGACCCGCAAGGAAGCCGCGCAACGTTTTCTGATGGGATCGAGCATGGGTGGCTTGATATCGCTCTACACGCTCGCCAAGTATCCCGAGCTGTTCGGCGGCGCAGCTTGTTTGTCTATTCATTGGATCATCGCCACCAATCCTGAACTGACAACACCACCGCAGCACCAAGAATTAGACCTGATTGCACTATCGTATCGCGATTGGTTAATCAAACACCTGCCCGAGGCGGGACGCCATCGAATTTACTTTGATCACGGTGATAAGGGACTTGATGCGCTCTATGGCAAACATCAAGTCGAAGTCGATGCCCTAATGCCCAAGAAACACTATCAACTTGGTATCGATTGGTCGACCCGCTATTTTCCCGGCACCGATCACAATGAACGCGAATGGCGTGCGCGGCTCGACGAACCTTTGCGATTTTTATTGAAGTAGCTCGATCTTGAGAGAAGTGAGAGGAGAATCAGATGGCGACCGACTTAAGTTTCGTCGAATTTATCATGGATCAAACGCAATTCTTAGGCGCCATGCGTTACAAGAAGATGTTTGGTGAATACGCCCTGTATCACAATGAGGTTGTGGTCGCTTTCCTATGTGACAATCAATTTTATCTGAAACCACATCCGCAATTGCGTGCCATGCTCGAACACGTTACTGAAGCACCACCATATCCTGGAGCCAAGTGCTATTATCTTTTGACCGACGAACTCGACAACCCGCAACAACTGGGGCAACTGATACGCACAGCAGCACAGCTTTTTCCAGTTGCCAAGAAGCGAACTCCAAAAAAGAGTAGCGAGAAGTAAATTAAGCGACAAGTATCGCCAAGACTTCGCTACTTCGCGTCTTCTAACGCCTTCTCTTGTGCCTCTATGGCTTTTCGCTGATTCTCAGCGGCTTGCTTCAATTCCTGCTCAACTTGCTTTGCTTCTTCCATGGTCTTGCGTGACTGCTCAGCGATTTTCACCATCGGAGCTTCGGCCGAGGCAACCTTACTGGCAAACGCGCTATCACTTTCCGCCTTGACCGGTTCGCTATGACGTTTGCAAGCCAGCAAGCTGAGTGCAAGTAAAACCAAAATCAAATTCTTCATAAAGCATCCCTATTTAAGCAAACTATTTCAAATCGCCCCGGCGCAGGCGGCACTTGCCTCGCAATCGATGTATCATAGCGCGTTTCCAAGAACTTCCATGATTTAGCATATCATCGGACATTCTTAAGCGTATTCGAACCCACAGGATTTCAAGGGAGTTCGAAGCACGATGATGAGTTTTTAGCATTAATTGCCGTTTGATCTGACACAGACTGAACAAAGTTTAAGCACCAGAGAGTTCCAACACATTATGTCCGATACCCTGTACTACAAAAAACACGTTTTCTTTTGCATGAATGAACGTGATGATGGTCGTCCTTGCTGCGCAGATCGTGGTGCACAAGCGGCGCAAGAACATGCTAAGCGCCGGATTAAACAACTCGACCAAAATGGCGAAGGCAAAGTACGTATCAATAAAGCCGGCTGTCTCGATCGGTGTGAACAAGGTCCGGTGCTGGTGGTATACCCGCAGGGCACGTGGTATACATATGTCGACCAATCCGACATTGATGAAATTATCGATGTCGATTTGCTTGGTGGCGGCGTGGTTGAGCGCCTGAAAGTGTAAGACGCTATCCATTGCTCATTCCACCCTACACTGGATGGTCTCTCTATGAACGTACAAACCAAAAACTTCTTGATCGCAGGTCCTGCTGGACAGTTACAGTGTGCGGTCAATCTACCCGACGCTGATTCGTTTCCACAAACGCGAGGCTTGGCACTGGTCGCACATCCTCATCCTTTATTCGGCGGCACCATGGATAACAAGGTTGCCCAAACCTTGGCACGGACGTTTGTCAGTCTTGGCTATGTCACTGTGCGCATGAATTTCCGCGGCGTCGGTCAATCCGAAGGCGTGCATGACGCTGGGATCGGTGAAACCGACGATATGGAGGTGCTACTCAAGCACATGCGCCAAGAGTATCCCGATTTACCGCTCGTACTCAGTGGTTTCTCCTTCGGTACCTACGTGCAATCGCGACTGCATCAACGGCTCAATGCGGCGGGCATTGCGGTTGAACGCCTCGTTTTGGTTGGCGCCGCCGCTGGTAAATGGCCGATGCCAGACATTCCTGCCGACACCATCTTGATCCACGGTGAGCTCGACGACACGATTCCACTGCAAGCGGTGTTCGAATGGTTGCGCCCGCAAGATATTCCCGTGGTCGTCATCCCCGGTGCCGATCATTTCTTCCATAAACGCTTACCCCATATCAAAAAAATTATTAGCGATTTATGGACTTGATGAGGCGATTTAGTGTCCCTATTTCCCGTTGACAGATTTCTTATTTTTAATTTAGCAAGACCGATAATGAAAAAATTTCTCTCCACTCTCCTTGTTACGATCACCGCAGCAACACTCACACTCACCAGCATTTGCGCACAAGCACAAAGTTTGCCGAAACCGATTATCGCTGCTAAATCTTGGGTCCTGCTCGATGCCACCAGCGGCCAAGTGATTGATTCCGACAACCCAGACTTACGCATCGAACCAGCCTCGCTGACCAAGATCATGACGGCGTACTTAGTCTTCAATGCCTTGAAAGAAAAACGCCTCGACTTAGCGCAACAAGTCACGGTCTCGACGCGCGCTTGGAAAGTCGATGCCAGCAGCTCGAAGATGTTTATCGATCCCGCGACGCCAGTCAGTATCAGCGATTTGCTTTATGGTCTGATCGTTCAATCGGGCAATGATGCCTCGGTCGCCTTGGCCGAAGCTGTCGCAGGTAGTGAAGATGCGTTCGTAGTACAAATGAATCGCGAAGCAGCGCGTATCGGTATGAAATCGACCCGTTATGCGAATTCGCACGGCTTGCCAAGCCCCGATAATTTTTCAACTGCGAGTGATTTGGCCTTGTTGGCTTCTCGCTTGATCGCGGATCATCCCGAGTTCTACAAAACCTACTACTCAACCAAAAGCTTTACCTACAACAAAATTACCCAAGCGAATCGTAACCGCTTACTGTGGTTGGACCCAACTGTCGACGGTATGAAAACCGGTCACACCGAAACGGCCAAATACTGCCTGATCGCTTCAGCACTGCGCCCTAATGGTACAGGCCAACGTCGCCTGATTTCCGTGGTCACTGGCACCGATAGCGATCAAGTTCGCGCCCAAGAAAGTTTGAAGTTGTTAAACTGGGGCTTCCTCAATTTCGATACCGTCAAACTGTACGGTAAAGATCAAGCTGTCGACACGCCTGAAGTTTGGAAAGGCAGCCAAGGCAAAGTAAAAATCGGTTTCACCCAAGATCTCTACGTCACGCTTCCAAAAGGCAGTGCTGCTCGTTTGAAGCCTGCAATCGAACGCAAAGATCCTTTGGTAGCGCCAATTGAAAAGAACGCCAAAATTGGCACTATGAAGATGATGCTTGATGGTAAGCCTGTTGCTGAATTCCCGATTGTGGCCTTGGAACAAGTGAGCCAAGCTAGTATTTTCGGCCGTGCTTGGGATTCGATCCGCTTGCTGTTTAAGTGATGAAAGGCTAATCAACGCTCGGCATTGTAGGCATCCGCAAAACGCCTGAGCATAGTGCGAACTTAAAGAGGCTTCGAAGACTCCCTCACTTCGAAGCCTTTTTCATTCTCGACGATACACCTTATGCGCCAGCTAAGATTTCTAGAGCCGACTGTAATTGTCGACGTACTTCGGGCGCGGCAAGCATGCCTTCAGTACTAAAAGATGCCTGCTTGAGGTCAAATACTAACGACGCTTGATTGAGAATCCGCGCCGACATGGTTTTTAAGGTCTCATGTAATGCAGCATCGGCAAATTGTGAACGTGCTCTCGCCTGTAACACCAACACGGGTTTGTGCACGAATGCTTCCAAACTCACACACCAGTCCAAAGCATTCTTGATCACACCTGTGACACCATGAGCATACTCTGGGCTGGCAATAACTATAAGATCCGACCACACGATTGCAGCATGCAGTGTTTGCACGGCGACAGGGAGCTGGCCTTCGAGATCAGGGTTAAACAAAGGAAGTTCTGCAATCGCATCAAATTGTTCGAAATGAAAATCAGATTTGTGAGCACTGACTTCATTGGCATGGCGCTGCAGTGAGATGAGCAAAGCGCGATTAATCGATTGCTGGCGAAGGCTACCGCAAAGGCACAGAATCTTTCTTGGATTAACAGAATTATCGTTTCGTTCAGGCATGGTGTGAGTTTCATCTCGGGTTCGGTCTGCACGCTTATCGTAGAAATCCTAAGGTGCGGCTTGTAGTCTGCATTGTACTTATCAAACCAATACTAGACACTAGAAACTCAACAAATTGCAGCGAGGGTCGGGGCAGCAGAGCACCCCATAAAATGTTAAACTGCAGCCTAATCTAGCATTGCTTCATTATTGCTTATTTTGGCACTGGCCCCCATGTGTCTGACCATAAGCCAATTCCTCCGGTTTGATCACTTTGAAACTTCCAATGCCACTGCAAAAACTGAGTTATCGGTTTCACTCATGCATTGTGAGCCGCAGAGAACTACCGTGCGACCATGAAGCAAGATATTTTTATATGAATTAATGGTATTTTTATGACTATGCGCCCTATCCCACCTGAAGAAAGTCTAATTGAATACCCTTGCGACTTTCCGATCAAAGTCATGGGTATCATGCAAGACTCATTTGCCCAAACCATCGTGGAAGTCGTGATGATTCATGACCCTACTTTCCACGCTGGCAAAATGGAAATGCGTCCATCAAGCAAGGGCAATTACCTGGCTTTGACCGTCACCATTCGTGCCATTCACCGCGAGCAATTGGATAATTTATATCGCGATTTGTCTTCGCATCCTATGGTTAAGATGGTGCTGTAATACATTTTCGACTAGGTGTTGACTAGGAACTCAGGTATTTCTTCATCTAAGTCAACGCCAAGCAAAACTGTTTTGCATAGAATGATGCCTGCAAAAGGCTTAAATCGAAGACAATAAGGCCTTCGCGAACCAATCCATGATGAATTCGATACAAACCGAAAAACTCCGCGCCATCGTTGAACGACAAAAACCTGAGGCTCGCTTTGTCATCATGTCCAATATGTTGGGCATGGATATCATTGAATTTGATGCACTTGCCAAACAATGGATTGAGCACGGCGGCCCTGGCTTCGTTGCAGATGGAATTCCATTTCGCAAAGTCATTGGTGGCCAGTTTTACATACAACGATTGACGCTCAAGCGCATTTGAATAGGCTTGGGCTCGCCAGCAGATTTTCTTAACTTATCAACTTCGCCAGTCCAATTGCAGTGAACACCGACATTCTCATTCGATATCGTGGTCAAGAAGACTATCAAACCAGTTTTGATGCGATGCGCGCTTTCACCGATGCCCGCGATGCCGAAACGGTCGATGAGTTATGGATCGTCGAGCATCCTCCCGTGTTCACGCTAGGTTTAGGAGCTGATCGTTCACATGTCTTGGCGGCTCATGATATCCCCGTGATCCAAACCGATCGCGGCGGTGAAGTCACCTATCATGGCCCCGGCCAAGTCGTGATTTATCTCTTGATTGACCTTCGCCGGCGCCATACCAAAGGCCGTTTATTTGCCCGTGAATTTGTTTATAAGATAGAACAAGCGGTGATCGACACCTTAGCAGCGTATAATATCGCGGGAAAACGCATAGAAGGCGCGCCGGGCATTTATCTGGAAAATGAGCCGTGGCAAGGGGCAAAGATTGCCGCTTTGGGTTTAAAGGTTCGTGCAAATGGCTGTACCTACCATGGTGTTTCACTCAATGTCGCCATGGATTTGACACCCTTTTCTTGGATTAATCCCTGCGGCTATCAAGGCCTTGCCACCATCGATATGCGCAGTCTTGGAGCGAACGCGGGCTTAGCTCAAGTTCAACAAGATTTGGCACAACGCTTGAGCGAATTGTTCAGCGTCGCCGCAGATAACTAAAGTAGTAGACTACACATCGAGTACATCACTTAGCAGGATCAGCACTCCATCATGACCAACGACACCATCCAAACAGCTGACAACAGCAACTACGATCCAACGGAAAAACAAAAAGGTGCGAGCAAAACTTCGCGTATTCCAATCAAGATCGTGCCAGCAGAACGTCTGCCCAAGCCTGATTGGATCCGCGTCAAAGCAGGTTCGCCAACTACGCGCTTCTACGAAATCAAAAACATTTTGCGTTCGAACAATTTAGTGACAGTGTGCGAAGAAGCGACCTGCCCTAACATCGGCGAATGCTTTGGTAAAGGTACAGCGACCTTTATGATCATGGGCGACAAGTGCACCCGTCGTTGCCCCTTCTGCGATGTCGGTCATGGCCGCCCTGATCCGCTCGATGAAAACGAACCCTTGAATTTGGCCAAAACGATTGCGGAATTGCGTTTGAGCTATGTCGTCATCACCTCGGTTGATCGTGACGATCTGCGCGACGGCGGTGCAGCGCACTTTGCTGAATGCATACGCAAAATCCGCGAATTATCTCCAAGCAC
>CAYWNE010000071.1:0-18802 GCA_964459555.1 uncultured Burkholderiaceae bacterium | reverse complement strand
GCCCGCGAAGTCGCTCATTTGAAAGACGATTTGATGCCACGTTACGCCAGCTTGATTTATAACGGCTACTGGTGGGCACCGGAGCGCGTCGCTTTGCAAACCTTGATCGACCACACGCAACAAAACGTCAATGGTTGGGTCCGCGTCAAACTCTACAAGGGCAATGTGATTACTGTTTCTCGTGACTCGAAGACCGATTCCCTGTTTGACATGAACATCGCAACCTTTGACGAAGACGGTGGTGCTTACAACCAAGCGGATGCTGGTGGTTTCATCAAGCTCAATGCTTTGCGTATGCGTATCGCGGCAAACGCCAAAATCAAGCGTTCTTAAATTAAGCTTTGCAATCAAATAGCCAGATCGCTCTGGCTATTTTTTTGCGTCTCGACTTTCAATCTCATTGGAACACTCTCATGAATAACGAATTCCACAACGTGACCGTCATCAGCAAAGCTAACATCTACTTTGATGGCAAATGCGTCTCACACAGCATCGTCTGCACCGATGGCAGTAAGAAGACTGTCGGCGTCATTTTTCCATCAACGCTCGTCTTCAATACACAAGCCGCAGAAGTCATGGAAGTCATTGCTGGTCAGTGCCGCGTGACTCTCGATGGTGAAAGCCAATCTCAAAGCTATGCAACGGGACAGAGTTTTAACGTCCCTGCGCAGTCGCGCTTTACCATCGAAGTGATTGAGACTTTAGACTATGTTTGCCATTTCGAGTAGGGTATCGCCCCTGACCGCTCAACAAATTTTACTTAAAGGTATAGTTCCATTAGGCTAGGCGCGCCAAAATCTACAAACGCGCCTCGTCAACTGCGAGAGCGAGCCAATGGTTTCCAAGAATCCGCGTGGAACAAACACTAATTCCCTGAAGCTGATTTTCCAAATCTGCATCCCACTCTCGCAGCTCTAAATTACGGCATTTCAGCATTGCTTCGTGCTCTGACCAAGCCTTCATCAAAAAACCGGTCCATTCCACAATACTCAATTCCGAAAGGAGGCGAACGACCGGTCGAGGCAAAAACACCTCGGCCAATGCGATCAATTCTTTGCTATCCATACCAGCCAACTCTGCGCCGCCAAGCACGTCTACTCCGACCCTCCTATGAGCATGAATCGCGGTAACCGAACAAGCATGGGAATGAGAGATCGACGTGTGAAAGACTTGATTCTCCCATCTAACCGATGGTGCCTGACCAGGAATCCGACCGAGATTCAAACTACCAGTTTTAAGCGCCAAATGAGTTTCAATAAACTGAGCGATACATTGCCTTACACGCAAACGCATTTGGCAGCGCGATTGCATAGGTTCATTTGGCACAATTAGTACAACCTGTCCATTCTGCCGAAATATCGAATGCGCCGATTTCAATGCATCGGCGCAATCAAGGAGCACTGGTGAAGGGATAACTCGCATCTACGCTATGCCACGGACGCAGGGCAACCACGCCAACTCGACGAAGCTGGAATAAATTCACCTTTCATCACTAAGGTCAAAGCGCCCAAACTCGCGTCATCACCTACTTCTGCGCCATACAGAACAAAACTGCGCGGCCCCAAATATACGCGACGACCAATGATCACGTGGTCAACTTTCATCACACGATCTTCAAACAAATGTGTCTGCGGACAGGCAACTGCATTAATCTCGCTATAATCGCCAATCGTGACGCAGTCAAACTCGGTAATGTCTGTCGTATCCAAATAAATACCTTTGCCCATTTTGGCTCCTAGCAAACGGAAAGCAATCGGTAGCCACGGCGTGCCCTTGAGGTAGCGCATGAAATTTGGCACTGTAATCCCCTCGTACAGATTAGTGATCGCTTCCGACGACCAGACAAACCAAGTCCACATTGGATGACTGCTTTGCTTGTAGCGCCCTACTAAGACCCATTTGAGCGCGGCGACAAACACAAAGCATCCAAGTCCATATGCCAAGCCAGACACGACGAGGTAATACAAGACTTCTCCCCACTTCTCATCCGCAGCTAATGGCATGAGATCAAGCACAATTACATAACCAATGGCAATCACCAAAGCGTGCGGTGCGATAATGCGGAACGCCTCGATGAAGCCGCGTGCCAACTTACGCCATAGAGAAGGTTTGAACGTCAATTCTTCAGCAAAGCCCTTCACTTCCTCACGAGCTGGCAACAGCATCGCTGGCGAGCCGATCCAAGTATCGCCTGCTTTCATTTGCGCATTATCCGGTGCACGGGTGTGAACACCGATCAGAACATTCTCGGGAATTTCTGTGCCGTCTGGCACATAAGCACCATTTCCGACGAAACTACGGCGCGAGATCGTGGTTGCTTGTACTGTCATCCAACCCTGATCAATTTCCTCATCACCCAACATCACCGCATCAGCGATAAAACACTCATCGCCTAAAGTCAGCATATCGGGAACAACACCGAGCGCGGTCGACAACTCAGCTCCTTTACCGACTTTCGCGCCGAGTAAGCGATACCAATAGGGTGAAAAAATGGTTGCATACACGCCGTGCAACACGTTCAAGCTTGACTCTTGAATCTGGTTCACAAACCATTTGCGCAAGTAAGTATTGCTGTGCACTGAATAACTTCCAGGTTGCAATCGTCCCAAAAAGCCCCAACGAATTCCTGCTGATAGCAAGGCTGTACAGAGCACGAGTACCGCAGTGGCTGGGAATGCCAACATGAAGTAATCAATCAGTTGTACTTCCAAATTTGCAGTTTGGATAAATTCAAAGGCTTCGAGAGAATCCATCCAATCGATCAGCATAAAACTCGGAAATACTGGCAAGAAGAAAAGCAAGGAAACTAAGAGCGAGCCAAATAAAAAATAAAGTGTCTCGAAAAATTTACGAGTCGTGTTCGGCTGCTCTCTTGCGAGCTGTGGATCAGCCACGAAAGCGCCCGTATCGCGCGCCGGCGAACCGCGCCAAACACGAGCGGCCGGAATGGTCTGCCCGTCGATCAATGCCGACTGTCCATCCAAATGCGCCGCTTTCTCCAATCGCGTATTTCCCTCCAACACAGAATACGAACCCACATAGGCATCGTCATCTAAGTGAATAAATCCAACCAACATTTGCCCATTTTGGATGCGAACATTTTCAAAGTTACAGGCGTTGCCGATGCTGACCCCTTTCCCAAGATATAGACAATCGGCAGATCGCAAAGTAATGGAACCGACTAAAGCTTCATCACCGACTTTCGCCCCCAAGGCCCGCAACCAATAGCGATACAAGGAGGAGCCGTTAATCATATACACCGGTACCGCTTCAATGATGCGATCGACTAACCACCAACGAAAATAAGTCCAGCCCCACAAAGTGTATTGACCAGGTTTTAGTCTGCCCAAAATCAACCATTTTGCGGCAATCGCAAAGAAAAATTCTGCAACGGTAACTGCGAGGAATATCAACATCGAAAACCCCATCGCGCGAGCCACTGAATCACTTGGTTCACCTGTAAAAAAGTGATAGGCGAAAAATGGTGTAAGCCATTGCAACATGCGGATCGCGACTAAGCACGGAATCATCGCCGCTTGCGCTGCACCACAAATCCAGCGTTTTAAGTCGAGTCCGCTGGTCCTTGCGTGAAGCGTTCGCGAAGTTTCTGCTGCGACATTAGCGTCTGCTACGGGCGTTTGCTGAGTCAAGGCGCCTGCTTGCATTACCCGCGCAATCTTCCCGAGCAAACGAGACTGATAAATGTCACTAATTTTAAAATAGGCATAACGTGGGTCCTGGCGCAATGCAGAGACTAAGCGTGCCGCCATTAAGGAATGCCCACCGAGATCATCAAAGAAATCGGCTTGACGTTTGAGACTTTGTCCGGGAAAGAGTTTGGCGAGCGCGGCGAATAAGACCTGTTCTGCATCGGTTTCGGCGGCATCGTTTTCTCCGCTGTCTACCATTTCGGTTAAAGCTCTTGCCTTCAGGTCTTTTCTGTCGATTTTGCCGGAACTGAGCCTTGGCATTTCGTCGAGAAACTCGTACCGACTTGGCACCATGTAAGCTGGTAATTGTTGACTCAAGGCCTCGCGTAATTGTTGAATCAAACTTGCAACAGAAGTCGAAGCCTGTTGATTGAGATCACGCACGATGAAGGCGATCAATTGATCGATACCTTGCTCTTGTCGCAGAATGACGGCAACCGTGCCAACGCCACTTTGCTTTGCCAACATCGTCTCGATTTCGCCAAGCTCTACACGAAAGCCGCGAATCTTTACTTGATCATCGGCACGACCAAGACATTGCACGCTACCATCTTCGCCTATCTTCGCCAGATCGCCGGTGCGATACAGAGCGCGATATTTTTCGCTGGGTGCCCATGGATTATTCAAAAACTTTTCGGCTGTCAGATCAGGACGTCCGAGATAACCAGCGGACACACCGGGACCAAAAATACACAGTTCACCAGTTTCACCGCGCGGCAGCAATTGCATACTGCCATCGCTATTGAGTTCAGGATTAATGACTAGTAGCCCATAGTTCGGCAAAGGAACGCCAATTGTCACCGCTTGACCTGCGTGCAAAGGCGCCAAACTCGCGGATACAGTCGCTTCCGTCGGACCGTAAGTATTGAACATTTTTCGCTGCGGATTGGCCCACTTCTCGACCAAACTTGGCGGGCACATTTCTCCGCCAAGATTAATCAATCGCAAACTTGGCACATCGGAGCTAAACAATGCCAACAAAGTCGGTACCGCATGCAATACAGTAATTTGATGATGCTGCAAGGCCTTGGGTAATGCCTCAGGATCGAGTGCCACTTCTCGCGGGGCAATCCACAAACTCGCACCAACTAAATAGCTAATCCAGATTTCTTCAAACGACATATCGAAGGCTACCGAAAAGCCTTGGTAAACGCGATCTTCTTCAGTAATTCCCAATACGCTATTTTCACTTCT
The DNA here is from genome assembly GCA_964459555.1 of uncultured Burkholderiaceae bacterium. Taxonomy (GTDB): domain Bacteria; phylum Pseudomonadota; class Gammaproteobacteria; order Burkholderiales; family Burkholderiaceae_D; genus Undibacterium. The sequence continues at coordinate 13,898 of CAYWNE010000071.1, read as the reverse complement.
CAAAAAATGAGAAATGCTGCCCTGATTGATGACGATGCCTTTAGGTTTTCCAGTTGAGCCTGAGGTATAAATCACATAGGCCGGATCGCCAGCCCGTGCGCGAGGCAAATCGGGTAGGCTTGCTGGCTCGGTCTGCAGCAAATGTTCAGCAATATATTTTGTATAGCTAACCTCATGCAATAGCTCAAGTGATGCTTGCGCCGTGATCAAACCAAAAGCATCGGCGTCTTGCAAACAGACTTGTATCCTATCGACAGGAACTTCAGAATCAAATGGCAACCATGCGGCGCCGGTCTTCGCGACCGCCGCTTGCATCACCAACAAATCAATTCCGCGTGGCATCCAGAGACCGACGATATGACCAGGACGCAATCCGGCCAAATGCAAATGTGCTGCCACACGATCACTTAAGACACCAAGTTCCGCGTAGCTCAAGCTTTGATGTTCCGTCCACATCGCAAGGCGCTGAGGCACACGGACAACCGTCGCATTGAGAAGATCTGCCAAGGTTTCTTCGCGCAAGAGATCCGGTCTATCCTGCCCCAATAAAATGGCGTTTTCAATGCTTGAATCGATTGGGCTAGAACTAAGATGGGAGTTGACTTGAAGCTTGTTTTCTTGGTGTTGCATAAACTCTTTTAATTTATCTTTGATTTCTAATACAGCCTTGACGTATTGGCTTTGCTGTCGCCACTAAACAAATACCGGCTCTGCTTCAAGTGAGACACCAAACAACCTTGCAACATCTGCTTGAATTTCGCTCGCTATTGCGCGGATATCTTGACCAGTTGCACCGCCATGATTGACCAAGACCAGCGCTTGCTTATGATAGACACCAACACGACCTTGCTGTCGACCTTTCCAACCTGCTCGTTCAATCAACCAGCCTGCAGCGAGTTTGAATTGACCATCGGGCAAGGGATAACTGACGCAGTCGGTGTGGGCAGCTAAAATTTGCTCACGCAGTTCTGCATTAACAATTGGGTTTTTAAAAAAACTGCCGGCATTGCCGAGTTCGGCAGGGTCAGGCAGTTTGCTTCTTCGAATTGCGCAAATCACATCGCTGACCTGTTTGGGATTGGGTGACGTAATTCCCTGCTCCTTCAGTCTTTGCGCCACATCTCCATAGCTCAATTCCGCTTTCCACAGCTTCGGCAAGGCAAATCTTACTTCCACGATCAAGAGGTGACGCGACGCACTCTTTTTGAAAATACTATCGCGATAGGCAAATGCACAGTCGTCACTGAAGAATTCACTAAACTCGCCTTTCAAAACATCGAACACCAAGGCACTATGAAAGTAGTCTTTGAGTTCACGGCCGTAGGCGCCAATGTTTTGTATCGGCGCTGCCCCAACCGTTCCTGGAATGAGAGAAAGATTTTCCAAACCACCACAGCCTTGTTCGATACTCCACAGAACAAAGTCGTGCCAATTTTCACCGGCAGCACCGGCAATAATGCATTGCTGCTCGTTATGTTCAAGTATTCGCCGGCCTTTGAGTTGAACGTGTACAACCAGAGCTTGCAGATGATCTGGTAAAACCACATTGCTGCCGCCGCCTAAAAATAGAAAATCTTGTGAGGGATCTTGTAAAAATAGATGATGTAATCTCGGTAATTGATCTTGATGAGAGAGACTAAGAACCTGCTCCGCAAGAGCATCAATCCCAAAGCTGTTGCAAGTCTTCAGCGAGACCTGATGTTGGAGAGAAAAAAGCGTATTCATATCGGCAAGATTATAGTCTTGAATCCCCTTACACCAACAGAAATCAAGCGAAAATCGCCGACTTTTCGAGTGATTTTGTTAAAATGAGCACCACATTAGATTAACCAAGGTCTTGACCTCAAATCTAGCCAAGACCTCTCAGAACATAGGGAATACCATGCCATCGTTTGATACCGTCTCCGAAGCCAACATGGAAGAAGTGAAAAATGCCATTAATCAAAGCAACAAAGTCATCACAAATCGCTTTGATTTAAAGGGTACCAGCGCGAAAGTCGAACTCAAAGAAAAAGAGCGCGAAATTATCTTGTTTGGCGACACTGATTTCCATTTAGATCAAATCATCATCGAAGTAAAACAAACACTTGGCAAACGCAATGTTGACGTACGATTCCTCGATGTAGGTAAAGTCGAAAAAATCGGTGGTGACAAAGTCAAGCAAGTTCTCAAGGTGAAGAACGGCATTCAAACTGAAGATGCCAAAAAAATCGTCAAGATTCTCAAAGAAAGCAAAATGAAAGTACAGGCCAGCATTCAGGGTGACGCAGTGCGCGTCAGTGGTGCTAAACGCGATGATTTACAGGCGGCAATCGCCCTATTGCGCAAGGAGGTAAAAGACTTGCCCTTGGAATTTAACAACTTCAGAGATTAATGATTTATTCAGAGCATCTCCTTTAGATATCGACCGCTATGTCAAGAACATTTCCTAAGCGTGCATTGGCATTCACTCTCGCTACGGCATTGAGTTTATGTACGAATTCAGCATCAGCAACCGATATCGACTTAGTCGCGCTCAGTAATGGGAAAGCCATGCTAATTATTGACGGCAAAGCGCCCAAGAACTACACAGTTGGTGCCGTCATCAACGGCACCATCAAACTTATTTCAATTGAAAACAATGCCGCTGTAATTGAATTTGACGGAAAAAGACAGTTACTGCAGCTAGGTCGAACTGTGCTTCAAAACAGCACTGATGGAAACCCAAGAAAACTAGTTTTGCAAGGAAATGAACTTGGACATTTTTTTACGAGCGCTCAAATCAATGGCGGAAGTTCAATCAGAGTAATGATAGACACCGGATCGAGCTTCTTGGCGATGTCGTCAGCCGAGGCGACGCGACTTGGAATTGATTTCCGCAAAGGTGCTGCTTCTCGAAGCTCGACGGCGAACGGCATCGTTCCAGTCTATAGAGTAAGATTGGACTCTGTAAAGATTGGCGAAATTGAAATCTTTCAAGTCGATGCAGCTGTCCATGAGAGCGAACTGCCCATCGCTCTTCTCGGCATGTCGTTCCTGAACCGGTTAACTATGGTGCGTGAGGGGCAACAAATGACACTAACTAAAAAAAACTGAACAACTAGCTGCGATTGCATGCTTGCGACACAACTCGCAAGCATGCTTTGGTACAGTCGAATTAGATTTTCTTGAGTCGTCTTTGTTTTACCGCATCAGCCAAAACCTGCAAAACCTTCTCACTGTCCAACCAATCAATACAGCCGTCTGTGATCGATTGACCATATACCAATTCCTTGCCAGGTACGACGTCCTGACGACCGGCGACCAAATTCGACTCGATCATCACACCGACAATGCGATCATCGCCAGCTGCAATTTGACTCGCAATATCAGCGCAAACAGGAATTTGATTGAGAGGATTCTTTGAACTGTTAGCATGCGAAGCATCAATCATAATGCGTGCTGCCAAACCATTTGCTTCGATACTTTTGGCCGCTGCATCAACACTGGCCGCATCATAGTTAGGCGTTTTACCACCGCGCAAAATGATGTGACAATCTTCATTGCCATTAGTCGATACAATCGCCGAGTGCCCACCTTTGGTCACGGACAAGAAATGATGCGGTTGTGACGAAGCCTTAATCGCATCGACCGCGATTTTGACATTACCATCGGTACCATTCTTAAAACCAACTGGACAAGACAAACCTGACGCCAATTCACGATGCACTTGCGACTCAGTCGTGCGTGCACCGATCGCGCCCCAACTAATCAGATCAGCAATGTATTGCGGACTAATCATATCGAGATATTCTGTTCCAGCCGGCAAACCTAATTCATTAATATTCAACAAGAGTTCGCGCGCAATGCGCAATCCATCATTGATTCGGAAACTGTTATCCATGTACGGATCATTGATCAAGCCTTTCCAACCAACGGTCGTACGTGGTTTCTCGAAATACACCCGCATGACAATTTCCAGTTCGCCAGCATAACGTACTTTGGCTTCCGCGAGTTTGCGAGCATATTCCATCGCTGCTTTGGTATCGTGAATCGAACAAGGTCCGATCACAACCATCACACGATCATCTTTTGCATGCAAGATGTTATGCAATGCGGTGCGAGCGTTGGCGGTGACTTCTGAAGCTTTATCCGAGCATGAGAACTCGCGAATCAAATGCGAGGGTGGAAGCAATTCCTTCATCTCTCGGATGCGTAAATCGTCTGTACGTTGCATGATGTTTCCGTCTATTGAAAAGTAAAAAATTGTTTTGAAATTTGCGCGCAAAAAAAAACCGCCAACTTGGCGGTTTTCTTGAGGTTCGGTCTTGGTTCTGTTTCGCTTTATTTTGCTTCCACGTGAACTTACCGCTTCTCCACCGCCTTTGGGTTGGAATAGCTAAAGTAAAAGTGAAAGTAAAATCGAACAGCAGACATCGCTTTCCTCATGTTTGAATAGCTTGACTATAACAACATCTGCCGAACCTTGGCAAGCTTTTTATCTAAAATCGGTTAAAAGCTTGATGACAGCACTTGTAACCAGAATTGTGGCAATTGTTGAGCGAAGCTAACAATCACAAGAAACTGGCAATCTCTTCCAAGGATTTCTTACGGATATTCGGCACCATACAATGATCAGCAGGATGACCAACGACTAACAAAATATACGGTTTCTCATTGTCGGGTCGTCCCAACAACTCGTTTAAGAAGCCCATAGGACTTGGCGTATGAGTCAGCGTTGCCAGACCCGCATTGTGTAGAGCCGCGATCAAGAATCCCGTCGCAATTGATACCGATTCAGGAACGTAATAGTTTTTCACCGCACTACCATCGTCCATCATAGTACTCTTTTGACCAAAAATGGCGATCAGATAAGGTGCATCCTCTAAGAAAGGCTTGTTTGAATCTGTGCCTAATGGGGCAAGTGCATCCTTCCACTCTTGCGGTGCGCGACGTTCGTAGAATTCACGCTCTTCGATCTCGGCCTCAATCCGAATCTTCTTTTTTAACTCTGGGTTGGAAACGACGGCGAAGTGCCAAGGCTGGTGATTCGCACCGGATGGTGCCGTCCCCGCAGCCAAGAGACATTGTTCAATCACTTTGCGTGACACCGGTGTCGATGCGAACTCACGAATCGTTTTGCGGCGTGCTAAATCACGATAAAAGTTTTCTGCCCTTTGCTCCATCTCCTCTGCTGGATAACGACGATAGGTCGACAAAGGAATGAATTGTGGATCACCATGATTGAAAGAAAGTCGCGACATACAGCCTCCAGCATCGAAAAAACGCCACTCTAACTTTAAGCGTTCAAAGACTCAAGATAGCGCAAGAATTTCCAAATGTCTGGGCAATTAGAAAGTACTTGAGCGAAAAAAAGAAGGGGAAATTTGTATAGACAAGAGGATATTCGGTGCGAGCGACGGTTTAAAATGAAACAAAAAAGGCCGAATGTGCCCACATCCGGCCTTGCTTCTTGATTCTCCGAAAATGCTTGAATAAAGTCTTCGATAACAAACTATGCAGCTATGCCGTGCCACCGACTACCAAGCCATCGATACGCAAACTCGGTTGCCCAACACCGACAGGCACACTCTGTCCCTCTTTGCCACAAACACCGACGCCGCTATCGAGGCGCATATCGTTGCCTATCATCGTCACCCGATTTAAGACCTCTGGACCATTGCCAATCAAGGTTGCTCCCTTCACTGGATAGGTCACTTTGCCATTCTCAATCATGTAGGCTTCGCTGGCGGAGAACACAAACTTACCGTTGGTGATATCAACCTGACCGCCGCCAAAATTCACAGCGTACAAACCGTTCTTAACCGAGGCCAAAATTTCAGCTGGATCTTTATCTCCAGCCAGCATGTAGGTGTTCGTCATGCGCGGCATCGGCAAGTGAGCATACGATTCGCGACGGGCGTTGCCCGTTACCGGCATCTTCATTAAACGGGCATTCATGGTGTCTTGGATATAGCCCTTCAAAATGCCGTCCTCGATCAAGGTCGTACACTGAGTCGGATTGCCTTCATCATCGATATTGAGAGAGCCGCGTCGATGCTGCAAGGTGCCATCATCCACCACAGTCACACCTTTTGCCGCCACGCGATCACCAATGCGTCCTGCAAATGTACTGGATCCTTTGCGGTTAAAATCGCCCTCGAGACCATGGCCAATCGCTTCGTGCAATAAGACACCCGGCCAACCAGAACCAAGAACCACCGTCATTGGGCCCGCCGGTGCGGGGCGTGATTCCAAATTCACGAGAGCGCCATGGACGGCATCTTGCGCATACTGCTCCAAAATGGCGTCATTAAAATACGAAAAATCATAGCGTCCACCGCCACCACTTGAGCCGGTCTCTCGGCGACCATTTTGCTCCGCGATCACCGTTAGCGACATTCTCACTAAAGGTCGAACATCGGCAGCAATCACTCCGTCGCTACGCGCAACTAAAACCACGTCATACTCGCCGGCCAAGCTGGCCATGACCTGCACCACACGAGGATCTTTGGCGCGTGCGATTTTTTCAATTCGCTCCAGCAAGGCCACTTTTTGATTGGCATCCAATGAGGCCAAAGGATCTGCTTGCAAATACAATTGATGCCCTTGCAAAGCCTGCATGCTTGACGCGACTTTGATTTTTCCAGAACCAGCACGCGCAATGGTGCGCGTCGCTGCGGCTGCGTCAAGTAAAGCCAATTCAGATATTTCATCAGAATACGAAAAAGCCGTTTTATCACCAGAGACCGCACGCACACCGACCCCTTGGTCAATCGAGAAACTACCGGTCTTGACGATGCCCTCTTCTAAGCTCCATGCCTCGTTCTTGGTGAATTGAAAATACATATCCGCATAATCAATTTTGTGCGAAAACATGGTCTTCAGCGCCGCCTGCAATTTACTCTCATCCAATCCAAATGGCGTGAGCAAAATATCGCGAGCAATTGCGAGGTGTTTTAGATTTGAATCAAACGGTGTCATTGGTGTTTGTCTTTACGATGTATTATCAAAATTACTTACAGTGTCTAGGTCAAGAAGATCAGCAAGCAATCTTACGATGCTGCAAGGCAGGCAGATTGGTACGAATCTTTTTCATCGCTTCGAGCTCGATGAGACCTTGGCAGACGCCCTCACCTTCTTCGAGACAAGCGAGTACTTTACCCCAAGGATCAATCAACATGCTATGACCCCACGTGCGTCGACCATTTTCATGTAGACCGCCCTGCGCAGACGCCAGCACATAACACTGGTTCTCGATAGCTCGGGCGCGCAATAGCACCTCCCAATGTGCTTGCCCCGTGACATGTGTGAACGCCGCTGGCAAAATCATTAAGCTGCATTGTCCCATACTTCGGAAAAGCTCGGGGAAACGCAAGTCATAACAAATACCCAAACCGACTCTCCCAATCGGCGATTCAAAGCTCGCAATTTCTGCGCCTGGCGTGATGGTATTGGATTCCTGATAGGATTCCTCACCATTCTTAAAGCCAAATAAATGAATCTTATCGTAACGGCTTAGTAATTGGCCCTCGGGACCATAGGCCAAACAGGCATTGAAAATTTTGCCTTCGACATCGGACACCAGAGGAATGGTTCCTCCAACTAAATACACGCCAAGATCGCGCGCCATCGTTTGCAAAAAAGATTGTAGTGGACCATTTCCAAACGGCTCTGCGCAGTCGACTTTGTCATGATCACGCAAGCCCATGATCGACCAATACTCAGGCAACACAATGAGTTCGGCCCCATCAGCTTTTGCCTGTCGCAAGAGGCGTTCTGCACTAGCCATGTTTTCGCTGGCCTGCGCGCGAGAAACCATCTGAATTGCTGCTACTTTCATCACACTTTCCTCACAACTTTACCAATATTACTGGTTTGATTTCGTTTCGATTTTGGCTCGATTACGTTTACGTCTTCACTTCTTAGATTTCTCACTTTGAGCTTGCTCAGCCTTTTGCTTTTCGGCTTTGAGTTTCTCAATTTTTTGCTTTTCCAAAATCGCCTGTCGTTCGGCGTTTTCTAAAGTCGTAACAACTGGATTTGTCCATGGCCCTGTTAATTTCAATTCATAGGTAAATGCACGCTTCAAAGGGTCTTTGAACAAGAGTTGTGCAAGAAAGGTTCCTAAACCAATGGCGGGATTTACAGCCAAGCCATACACCACTGAAGCCGCACCAACGTTTAGATCAGGGATCACTGCCACGTGCAAATCTTGAATCTCTCTGACAATGTCGGCAGAACCTTCCATCAAGACCGTAGCGCTGACGCTGTTCATTTTCAAATTATTGGTATAGGCGACACCCTTTTCGATCTTTGCAGTCCCAGCAATCGTATCGAAGGCAAATCCTTCTGAAAATACGTCACGGAAATCAAGCGTAAAGCGGCGAGGAATGGACTGCATATTGAGAACGCCAACCAATTTCGATCCAGCAGGTTCAACTTTCAAAAACTGTCCAGTACTCAATTTAACTTGCAACTGACCAGCAAGGCTAGGTATATCAAATTCAAACGGTAAACCTTGCCAGCTCACGTCCCCGTCAATACGACCTTTTCCCGCACGCACCAAGTCTTTGAAGCCGAAACGATCTAACAGTTGTCCGGCATTCAAAACATCTAAGCCGAAATTTAATGAAGTTTGGCTCGCTTGCCCTGATAGATCCCAATGCCCTGATGCCTTAAGTTCAGCATCTTCGTTCTTGAGTCTGAGATGGTCGATCACCCATTGCCTACCAAGGCCGCTTCGCACATTCTTCGCAACCAAATCAAGGCTTCCTAAGGATTTTCCGTACAATTCAAATCGCTCAGCTTGTATCTCCAAGGCGGGTAGTGTTTGCGCCGGACTCTTCGCTTGCAATAACTCACCGACATCACCTGCGGCTGATTTTGGAATCATCAAGCGCGATAGGCGCGCAGTGATCAAGCCGTGCTCATTTTTTTCACTTGGTGGATGCCACGATACCGAGCCGGAAATCTGACGCGCCTCGAGATTGGCTTGCCAACTATCACCATGTCGAGAAGCGCCAACAATAATCTTGTCGAGGCGCTTGCCGAAAATACTGAGCTCATCGGTACTTAGTGACAATTTTTTGGGTAAGACATATTGCAGCATTTCGGATTCTTGTCCGACGAAATTGCTACCAACCGCTGAGTTTACAAGCTTAGACGGGGTCAATTCCAACAATTTCAGCCATTCGTCCACATTCAAGCTCTTGGTCTCAATCTGGGCCGCCAAGCCATCTTCTGGCAAATTCGGCACGGTGTTAATACCAATCGCACCACGTGTGACGACAGTCTTTGCCTGTCGTTCAAGTTTACGCTTACGCTGAAACTGCGCATAGAGTTTTTCCCCTAGGCTTAGCTTAATTACGTCACGTTGCTCAGTGGGGTCCATACTTGCTTCAGGCTGCAATTCAAAATGAAGCGGCAAGTTCTCTGTCGGATACTTGCGGAAAGGATCTGGCAAATCAACCCCGAACCCCTGTAAATTACTGTCAACCAGCACCTCAAGTTGACGGCGCTTGACATTCACTTGCGCCGAATAGCGGCCATTCCCACTGAGCTTTTCTAAGAATGGCGAGAGCTCACTTGAACGCAAATGATTTTGGATGCCTTCACTGGTCGTAACTCCGTCGAAACGCATGCGTATCACACCATCTTTTTGCGTGCCACCGGCCGCGGTCAATGGCCCGCCTAAGGCCATCGCCTTTAATCCATTCAAGTTTAAGCCACGTTCATTAAATTCCAGCTTGCCAGACAAGTTTGAAATGAAGGGCAAACCTGGCTGCAACAAGGTTTCGTTATTTGTGAGCTGTAAGACTCCATTGACCTTTGAATCGATAATCGCATGCAAAGGTAATTGCAATTTGAGCGCGAGTTGCGCATTTCCGTTACCAACCGCCTCGTGTAAGAAGTTACCGATCCAATCATCGACGGGGCTTGCCTTCACATAGTTAAACATTGCTTGCAAATTGCCGCTCGCATTTCCATCTATTTGCAAAACCGCCTCATGACTGCCAAGATCAGGGATGATGGCTGAAACTTTACTGAGAGGTACTTGGTTAGTGACTGCCGTATCAGCGCGAATCTCCATTCGCGCCTTTTCAAAGACGAAACTACCGTTGATATTATCGATGACTGGCCAAAAAGGTGTCATTCCATCTTTCGCCAATACGCCTGGCAAGAAATTGAGCTTACCGCCTTGTATGTTACCTTTGACCAGAAATTCGCCACGTGTATGGGACTTAGGGTCCGCTGTCGTGAACGGAAAATCCTGCAGGCGTCCGCGCAAACGCAATTGCACATTATTGGCCTTCCCATCGAGTAAGGCATTCGATAACCAATGGCGCAAATGTTCTGGAGTCTTCTCTGGAATGTAGCGCGTAATGGTACGAAGATCAAAACCATCAAGATCCCCACGCAGATCCAACTCACCAAGATCATATTGATTCAACGAGCGTTGATGCGCTCCCGCTAGATGACCGTGCGCGCCATTTTGTTCAAAGCTCAAATCTTGAATCTCGAATCGAAGGTCTTGATTATTTTTGATATCCCACTTTGCATGCAGCTCTAAACGTTCAAACGGCATCTCAGGATCAACGAAGTAACTAGGCAATTGCAACTTGAATTTGGAAGAGTCGAGGTTCAACCGCCCGCCTGTTTCAGACGCACTAATTCGACCAGACAAATTATCGAACCCTGGAATCGCTGGAATCCCCGCACGCGCTGCTTGCTTTGCTGTCTTCGGACGCGCCAATTGCGCTTTCAACGGTCGCATTTCCAGACCAGAAAATTCACCTTCAATACTGTAGCTGCTGATTTCAGGGAAACTTCCTTGCCAACGAGCCGTAAAATCTCTTAGCAATCCCTTTGGTGCCACGTCAATCAAAAGACGACGCTGATCAGAAGGCAGAGGAAGATGTTCGGCGAAATTGGCGATCGATTGGAGATCGAGTGTTTTGGCGTAGAGCTCAACACGCTCTGCTTGATTCTTAGTTGCCGGAATATAGGTTTCCCGTACGCTGGTGGCTGGTAAGACCTTACCATCACGCGTTTGCATGCTTAGATTTTCTACCGCGAGGCTATGACCCGTTTGCCCGAAGATATTGGGAAGATAGCGATAGTCCTTGATCACGCGCTCCGTAGCGACAACACGGCCCGAGATCGATGCCATGTCCAAAGGCGGCAGGTCTTGCCTGAATCGACCTAAGACGTCGCGCAGCACCAAGTCCGCCGTGAAATCAGCTGTCCGACCATTGTCGAGTTTTAGCCAAGCTCTGAGCGACCCTATCGATTTCTCAAGCTTGAAAGGCAAACTGACATAACGTTGGACCTTCGGCAAGTCAGCCTCTTGCAAATCAATGAAGAGATCGCCGGACCAAGTCTGTACATCGAGTTTACGTTTGGCAAACACCGATTGCCGAAGGTCCGCACGGAAATCAATCGGAGCAGCCAATGCACGTGGAGGAGCTGCTTGCACAGCAAGGCGATGATGACCCCATTCGTTTCGCAAGAGGAAATTAAAACCACTCAGTTCAACATTTTTTTCGGGATCTAAATCGTCGAGCCACTGAAAGCGTCCTTTGGAAATGCTGAGTTCTGATTGGGACAAAATCCAGGCAACCGCCTTCTCACCGCCATCGCCCTGGCCCTGCTGATTGAGCCGAAGACCAGCCAATTCAACACTGCCATCACTCAATCGACGCGCTTGCAAGCGAGGCTCCAACAATTCAAACCGCGAGAACCGCAAGTCGAAAACAAACGCGGACCACCACGAAATTTGCGTGTGAACTTGAGGCAAAGTCAGCGCCGTCTGCCCCTGCTTGTCAAGTAAACGGACATTGGAAAAATCAATCTCTGGATGCCAAGCTTGCCAGCGCGCTTGCATACCCTCGATCTTTACCACGCGTTGTAAGCGTTGAGACGCGAATTGCTCAAACTCTGGTTTGTAGCGTTCAAGATTCGGCAATACAAAAAAACGCAATACCAAAAACAATACGGCAAACAAAAAATACAGAGTGAGGACGATGCGCCAACACCAACGCACCGTAAAGCGTGCAGTTCTTCCACTGTGGTAAGCACTGAGGAGACAGAATCCTTTGAAGTTGCGCCAAACCGAGCGAGCTGTGGGCGAACTTGAAGACGATGCTTGGATGTCGCGATCTGTTTTTCTGAACGGTGAGAATCTAAACATCAATGGCAAATATTCTAAAGATCGTTTTTCATGTGGGGCCTCGGCCCGGCTTAAGGTAAATGTGTACTTTTATTTGCCAACTCAACGCCTCATTTTTAGTCACTTACATGGACCACTGCCTCGTGAATTTGCGCTTTCCCTTATAAGCATACTACTCAAATCACCTGCGCCAAATCAAAACTCAAGGTTCGTACCAGTCAGCTCGCAATGCAAACATTCCATTGAATATGTAGTGAGAAGCCAGAGCATCGCTTACAATCAACGCCGGCTGATTTACCTCGACATCGAAACACTACCATTTTGTGATTATAAATTCAATGAATGTTCACCCTATCGTCGGTCTTAATGGAGCCCTCTCCTCTCGATTTTTGCAACGATGGCTAGCAGCACGCGACTATCGTGAAGCCCAGTTGATCGAAGTTGCTCACAATGTGGTCCAACGATCTCAATTTCCGATTTTATTGCAAAAAGAATTAGACCAAGGCAGTTCTCTCGCTGCGGCAATGCGACGCACGCGCAATTTGGTCATGGCTAGCCTGATCAAGCGCGATCTTGAAGGTAAGGCCGAATTACACGAGGTCATCACCGCGATCAGCGATTTTGCTGATTTTGTGATTCAAACTCACCTTGCGGCCCTTAACGCCGAAATGGAAGAGCAACATGGACAAGCGATCGGCGAAGAAAGTGGCCAAGTACAACAATTGATCGTGCTGGGCATGGGAAAACTGGGTGGCAATGAACTGAACGTATCTTCGGACATCGACCTCATCTTTTGTTACAACGAAGATGGCGAAACCAACGCTCAGGGTGATCAAAGACAACTATCAAACCACGAGTACTTTAGTCGACTCGGTAAGAAATTGATCGCTGCCATTTCAGAAATTACGGAGGACGGTTTTTCCTTCAGAGTTGATATGGCGCTGCGCCCCAATGGCGCCTCGGGGCCATTAGTAGCGAGTTTTGGCATGATCGAAGATTATTTCCTCGTTCAAGGGCGAGAATGGGAACGTTATGCTTGGGTAAAGGCACGCGCCATCACCGGTCAATCAGAAGAAATTGCTGTCCTTGAAAAACTCATCTTCCCTTTTGTCTATCGTCGGTATCTCGACTATGGAGTGATTGACTCATTGCGCAATATGCACCACCAAATTCGCGCCGAGGTAGTACGTCAAGAAACGAGACATCCGGATCGTGGCATCAATGTCAAACTTGGACGCGGCGGTATTCGAGAAGTAGAATTTCTCGCACAGGTATTTCAGCTGATTCGCGGCGGCAGAGAGGCTCATCTTCGTGATCGTTCAACCCGACGCACACTCCTGAATCTAGCGGAAAGCGGCATCCTCGATAGTTGGATTATTGACCGCCTTCTCGAAGCTTATACTTTCTTGCGCAATGTCGAGCACCGTTTGCAATATTTGGATGACGCGCAGACCCATACCTTCCCTAGCCTGCGCGAAGACCAAAGTTGCGTGGCTCAAATGATGGGCTTTGCCGACGTTGACGCACTCAATCAGCAGCTTTTACCCCACATGCAATTTGTGGCAGAACAATTTGATGCCATCTTCAAAGATAAGACCGATCAAGAACAACAGCAAATCGACACTTCGATTCTCAACAGTGAAGATGTTTGCGATAGCATTACGCAACATCTAGATACACTACAGCTATCAGAATCAAAGGCGATCGCACAACGCATCGCAGCCACTTGGCAATCACCGAAAGTGCAATCACTCAGCGAGGCGACCCA
>CAYWNE010000070.1:0-18902 GCA_964459555.1 uncultured Burkholderiaceae bacterium | reverse complement strand
GTCTAATCTTTCTTCCATTATCCCTACTCAGCTGTCTTTTAGCAGCGGTTTATTGGCGATACTCTGAGCGTTTGCTTCACGCTGTTTGGCTCGCGGTGGTTGCAAGCGCATGCTGTCTCGTATTCTTGCCGCTACTGACGATCAATAAGATGGTTGTGACCTCTCTGTTTGATCGAGGGCATCTGCCGAATATCACAGCGGAGTGGGATAGCGTATCTCCGTTTGTATTGTGGGTTGATTTTTGTCTCATCTTATTGGCATTCTGTATGCAAGCTGGGTTTGCGGCTTGGCGACGCGCCATGGGGCGAGAGCAAGAGATTCAAATGGCACGTAATCTTGGAATGGAATTAAAACTACACCTCTTACAGGGGCAGCTAAAACCTCATTTCTTATTCAACTCACTCAATAGTATTTCTGCCCTAGTGCGTGGTGACGACCGACGCGTCGCAGGGCGAGCAATGTATCAGCTCCAAGATTTGCTTCGCTACGTTGTACACTCAGGTAAGAATGAATGGGTTACCGTGGCCGAGGAATTGCAGTTTGTCGGTGACTACTTGGATATGCAAAAATTACGATTTGGTGACCGATTACGACCAGACTTGAGAGTCGCGGCGCAAGATTGGTTGCGCATTCCTTGTCCACCGCTATTGTTTCAACCGTTGGTGGAAAATGCGGTACATCATGGTGTTGAAAACCATCAAGAAGAATGCCAGTTGGAGATCGATCTTTTTCTACGACTTGGACTCGTTCACTTCCGGATTGCCAACACCAAGCATCCAATTGCACGTAAGAACAAAGGGCACGGCTTGGGCCTCAGTAGCACCCGCGAACGTTTAGAAATTTTGTTTGGTCAGAACGCCAAAGTGATGGTACAAGATACCGAGAATCGATTTGTCGCCGAGATCGTTTTCCCGGACAACTCACATCTTTCATCGTCGAATTAACCCAAAACTTTATCTTGTTTCGTATGAACCAAAAGACGAATTTTAGAGTACTGATTGTTGATGATGAACTTCCGGCATTAGCGAACATGCGCTATGTGCTCGCTAATCATCCACAATGGGAACTGGTCGGCAGTTGTGAGTCAACTGCTCAAGCGCGTGCGGTTTTAGTATCTGAAAGTGTGGACCTCTTATTGTTGGATATTGAGATGCCGACGCAGTCTGGACTCGACTTTGCACGCGAACTTTGTTTGTCACCGAACCCGCCCCTGATCGTTTTCATCACCGCTTATAACAAACATGCGGTCGCCGCCTTCGAAGTTTTCGCATTGGACTATTTGCTGAAACCTTACGATGATGAGCGTTTTGCGTCGATGCTGGGGCGCGCCGAGAGCAGTATTCAAATGAAGCAACAAGCGCTGCAGAGCGCGGCTATTCAAGACTTCCTTAAAGATCACAGCGCCGCAGAGCAGGGCAATGAAAGACCGGTTCTTAGCCACGTCATTGTTCGTTCTATGGGACGCATTGAACGTATCGATGTCAGAGAAATTATTTGGTTAAGCACAGCAGCGAACTACGTTGAAATACATTTGCTACAGAGAGTCGTTTTGCATAGAACGACGCTGTCTTCAATGGAAGAAAGATTAGATGCGACGCAGTTTATACGTGTGCATAGAACCGCGATTGTCTGCCTGAGTGCCATCCGAAGTATCGAAATCGGAACCGATGGCACCTATTTCGCGAAACTCATCAATGGTGACGAAGTGCGAATTAGTGAAAGTTATCTTAAAGCGGTTAAGTCGAAGTTTGTCGAGTAGCGCGTAAGCTCACGGTGCCAGCTTGAAAATTCTAAAAACTTGCAGATGAGAGCGCTCAGTGTGATTTCGAACTGCGAGTTGCGGAAGTCATATGCGAGTTTAATCGGTAGTTAAATTGAAAATGTTTTTATAACTCTAAATGTGCTTCGAAGAGTCTCAATTCGTTTCAAAACAGAAATAAAAAATTTCACTTTGCTTAAAGCATTGGCAATTAATCTGAGAGGCGCAGGCGAGATTTTGTTAAGTTTAAAATAGTAGCTTTATGCCTAAAATAATTTCCTATTGGAAATTTTTTGGTGTAAACGCCACACTTTTCTCGGCTTAATCCCCGTTTTTAACCATTTCATCCCGTGAAGTTAGGTACTATATCACCCGCATGCGAGTGTATTGCTGCGGAATTGTTCTTGTGTGCGCTTTTTGGCAGGAAAACAGTGCGATGCAAATTGCACAAAACTGACTTAAAGAAAAACTAGGCAAGAGATATGCGGTTCCGCTTGGGTACAAAATAATAGAGGCAGGTCTGTTGTTTTTGGCCTCAATAATGAATGGTGGAACACACCACTTTACAATCTGTTAAAAGAGTAAGGATAACTATGTTGAACAAGAAATTTGCATTTAAGCGCACGATCGTCGCTAATGCTCTGATGATGGCTTTCGGCGCCGCAGTGGTTGCTGTTGGTACACCATCTGACGTATATGCGCAGTCGAATGCGGGCGGTTCCATTTTTGGTCGTGCTACCCCTGGCGCGACAGTTCAAATTGCGAACGCTGACAATGGTATTAAGCGTACTATTACAGTCGACTCTAGCGGTCGTTTCCAAATCACTTCTTTGCCAATCGGTTCATACAAAGTTGAATTGGTAAAAGGCGGTAAAGTAGACCAAACTACAACAGTAGACGTCTCTTTGGGTCAAGGTAGTGAAGCGGTATTCTCCGAAGCTTCTGGCGCAACGCAAGTTGTTCAAGTTTCCGGTGCTCGCAAAGCGATCGACGTTTCCACAACAAACAACGGCGCAAACTTCAGCGCACGTCAATTGGACAAGTTGCCAGTTGGTCGTAGCATCGAAGCGATTGTTCAATTGGCTCCTAACACAACACGTGGTGATAGCCGCTTCGTAGGTAATGGCGCGTCCATCGGTGGTGGTGCAGTTACAGAGAACTCCTACTACGTCAACGGTTTCCCAATGACTAACCCATTGACAGGCTTCGGTTCTGCTCAGTTGCCATTCGGCGCGATCGCAGAAGCTCAAGTTTTGACAGGTGGTTTCGGTGCTGAATTCGGCCGTTCCATCGGTGGTGTTATGAACGTCATCACTAAATCCGGTAAAAACACATGGGAAGCTGGCGTAATGTCTAGCTGGTCTCCAAATGCATTGCGTAATAAACAACGCGACATTTATTACCCAGTGACTGGCCGTACATACAATGGTACTACTGACGGCTCAGTGTACATTCGTCGTCAAGACAACTCCGTTGACACCAAAGTCTTCGGTGCTTATGTTGGCGGCCCATTGGTCGAAGACAAAGTATTCATGTTCTTGTCCGCAGAACAAACTAACACAAGCCAAGGCTTCGTGAACGGTTTGCGTACAGGCACAACTAATGCAAAAGACGGTTGGAACGACACCAAAGCGACAACAACTCGCTACTTGGCGAAGTTTGACTGGAACATCACTGATGAAAACCGTTTGGAATTCATGTCTCTCGGTGATTCTCCAGTGTTGAACATCAAGCGTTCTGGCTATGACTACACAACACAACAACGCGTTGGCACGGTTACTTCTGAACAAACTAACCGTAACATCAATGACAACGGTAACCAATTGAATGGTTTGAAATACGTTGGTGAGTTGACACAAAACTTGACAGCAACAGCCTTGATCGGTCGTGCAGAATCTAAGCATGAACAAAACCTGGTTGGTTATAACGCATCTGCAATGGGCGTTGTTGCTGATCCAACAGTACGTGTTCCTGGCTTGAGCTACAACAACCCACAATCATTCGGTACAAACGTACCAGCTGCAGGCAGCAAAGACGTTGTGAACGTTGTTCGTTTGGACTTGGAATACAAATTAGGCAGCCACACATTGCGCGGTGGTTACGATAAATCCAAAACTGACTCCTTGGGCGGCTCTACAACACCAGGCGGCGGTACTTGGACTTACTTCAAGACTGATAACCCAAATATCCCAATTCCAGTAACTGGCGGTACAATTCCTCCAACTAAATCTGGTGGCGGCTATGGTACACAAGGTTACTACGTACAGAAAGCTTACTACTCTGACGTAACAGAATCTCATGGCGAACAAGCTGCGTTCTATTTGGAAGACAAATACCAAGTCACTAAGAACATTTTGCTCGTAGGTGGTTTGCGTTATGAAAGCTTCTCTAACAAGAACAAATTGGGTGAGAAGTTCTTGGATCAACCTGGTCAAATCAATCCACGTTTGTCTGCATCTTGGGACGTTAACGGTGACTCCAGCTTGAAAGTATTCGGTACTTTGGGTCGTTACTCTGTACCAATCCCAACTAACATTGGTTTGCGTGCAGCTGGTGCGACTTTGAATACAACTCAGTTCTACACATACACTGGTACTGATGCAAATGGTCAACCACAAGGTTTGACACAATTGACAGCACCTTTGTCTGGTAACAACGAATTCGGTCAACCAAAAGACGCTCGTGCATTCGCTGTGAAAGACATGAAGCCAACGTTCCAAGACGAAATCACAATTGGTTTCGAAAAAGCGTTGACACCTGAGTACAACATGGGCGCTCGTTTCACATATCGTACATTGAAGTCTACAATTGACGATTTCTGTGATCACCGTCCATTTGACAAGTGGGTTGCAGATAACAAAGTAACGATTGCTAATCCGAACTTTGGTCAAGACTGCTACTTGTTTAACCCAGGCGAAGATAACACTTTCATCCAAGACATCAGCGGCAAGGGTGACTACCGTGAAGTGTTCATCAGCAAAGCAGCAATGGGCTTCGATAAACCAAAACGTACATACACAGCTATCGATACGTTCTTCGAACATCCATTCCGCAACAACTGGTACGGTAAGATCAACTACACATGGTCTCGTAACTACGGTAACACAGAAGGTCAAGTTCGTTCTGATAACGCACAAGCTGACGTTTCTGTAACTGCAGTTTGGGATTACCCAGAAGTGATGCGTGGCGCAGAAGGTTTGTTGCCAAATGATCGTACGCACCAAATTAAAGCCTTCGGTTACTACCAAGTATTGCCAGAATTGGCAATCGGCGGTAACTTGTTGTTGGCAACAGGTCGTCCACGTTCATGCTTGGGCCGTGATCCTAACCCAGGTGACTCTCCAAACTACAACAACCAAGCATTCTTCTGCTATGGCGAAACAAGTGCACAAAACGTCTTGACACCACGTGCATCTTTGGGTCGCTTGCCTACAGATAAGCGTTTGGATTTGAACTTCACATACACTCCAGCAGTGTTGAAAGGTTTTGCATTTAAGTTGGATATTTTCAACATCACCAATGCACAAACTGCTCAAAACGTAGTTGAAGCGTATAACAACGGTACACGTATGTCTGCACAGTACGAACGCGTGATCAGCTACACAGCACCACGTTCTGCTCGCTTGACAGCTGAGTACAACCGTAAGTTCTAATCTGATCTCATTGGTTAGATAAGTTGTGGAAAGGGCGATCTTCGGATCGCCCTTTTTTTCGTCCATAGCTCTCGATTTTGATCCAATAGTAGGCATCGGCATGCCGCCTTCAAGCGCTGTCGATCGCAGCTCCAACAACACCCCCATCCTTGGCCAAGCAATGGCTTGCGCGACCACAAACAGTGACGAGTTTTGCCTCAGTTTGTTTGTCTTTCCCCAGCGAATAGTGGATACTTGCACTACTACAACGAAATGGCATTTCTGAACTTTAGAATTGGCGTCTTTTCCAGTATCGGTAGTGTGAGCTGAGAAACTCTGGCCTCGTCAAACCCCATCAAGAAACCCATGATGTGGCACAGAGCATGGCGCGAATCCTGAAATAACAAGGACCGATCTCTGCACGACCGTCGTGAAGTAGCTTGAAGGTTGAGTAGAGGTCTCATAACGAAGGAAATAGAATGACCTCATCCCACTTTGCCGAACTCATGGCATACGCCCAAGAACATTCCAGCGCGACCAGCAAACGCCAAGGCGGCTTTATCGCGGCCTATTACGAAAACACCGATCCCGATGAAATCACCGCGCGTGGTGCGGCGAATTTGTTTGCCTTA
Source organism: uncultured Burkholderiaceae bacterium (assembly GCA_964459555.1). Lineage (GTDB taxonomy): Bacteria > Pseudomonadota > Gammaproteobacteria > Burkholderiales > Burkholderiaceae_D > Undibacterium. The sequence continues at coordinate 12,879 of CAYWNE010000070.1, read as the reverse complement.
GCCAACGCGCATTGGCGCTTGCTCGATTCAACGCGTGCGCCAAAAACGCCGAAGATTCGCGTATTCAATCCGAGTTTGGCAGAAGACGGTTTCGTCAGCGAACACACAATCGTGCAAATCGTCAATGACAACATGCCTTTCTTGGTCGACTCGGTGACGATGGCGATCAACAAAACCGGCCGTACCGCGCACTGGATCGTTCACCCTTTGATGAGCGTGGCACGAAATGCCGATGGCACGGTAGAAAACGCCAGCACCGTCGCTGCCGCCACTGCCGCCGGTCGCAATGACCCCGTCGAATCGCTGATCTTGGTCGAATGCGATCGCATCGTTAGCGTCGCTGATCAACAAGCTTTGATCGAAGACTTACAACGCGTGTTAGCGGATGTACGCGCCGCTGTCGAAGATTGGCAAGCGATGTTGCAACGTGTGAAAAGCCTCACCGCCGCTTCAGAAAAATTCGCGCAATCACAAGAAAGCCATGGCGAAGGCATCGCCTTTTTGAAATGGTTAGAAGACCGCCACTTCACTTTCTTGGGTGCCCGTGATTACGAACTCAAACGCGAAGGCAAACAAGTAAGCTTGGTAGCTTTGCCTGATTCCGGTCTCGGTATCTTGCGCGGCAAAGCGCAAACCAGCGAAACCATGTTGCCACCCGAAGTCGTGGCCTTGATCGATTCTGAACAAACCGTCTTGGTCACCAAAGCCATGACGCGCGCCACCGTGCATCGCCCAGCGTGGCTCGATTACATCGCCGTCAAACGTTTCAATGATGCCGGTGAAGTCGTCGGTGAATCACGTTTCCTCGGTCTCTACACATCGACGGCCTACTCCGCACCAGTCAACGAAATTCCGCAAGTACGTCAACGTGCCGCCGCTGTCATGAAAGCCGCTGGTGTGGTGCCAGAAAGCCATGCAGCAAAAGCTTTGCAATCGATCTTGGATGACTACCCTCGTGACGAACTCTTGCAAGTCGATACCGCCACGCTGACCGAACATGCGCTCGGCATCTTGCGTCTGCAAGAACGTCAACGTGTGCGCTTGTTCTTGCGCCGCGATCCATTTGGTCGTTTCACTTCGGCCCAAGTTTTCGTGCCACGCGATCGTTACAACACCGAATTGCGCGTCAAGATCAGTAGCGAATTGATGACCGCACTTGATGGCCATTCCATCGAATTCACACCAATGCTGACCGATAGTCCCTTGGCTCGAATTCACTACTTGGTGCGCGCCAAAGCCGATGCAACCACCAGTGGCAATGTGAATGTCAGTGCCCTCGAAGCGCGTATCGCCAAGTTGGCACAACGTTGGGAAGACGATTGCAGCGCCGAGCTCTTGCGCACTCATGGCGAAGGCCGTGGCCTCGATTTGGCAACGCGTTTCGCCAATGCTTTCCCGAATGTATATCGCGAAGATTTCTCACCACAAGCCGGTGCCGAAGACGCAGAAATTTTGGCGAGCTTGTCGGATGCTTCACCATTGGCCGTGAAGCTGTATCGTCCACTCGATGCCAGCGCCGGTATGTTGCGCTTCAAGATTTATAACCTCACCAAAGTTGCGCTGTCTGATTCTTTGCCGGTGTTGGAACACATGGGCGCCCGCGTGCTCGACGAACATCCATACCGCGTGGCGATTGGTGATACGGCGTTGTGGATTCATGATCTTGGTTTGCAATTGCCCGCAGAAACTGATCTCGCTGCAGTCAAAGTGCGCTTTGAAGATTTGTTCAAGATGGCATGGCGCGGTGATGTTGAAAGTGATGACCTCAATCGCTTGGTGCTCAACACCGCGCTCGACGCGCGTTCTATTGTCGTTTTGCGCGCTTGCTCACGCTACTTCAAACAACTCGGTTTCGCTTACAGTCAAACCTATATCGAAGCAGCATTGAACAAAAACAATGGCATCACGCAATTGATCGCCGAATTGTTTGGCGCACGCTTCAAGCCTGATTTTGTCGGCGATCGTGACGTCGCGCAAAAACATATTCGCGAACAACTCGAAGCGGCGATGAGCCAAGTTGCTAGTCTCGATGAAGACCGCATCTTGCGCCAATTCATCGCTACCATCTTGGCGACGCTGCGGACCAATTTGTGGCAAACCGATGCCAACGGCAACTTCAAACCGTATATGAGTTTCAAACTCAATCCGCGTGAAGTGCCAGGCGTGCCAGAACCAAAACCGCTGTTTGAAATTTGGGTCTACTCACCACGTGTCGAAGGTGTGCATTTGCGCGGCGGTAAAGTGGCGCGCGGTGGCTTGCGTTGGTCTGATCGTCGTGAAGACTTCCGTACCGAAATTCTCGGCTTGGTTAAAGCCCAGCAAGTGAAGAATACCGTGATCGTGCCGGTTGGTTCCAAAGGCGGTTTCGTCTTGAAGAATCCACCAGCGATGAGCGATCGCGAAGCCTATCAAGCTGAAGGCGTGGCCTGCTACAAAATCTTCTTGTCCGGTTTGCTTGATCTGACCGACAACATCGTCAAAGGCGCAGTTGTACCACCAACCAAAGTGGTGCGTCATGATCCAGATGATCCTTATTTGGTTGTGGCTGCCGACAAAGGCACAGCAACCTTCTCCGACATCGCTAACGGTGTCTCGGCTGATTACGGCTTCTGGCTTGGTGATGCGTTTGCCTCAGGCGGCTCGGTCGGTTACGACCATAAGAAAATGGGGATCACCGCACGTGGCGCATGGGAATCGGTTAAACGTCATTTCCGCTCTTTCGGCCACAATACGCAAACCACACCATTCACGGTGGCAGGTATCGGCGATATGTCTGGCGACGTGTTTGGTAACGGTATGCTCTTGTCTGAGCAAATCAAATTGGTGGCAGCGTTTGATCACCGCCATATCTTCATCGACCCAAATCCGGATGTCGCTAAATCTTTCGCGGAACGCCAACGCATGTTCAACTTGCCGCGCTCTAGCTGGGATGATTACGATAAGAGCCTGATCTCGAAAGGTGGTGGCGTCTATCCACGCACGGCCAAATCAATTTCATTAAGCCCTGAAGCCTGCGCCGTGCTCGGCATCACCACCGCAGAGTTAACACCGGTTGAATTGCTCAAAGCGATTCTGCAAGCACCGGTCGACCTCTTGTATAACGGCGGTATCGGTACCTACGTCAAAGCCACCTTCGAAACGCATGCCCAAGTCGGCGATAAAGCCGGCGATGCTTTCCGCGTCAATGGTAATGAATTGCGCTGCAAAGTCTTGGCCGAAGGCGGTAACCTTGGTTGCACACAAAATGGTCGTATCGAGTTCGCACAAAAAGGTGGCCGCATCTACACCGACGCGATTGATAACTCCGCTGGTGTGGATTGCTCCGATCACGAAGTCAATATCAAGATCTTGGTTGGCGCAATTACCGAAGCCGGTGACCTCACGCTCAAACAACGCAATGATTTGTTAGCCTCAATGACCGATGAAGTCGGCCACTTAGTCTTAACTGACAACTACTACCAAGGCCAAGCCCTCGACATCGCCTGCCACCGGCCACTCTATGTGCTCGATGGCCAGCAACGTTTGATGCAAACCTTAGAGCGCCAAGGCCGCTTGAACCGTGCGATTGAGTTCTTACCATCAGACGAAGAAATCACGCGTCGCAAAGCGCATAAACAAGGCCTCACCGCACCAGAAAACGCCGTGGTCTTGGCCTACGCGAAGATGGCCGTGTTCGATGAATTGGTGGCGTCTAACTTACCAGACGACCCTTTCTTCAGCCGCGCACTGAAAGCCTACTTCCCGAAAATCTTGTCGGAGAAATTCCCAGAAGCGATTGCCAACCACCAATTGAAGCGCGAAATCATCGCCACCTTCATCACCAATACCGTGGTTAATCGCACTGGCGCTACCTTCGTCAACTTCATCGCCACCGAAGCGGCAGCGTCGGCAGCCGATGTGATTCGCGCCTTCACATTAGCGCGCGAGATTTTTGATCTTGAAGCCCTGTGGGATCAAATCGATGCGCTCGATTACAAAGTCGACGCCAAGTTGCAATTAGACTTGTTGACCAAGCTCACCGCCATCGCCCAACGTGCCTCACGCTGGATGCTGCGCGCCAGAACCGCAAACGCCGATTTGCCAACGCTGATCCAACGCTACCAACCAGGCGCACGCGAACTGCGCGCCAACTTGCAAGCATGGTTACCAGCAGCGGCCTACGCCAGCTTGCAAGAAGCCAGCAAAGCTTTGAGCGACGCCGGTGTCGAAGCAGGCCTCGCCGAAAACTTAGCAGCCTTGGAATTCATCTTCCCCGCCCTTGATTTGGTCGACCTCGCCCAAAGCACAGGCAGCGAATTGGAAACTACAGCACGCACCTACTTCGGCATCGACGCCGAACTCAGCCTCACCGGTTGGCGCGATCAAATCAATCGCTTGCCAACCGACACGCTATGGCAAACCCAAGCCCGCGGCAGCGCCCGCGACGACGTCTACTCCATCGCCAGCCAAGTCACCCGCAGCCTGCTCTCCCGCAAAGAAAGCATCACTGCATGGCGCACCCAGCATGAACAAGCGATTGCCAAACTCAATCAATTGTTGACGACGATTACGACGCAGGGCGCGGATTTGGCGCCGGTGTCTGTGGCGTTGCGGGAGTTGCGTGGGTTGGGGTGATAGTGGACTTGGTTTCTGCACCTAGATGTCAAAAGCCTACTACAGTTCGATTATTTTTTGTTGATTGAATATGAATGAAGTTTCTGCCCGTTGTCAAAAATTCTTGGCGCTTTATTTTGGTCTTCAAAATGAAGTGCCTCATTTTGGTGACTTAGGGTTGCGGCTCGTATCGCTAGGCAATCCAGAAAAAACCGTTCAGGGTGAGTTACAGTCTTTCTTAAGTTCTGAACTGCGCACCTACAAGTTTGTGTCCGAATGTGGCATATACAATCCTGGGGCGCGTCGAAGTTTGGATCTAACGGTATTTGACAGCAACTGGAGGCTCATTTGTGTTATCGAATTGAAGCACTATAGTCGTAATCAAGGGAGTGTGGCCTTCTTGGTCAATGCTCTAAAGTCAGATCGATTTCGACACGAGGGCATTTTCGGAGCAGGAGTTTCATTGATTCAGGTGGGCTTATACACGGAAATCATCGACGTTAGTAAGCCCTATTTGAGTCTTGATGATCGGCGAGAGTGTGCACATGGTCTTTATCGTTTCGTGAAGACATACTGTCGCAAGAAACTACGCTCGAAGTGCATTGCTCCTCTTCAGACTGGAGATAAATACACCTTTACATCTCCGGAATTCGTCAGTTTTGGCCTTGGAGAGCGTAGAATACGTGGCCGAGTACATAGTTGTATAAGCCGTTCGACTTTGCAGCCTGATGGAAGTATAGAACTATAACGTTGTATTTGTTTGAGGCGCAACCTTTCCGAAAATGGTGATGAGTTGTAGTTATGAACGCAAGAATTGGGAGGATAGTGTGGCATCGGCAACGTTTTTTTCTAAAGTTCATTTTTCTTTTTTGTTTGTAGTATCGCTGGTATTACCCGGAACTTGCTTTGCACAAGAGCCAACTGACGGGCAATGCTTCGCAGTATTGAACAAGATATTAGCTGTTCGAGATCCGAATGACTCATTGGGGGGCCGGGATGCTGCACTTTACGGGATAAACTGGGATTCGTTCAATGCAAAGAAATTTAATGATGAAGTTGCCAATCTCAGTGGGCGATTTTGCACAACTTTGAACTCTACCTATAAGAGCGCATTACCTTGTAATGAGGGCGAGAAAAAAAAAGAGCCGCTATGCCAATATTACGACGTGTGTAAAAGAAAAGTAGCCTCGAGCAACTGGAAAAATTGTTTAGAAACACTGAATGAAGAGACTGTGATCGCATTTGATCCGTTTATTCAGAAGCGCTATCTTGTCCTGAGGAAAGACGCGGATCAGGCCATCGCGCAAGAAAATGAGAAAAAAGAAAAGGCCGCATTACTTGCCCAACAAACGCGGGAGCGTGTTACGAATGCCGAAATAAAGGGTATTGGCCTCAATACGAGTAAATCACAATTCTTACAAATGAAGTCGAATGCTCGTCAGATTTGGAAGTGCGAAGTTCTTTTGCCGGGAATTGAGGAGTGTTTTGGCTCGACTTTCAGTCAAGGTGACTGTACGCCTATAACAGTGAATGGAATCACGGGTCAGGCATGTAGATCCGGCCAAATAAGCCAAAGTGAAATGAGTGCTGAGCTAAGGAAAGTTTCTACCATTGCAGGGAATCTTCTTCGTGACCTTGAAGTAAAATTTATAGATGGAAGACCAGCCCGAATTCAGTTTACTACCACATCACAGGGAAGTTCGAATTCGAATGCCGATGAGATAGTATCGCTTTCAGAAAAATTTGGCCCACCTCTACCCATTGGGGAGGTGGGGCAGAAAGCAAATTCCTTCTATTCAACCCGTACCGTAAGTGCTTGGGAGGGGCAGGATGTTCATTTGACAGCTCGTCGAGAGAGCTCGACTGGGGGGGCCGTAATTGTTTTGGAAAGGCCATCACTTCTAAGGCAAATTGAGAATAGGCGTCAAGAAGCCATCAATAAGCGGAATTCTGAAATTGAACAGGAGCGGAAAAAACTGAGCAAGGATTTATAGTTACAGAAATTCACCAATTAACAACTTACGAGACATCCACTCCAAAAAGCAACTAGTTACGATTTAGAATTAGTAAGCAGAGTAAGATTGTGTTGCTTTCAGAGGTGGGTGTCTTCAAATTCCTAAGCATGCCTTTCAACGCTAATTCATATTTTATGATTCTCTCTGGGGGCCAATCTGGTGCAGATCGTGCAGGGCTAGATTGGGCGATTACACACGGTGTCGAACATGGAGGGTGGTGCCCAAAAGGACGCCGTTGTGAAGACGGTGTATTGCCTTCTATATATAAACTAACAGAAACGTCACGGTCTTTTTATTTAGAAAGAACTGAATGGAATGTTCGTGACTCAGATGCGACGCCTATTTTCACGATTTCAGAAATTCTTGATGGTGGGTCGAAACGCACAGCACAGTTCGCTGAAAGACAAATTCACAAGACACCCACTCCAAAAAGCAATAAATTAATAAATTTTCTTGCACATTAAATATTGTTAACCTAAGCTAAAGCCACTGTAAATTCTTCTCAAACGAAGGAGGTGGCTGATGCCGATGGCACGTAGTCGATATGTCTCACTCGAAGCAACGCCTTACTATCACTGCATAGGTCGCTGTGTGCGCCGTGCTTTCTTGTGGGGGAAAGATCATTTCTCTGGTCGTGATTTCTCTCATCGCAAAGCGTGGGTGGTTGAGCGCTTGGCGGAGTTGTCTGAAGTTTTCTCGATGTCGGTGTGCGCCTTTGCGGTGATGTCCAACCATTATCACGTGGTGCTGCATGTCGATCGCGAACGTGCTGAGCGTATGAGTCAAACAGAAGTGCTGGCGCGATGGTCTCGTTTGTTTTCTTTGCCCTATATTCTTGAACAGCTCTTGCAAGGCAAAGACCAAGATGCAGCAACGAGGCGTGTGGCCGATGAGTTGGTCGAACAGCTTCGTACTCGGCTTTACGATATCTCGTGGTTCATGCGTTGTCTGAATGAATCGATCGCCCGACGTGCCAATGCAGAAGATCAATGCACAGGGCGCTTTTGGGAGGGGCGCTTCAAAAGCCAAGCCATCTTAGATGAAGCGGGCTTACTCGCATGTTGTGCGTATGTTGATCTCAATCCAATACGCGCAGGTATCGCTGATTTGCCAGAGAACTCTGATTACACCTCGATTCAGCAACGACTCTCCGAGTTGAAAAAGCCTGAGAATAAACGCTCTGCTTCCATCGGGAGTCGTGTTAAGTCGAAAGCGAATGACGAAGTAGAAATCCTTCCGACCGTTCCGCTCCACCCTTTTGGAAATTCTCTTAGCGTCGCACCGGCGCAAGGCCTACCGTGTACTGCAAGGGACTACCTTGAATTAGTTGATTGGGCTGCACGTATTGTTCGTCGCGATAAGAAACACGCGATGTCTTCACAAGTTCCTCCGATTCTCAATCGACTTGGATTTGCGCCTGAGGAATTTGAAAAAACAATGCGAGCGAAGGCGATGACCAGAGGTACAGTGATTGCACAAGCTGCTCGCCTCAAAGCCTATGCGGCACACATGAAGAAACGCTGTGTGGTCGGGGTCGTGATGCCACATTGTGTGTAGGATTTGCGTTTCGCAAGAACCCGAAGCCTGCTGGATTTCCTACGTTGACAGGTCTAAATTAAGACCTTAAACTGACTTTCATCAATCAGCCCAAACGAGGTGCATCATGCGACTTTCCGAGCAAGTAAAACCGATTAGCTATTTTAAAGACAATGCGGCCAAGGCTATTTCAGAGATGACCGAAACACGTGAGCCACTGATCATTACCCAAAATGGCGAGGCGACTTGCGTCATCCAAGACATTAAGAGTTACGAAGAGTCAAAAAATACGATGGCCTTGCTCAAGCTTCTAGCGCTTGGCCGCGCACAAATTGAGACGGGAAAATTTAAGCCAGCGCGTGAGGTTTTCGAGCGTATGGACAAGGAAATTCTGAAGTGAGTTACACCGTGTACATGCTGGATGATGCCGAGCGGGATCTGCGGGACATCCACTCATACATCAAGCACCATTTTTCAGAGAAGCTTGCCAATGAACTCTACATTGAACTCAAAACAAAGATTCTGATGTTAGAGGAAAACCCTCTCCTAGGCACCCCGATGCCAGAACTTGTAGAACTAGGCATGCTCAACTGGCGGCAAATGGTCGTGCTTAAAAAGAACAAGGTGGTGTACGAAGTCGATAAGCATCGACAATACATTTACGTGTACCTCATCTGCACCGAACGCCAAGATTTTGAAGCGTTTCTTCAAAAGCGATTGTTTCGAGGGTAGTCGCTGAATCCCGATTTATGATTGATGGCGCTGTCATGCGAAGCGCTGAATTGGTTGTTGTGTTTGGGATGGGTGTCGAATGGATTTTCTTTGGGATGGGTGTCCAATGGATTTTCTAGTCAAAACTAAGAGATATGTGGAATAAAATTAAAGGTGGGAAGTGTGTAAGAAATGAGTTTTTTAGAAAGAGATCCTTGAGAAGAGAATGAGTAATTTATTGAATTATTGCCGTGGTCTAAGTAAATCTTTGCTAACTGTCTCGGTTTTTCTTTTTGTTTTTAGCATTGCGAGTGAACCTTCAGCTCAAACCAACAAAGAAGATCGCCTTGGATACGAGGAAAATTCAGCGGCGTATTTTATAAAAAATGCCTGGATTTTCAATAATAAACTGTTTGTTTTATATACGAAGGAATTCAGAAAATTTCATAGATGGAAAGTAAATATTTTGAATCCGCATCAAACTTTTTCTGAGGATGTCCAGGAGACGAATTACATTACGGTAGAAATAGATTCTAATTTGAACGACAAAATAATTGATCTAAACGACGGTATCCAAATCCAGGGATTAACTTATATTGACGATGATTTCACTTTGATTGCACGGCGAAAGCAATTTCTGATCAAAAATAAAACGGACTTATTTGAAATACCATGCTCAGTTGATTTTTGGGGACAAAATAGTCCGGTTCGACTTAGTTCGTCGTTGTTTTTCTGTGGCAATATCATACCGATTCGAGGGAAGTCCTTCTCAAAAATGTCATCGGAATTGATTGGGCAAATTCGGGAATTCATAAACACTCTCGAAAATCCTAATCCCGATGGTCAAAGTTCCAATGCCAAATATCCGGCGATAGCGTTTTGCGCGAAAGATGGAGACGAACTACTTGTTTTTCCAGCCATAGTCAACGGCGGCTATAAGGGGAGGCCAGAGAGTCGAGGATTATCGATTAATTTAGAATTAATGTCTATTGCAAAGCACGTAGAGCTTCCCGAGGGATTCTATCCGAGTCACGATGATCAGATTTTCTCTCAAAACGGTCTTGTTGTTTCGATGAATAAGTCGAATCTCGGCGAAATTGTGTTGTTTTGCAAAAGCGGAAAATGTAATTTGGCAAATATGAAAACAAGTCGCAAACCTTATTTTGCTGTTCTGAATGAATTTGGAACGGGCGGTGTAATTTTGGAGATGGAAAATGTAGGTGGGTATCGGAGAAGGCTTCGATTCATAACTTTTGATGATTTTCTTAGAACGCAGTATCACATCTTTTCTTATTAGGAGTGAACTTCCCAGACTTTACTAGACACTTTGAAGCCTCTGGAAATAAGCGTCTTTATATTTGACGGGCAAATTCACAGCGATAATTCACAGGACACCCATCTCCAACAACCCGCCACACTAGAGACGGGTGTTCAATGTATCGCCCAGCACAAAATTCACAAGACACTCACTCCAAGAAGCACCCACTCCAAAAAATAGTATTTTTTCAGATCACAAGAAGCTTTTGTTCAATCCGGCAAAAATCGAAGATGAAATTTTCGAACAACTTGCAGTCTGTGATCGCGATACGGTCGCGGCAATGATAAGGTAGAGCGACGTGCTTCTCTCCTTACTATCTCGATCCAAGAAGCCAGAGATTCGCTGCGTTAACGTGTATGCGTCTTCGCAGTGTTTCATCATTGCAGCGATGCATCAGAATTTTGCTGGAATCTATTACGAGCAATCGGAGCCGGTGCTCATCCAAGGCAAACCAAGCGCTGAGGAATTGGGTAGCACATTTCGAAATGCTTTCGACGAGTTCTCGATAAAGGATGTCAATCTGCGCGAAACCAAACGCAGCGATTGGCCTTCCTTCAAGGCCTCTTATCTTCGCACGCCAAAGGAATTCGAACGAAGCTTTCGATTGATTCACTGCGTAAGTGGTGATGCATCGAACGCCGTAGTCCGAGCAAGTATCACCCATCCGACTCATCCAGACATCGAGCTGTCAACTTCCTTCAACCCGCTCTCTACACCTAAAGACATTGGCGCAAGTCTTTTGCTTTTGGTCGAAGTTGCTGATGCCAACTGAGCAACTCACAGGACACCCACTCCATAAAGTAACCAAACACGATTCGATCTAGTAGACAGAGCTAGAATTTGTTGCTTTGAGAGCAGGGTGTCCAATCATTCATGGAGACGGTCGCGTCATGCTGATGAGTAATTGGGTCGTTGGATCGATGGATGACGCACATTACGGAGGCGAATATGATGTGTACGCGTCTATCCTTATCATTGCAGAACAGCAGCAAGACGGTTCATTCCGTCTCGCTCCCGGATCGGGGTCGATTGCGGAAAGAGGATGCTCGATGATTGACCACGTCGACATCGATGGCGATGGTGTGGACGAGATATTCTTATCTTGTGAACAGCTTGAGGGGCAGTATCACTACGCACTTGCCAAGCGGAGTGCGGGCAAGTGGAGGATCACCCACGGCCCTGCTCGGAATTGATGCCCGGTGTGGGAAGATACGGCAAGTGACGCGAGCACAGCATTGAGAATGCATCAAGTTGACTTGAATATCGAATGAGTGTGGGATGGTTGCTTGGTCAAGTCTATGAACGTGCTCGCCAAGTCAAGATCCTGGCGAAGCGATTTCTTTTAACTTCCCATCACGGCAAACTAAAATCAAACACATAGAAGTGCTGGCCGTCTTTGATCTCGATCTGCATTGTCCCTTTTAAGCCCACCAATTCATCGGTCGCCGAATCGGGTACCACTTGTATGGTGAGCTGTGGTGTGCCCCTATCCATGACGCCAGTGTGCATCAACACAAAACTGCCGCGTTTGCCTTGTAGTGTACCGTTGACCCGTTCGATGGCGACGTAGCCCGCTGAGCCTTTGACTTCAGTCATCGCGGCTAACATTTCACCAAGGCTATGTGCTTCGAGTTCGCCATGAAACTGTTTATCGATGGTTTGGCGCCCTAACTGGGCTTCTGCGATGGCGGGCGCCGGAGCTTGGGGCTGAAGTTTAACGTCGAAACTGCCACGTATTTGTTGCATGATGGGGGCCTTATGTCGAATAGTGATTGGTGCTTGCTGGGCGTTGCTGTGCTGTGCCATGATGGGGAGACCACATAGACTGGCACATCCAACACTGAGACTTTGTACGAATAGTTGCCAGAGTGTTTTTCTGTGTGTTCGGAATCGTTTTGCCATTGATATCTTATGCCGTATGATCAATTTAATTGGAGTCGTCCAATCTGGTCGTCGCGTAGTAGCGGTAAACTTGGATTACCCGGTTATTAAACCCTGAATCTGTCGACCGTGATAGTAAAAACGCGACAAAGTAGATCTCCAACATGACAAACTTTGAGCCTCGCGGCGTGCTGCGCCCCAGCTTTGATGTCGGGCAATTTCGACATTTGCGACAAGCCCCCAGTTCTGCGCTGGCACCATTTGTGGCGCATTACTGGTTTGTAAGCTGGGATTTGCGCGGTCATCCAGCAAAACAGCAAGTGACTCTGCCCCATCCCAATGTACATCTCGTGGTCGAGCAAGGTCATGCTCGCGTCTATGGGGTACACACTGCACGTTTTACGCGAACATTGTCTGGGCAGGATCGAGTCTTTGGCGTCAAGTTCCAAGCTGGGGGCTTTTATCCGTGGTATCGAAGACCGATTGCTGAACTTCACAATCAAAGCTTAGCGATCAACGCTTGCTTTGCCTCTGAGCATCAGCAATTTGTGAGCGATATCGAAGCGGTATCAGAGTTCTCTACGATGTGTGAAGTGGCAGAAGGTTTTCTGTTGTCGTTTCTTCCGCCAGCCGATCCTAAGCTCGGTTTTCTGAGGGACTTATTTCGTGACATTGAATGCGATCGTAGCTTGCTGAGTGTGGAAGATCTTGTTCGACACACGGGTATCGATAAGCGCAGCTTGCAACGTCTGTTTCAGGTCTATGTCGGTGTCACCCATTAGCCCCCAGTAGTCAAGAAGTCGAACCAAATACTCGCAAATTACC
>CAYWNE010000069.1:0-19475 GCA_964459555.1 uncultured Burkholderiaceae bacterium | reverse complement strand
CAACGTTGTTCAATTCCCTACCGAGTGGGCACCTTTACTTGCGCGCATGTCGCTTCACACGGGGCTACATCTTCAATTGGTGCTCGCAAAGTCAATTCGACAGTTTGAATCTACCGTTATCGCGGGCGAACCTGATTTTGTCTTTTTGAATCCCTACCATGCCGTGATGGCCAAAAAAGCACAAAATTATCAACCCGTGGTTCGAGACAGCAAGCCGCTCAAAGGAGTTTTGGTAGTGCGCAACGATAGTCCTTTCAAAAGCTTGCGAGACTTGGAGAAACGCGCTTTAGGTTTCCCTGCGCCCAATGCCTTTGGCGCTTCTTTATATATGCGAGCACTTCTCGCCGCAGAAAATGTCGCTGTTCAGACGCAGTATTTAGGCACGCATAGTAATGTTTATCGAAGCGTGTTGAATGGCAGCGTGGCGGCTGGTGGTGGAATCAATGCGACTTTGAATGATGAAGCGCCGGAAGTACGGGCACAACTACGAATCCTATATCAAACTCCAGAGTCGGCGCCTCATCCGATCGCTGTGCATCCGCGTGTTCCGAAAGACGTTGTAAAGCAATTGCTTGACGCCTTCTTGAGCTTAGCGAAAGAGCCTGAGGGACAAAAATTATTGAGTGAAGTCCGCATGGCACAGCCAACTACGGCCGATTATCAGCGCGACTATTTACCACTCGAAAAATTGAAGATCGAGAAGTTTGTGATCTTGGAGAAGGAGTAAAGCATGCGTGCATGGTTCGAGTCCCTCAACTTGCGACGTTTGCTTCCGTATCGGATGGCATCTCAACTGATGTTCTTGGTTGGAATTTCGGTGGCCTTGTCGGCTTTGATTGCCGGTAGCGTATTTACGTATGCCTCAATTAAACGCTCACGCGAAGTCGCTGACGAACAAGTACTATACCTTGGTAAGAGTATTTCTAGCATGTCCAGCGGGCTGATCATAGGACGTGATGTGGCCGGTCTAGAAGAGCTTTTGAGAGTGAATGCAAAGCTGCCCTATGTCGAGTCCATCTTGATTGTCGACGCCAATCATCGTCCGATTACAAGCGTCATAAAGCGCGATGAAGTTGTGATGGCATCTTATGACATGACCCTAGTCAAGCCAGAAGCCGAAGGCCATCGTCAACTCTACGATGATAAGGTCGGCAGCAGGCGCGCAATTTTTCTTGGCCTGGTCCGTCTCGAAGATCATTTTGAAGTGTGGCTGCCGATCGAGGCGGGAACCAGAATAGGTAGCCTTCGTATTCGCTACAGTCTCGAAGATGTAAATGACGCGATTTTGAGCCGTTGGGCTTATGTATTGCTGTTTGTGGTGCTCTTGACCAGCGTTGTATTGGTATTGCTGGCGATCTTATTGCGTGCTCCCATGCAAGCCTTAGCCAATATCACCGCTTTCGCGAGCCTCTCCGCAGTCAAAGCCAGCCGACAGATTCCTGTCTATTCTCGTACCAAAGAAATCTCTGAATTGGCAACAGCACTGAATCGCTTATCGATCACGATTCGTTCGCATGAGCAAAATTTATCAGATCGCATGGCGCAAAATCAGACCATTTTAGATAACCTCGCAGATGGTATTTTGGTGATCGATAGTGATGGTTCGATTCGTTCTTGTAACGTGGCCACGAGTCGCATTTTTGCCTGTGAGCATCGGGATTTGATTGGTATGTCGATTGATCGCATTTTTCCACAGGTAACGCAGGTTCATAAGTCGAAATTTCTGTACGAATTTGTCGAGCGAAGTCACTCTAAGCAAGGTGTGGTCGGTGCGGAAGTAGAAGCCTGTCGTATGAATGGTGAGATTTTTCCTGCGGATCTAGCACTGTCGAAAACCAGTGATCATGGAGAAGCAATTTTTATTGGTATTGTCCGAGATATTTCAGAACGACGCCGACTTGATCGTTTGAAATCCGAATTTGTGGCGACCGTCAGTCACGAGTTGAGAACCCCACTAACTTCGATTCATGGTTCGTTGAAGTTGGTGGAGAATGGCGTCATGGGAGAAATTCCTCCAGAGGCGAAGAAATTGGTTGGCCTCGCGCAGAAAAATAGTTCGCGTCTGATCCTGCTGATCAACGATTTGCTCGACATGGAAAAACTAGTCGCAGGTAAGATGCCGATACAGTTAGTAGAGCTCGATTTGGTCAGCGCGGTGAGGCAGTCCTTGGCCGACAACGCCGGTTATGCCAACAATTACCAAGTGCAATATGTTTTGACGACCACCGTCGACAGTTTGCGGGTGCAAGCTGACGTAGTTCGTTTGGCCCAAGTTCTTGCGAATATTCTTTCGAATGCTGCGAAATTTTCGAACGGCGCCCAGAAGGTTGATGTTCGTGTTAGTCAAGGTGATGTTGATGCATTAGTCGAGATTGAGGACTATGGCCAAGGCATACCTGCAGATTTTCAAGGTGAGATCTTCAATGCTTTTGCGCAAGCGAATAATGGTAATACTCGTCAGCAGGGTGGAACAGGTCTTGGATTAAAGATCAGTAAAGCCTTGGTTGAAGCGATGGGTGGTCGGATTGGCTTTACTACCCAAGAAGGGATGGGGACATGTTTTTGGTTCACCTTGCCTTTAACCTTTGAGGATGCCGCGGTCGGCATTTGATGCCGGATGCGGGTGTGCTGTTGGACCTATTTTTTCGAAAGAATCACTGATGTACATTCCACCGGGCTTTAATACGGTCACGCCGTATATCTTTGTCGACCATGCAGAGAAATTTGTAGAGTTCCTAGTGCAAGGTCTCGATGGCTTCGAGATTCATCGTAGCCTACGCGCAGATGGATGTATCGCCAACGCACAGGTTGCTATCGGCACCTCGACCGTGATGGTCAGTGAAGCGTCGATCGATTTTCCGGCAATGCCCGCCTCTTATTATCTTTATGTTGAAAATGCTGAAGAGAGTGTGGCCAGAGCCTTACATCATGGTGCAACGCTGATGATGACTGTCGCCGATATGCCATATGGTGACCGCCAAGGTGGTGTGCGTGATGCACATGGAAATTTATGGTGGATATCGCAGCGTTTAGTCAAAGGGGGCTATTGAGTTTTTTGAGCACTCGCAAACAATCGAAATAGAGGTTAATTTTCCGCGGAACTACCGTGGAGCGAATGCTGTCGATCAAATAGAATGCCTCGCGTTTCTTGAGTCAGGGTATTTGAATGGAAGATTTGATTGTCTGTTTGCTAGAAATTTTTCTAGAAGTCGTCGCTCACGTCCCGCTGTCCGCAGTGGAAACAAGTGAAAATAGTGACAAAAGTTGGTCTGTAATCGGCACATGCGTGATGTTTGCGTGTCTTGGTGGATTGATCGCGTATTTGAGTCTATTGATCTGGCCGATGAGTTTCTTGCACTCACCAGTATTGCGACTTTTCCATGTCCTATTGTCCCCCTTGTTCGCCGCTTATTTGGCTTATCGATTAGGGCATACTTTCTTTAAACTCACTGAATTGAGTCAGTTGCGCTTACGAGCGTGGCGTACGTATTGTTTTACGCTCAGCTTAGTACTAGTTCGCTATACCTTTGCGAAACTGATCTAGAACCAAGTGGTATGCGTTTAACATGGGCAGTTGGGGCATTGGTTCGCTGGCGTGATGACCGTAATAAGTTGTAGAACACGATGCGTCTTTGAACTTTTGTTTTGCGAATCAGTCTCAAAGTCGAGTCTTGCTGACTCTAGATTCAGTTATTTTGCAAAAATATTGCAATGCAATAAAAATTAATATCTAATATTTTCATGAAATTATGAATTAAATTTCGCATGAATCTCATTTGTTCAAATAATGTTCTTTTATTGTTTAATTAATAATTTGCTTTCCAACCTGATTTCTAGAACTAGTTTACAATTTCACCTTTCTTTCCATAAAGCTCAACGTGTCGAATTTAGTTGAAATCCGTGATTTGCAGTTTTCATATGGTGGCCGCGATATTTTGTCTGGTCTGACCATGGATTTCCCACGCGGTAAAGTGATCGCGGTGATGGGAGGCTCGGGCTCGGGAAAAACCACTATCTTACGTTTGATTGGTGGACAGATTTCTGCGCAGTACGGGCACGTAAAAGTTGACGGACAACTTGTTGATAGCCGCGACAGCAAAGCCCTATTCGCTTTACGTCGCAAGATGGGGATGCTGTTCCAGCATGGTGCTTTGTTCACCGATCTTTCGGTGTTTGAGAATGTCGCTTTTCCTTTGCGTGAACATACCAAACTACCTGAAAGCATGATTCAGGATTTGGTCTTGATGAAGCTCAATGCAGTAGGCTTGCGTAATGCGGCGAGGTTAAAGCCTTCTGAAATTTCTGGCGGCATGGCACGCCGCGTAGCCTTGGCACGCGCGGTCGCTTTAGACCCGCAATTGATTATGTATGATGAGCCGTTTGCCGGACTTGACCCAATCTCAATGGGCGTGACTGCGACCTTGATTCGCAATCTGAATAATGCGTTAGGATCCACCACGATTCTGGTTTCGCATGACGTTCATGAAACCTTTGTAATCGCTGACTATGTCTATTTCCTCTCGCAAGGAAAGATCGTCGCTCAAGGTACACCGAAGGAAATGTTGGAGTCGACCGATCCTTACGTGAAACAGTTTGTGCACGCAGAACATGATGGTCCTGTACCTTTCCACTATCCCGGCAAGAGTTTGGCCGAAGACATGGGGTTGAAAGGGGGGCAAGTATGATCTCATTTCTTGTAAATGCGGTAACGAGTCTCGGTCGTGGTACTCGGGAGACGATTGAAGATCTAGGTCACGCTGCGCGCAGTTTTGTCAGTATTGTCTTGAATGCGCCTGGCCTGTGGCGACGTCCTCAGTTGGTTGCAGATCAAGTGCATTTTATCGGTAACTACTCTTTGGTGATCATCGCCATCTCTGGCCTGTTCGTTGGCTTTGTGTTGGGCTACCAAGGCTACTACACCTTAAATAAATACGGTTCAGAAGAGGCGTTGGGTTTGTTGGTTGCGCTTTCGCTGGTTCGCGAGCTGGGCCCGGTCGTCACAGCGTTATTGTTTGCAGGGCGCGCTGGCACCTCACTCACTGCGGAAATCGGTTTGATGAAAGCTGGAGAACAACTGGCAGCAATGGAGATGATGGCCGTCAATCCCTTGCAACGCGTGATCGCTCCGCGTTTCCTTGGTGGTGTCATCGCCATGCCTATCTTGACCTTGATCTTCAACGCAATGGGGATCATTGGTGGATATTTGGTTGGGGTGGTGCTGATTGGAGTCGATAGCGGTTCTTTCTGGTCACAGATGCAGGCTGGCGTTGATATCTGGCGCGACCTCGGTAACGGCGTTATTAAGAGTATCGTGTTTGGTTTCGCCGCGACGTTTGTCGCTTTGTATCAAGGCTATGAAGCAACGCCAACACCAGAGGGTGTTTCCCGCGCAACCACGCGCACGGTCGTGATTTCGTCTTTATTAGTTTTATGGTTGGACTTCTTGCTCACGGCGTGGATGTTCCAATAGGTGTGATCAGTTTTCTTACCAATTTAGTGCCTAGATCGTGACATGTGCATAACGAAGCGCTGTCAAAAGTAAGGTAAGTAGAGGTTATCAAATGCAAAAAAAATCAATTGATGTGTGGGTCGGATTATTTGTTCTGTTGGGCGCTGCGGCGTTGCTGTTTTTGGCGTTGAAGGCCGGCAATATGAGCAGCTTGTCGTTCGAAAAGACCTACGACGTTGTGACCGAGTTTGACAATATTGGTGGACTCAAACCAAACGCTGCGGTGAAAAGTGCGGGTGTAGTGGTTGGCCGCGTGGCGGAGATCCGTTTCGATGACAAGAAGTTTAAAGCTTTGGTCGTTTTGAAGCTGGAAAAACGATATGCCTTCCCGAAAGACACGTCTGTAAAAATTTTGACGGCAGGTTTGTTAGGCGAGCAGTACATCGGCCTCGAAGCTGGCGGCGATGTCAATAATTGGACGAATGGTGACCGGGTCACGATGACGCAGTCAGCGATTGTGCTAGAAAATTTGATCAGTCAGTTCTTGTTTAGCAAAGCGGCTGAAGGTAAGGACGATAAGAAATGATGTTGGAAAAAGTAATTGGATTTTTGGGAAATCTGCGTGGCGTGAGCCTTCGCGTAGGGATAGTTCTTGTACTCGCGATTGGCTTAAGTGCCTGTTCGACGGTGACGAAGGTCAAGACAAAAGCTTTGGCGACATTGGAAAAAGTTAGTGAGACCACGGGAATTGGCAATAATCCAGATGATCCCTTGGAAGGTTTCAATCGTTCGATGTTTGCGTTTAATGAAAGCGTCGATTCAACGGTTCTGAAACCGGTTGCGCAGGTGTACCAATCTGTAACACCTAGCTTGGTGAAAACGGCTGTCGGCAATTTTTTTAGTAATGCAGGTGATGTTTGGACCGCCGTCAACAATATTCTTCAAGGTAACTTCGCCGATGGCGCCAATGATTTTATGCGATTTGCGATTAATACCACGGTTGGTGTCGGCGGGTTAATTGATGTCGCTTCGGCTGGCGGTATGCCCAAACACCAAGCGGATTTCGGACAAACTCTAGGTGTTTGGGGAGTGCCCGCTGGGCCGTACGTGGTGCTGCCGATTTTAGGGCCTTCGACCTTAAGGGATACCTTGGCGACACCGATCGATTTCAAAGGAGACATCTTGTATTCCAGAGGTTCAGTAGCATTTAGGAATACGACCTCAGTGCTCCGAATTGTTGATAAACGCGCCAATGCCTTAGATGCTGTGAATTTGATTGAAGAGGCGGCTCTCGATAAATATGTGTTTATTCGCGGCGCCTATTTGCAGCGTCGTGAAGGTCAAATCCACAAAGATGACCAAGAGTAAGCACATTGCGAACTGAAGGCACTGTCAACCGAACCAAGATTTAGACTGTTGTAGCAGAAGGTTCGATCGCTGGTGATGTAGATGAATGGCAGAAAAATCCTGGTGTTTCAACGATCGAATTTCGCATTGAATGATTTAAGTGATTGAGGAAAATACATATGAAAAGATTGACACAATTCTTGAAGAGCGCGAGCCTGAGTTTGTGCTTGTTAGTTGCTGCAAGCGTGGGCTTCGCTTCATCGGCAGTGGCTGCCGATGAGGCGCCAGATCAATTGGTAAAACGTTTAAGCACCGAGATCTTGGATGCAGCCAAGACTGATAAAGAAATTCAAAACGGTAATCGCACACGCATTAATGATCTGGTTGAAAATAAAGTTTTGCCTTTCATCGATTTCAATCGCATGACGGCACTCGCGGTGGGCAAAAGCTGGCGCGATTCCACACCGGATCAACAAAAGCAATTGATCAATGAGTTCCGCACTTTGTTGATTCACACCTACTCTGGCGCGATCACACAGATCCGCGATCAACGTGTTGAGTTCAAACCTTTACGTGCAGCGCCAGAAGATACCGAGGTCGAGGTGAAGAGCTTGGTGATTCAAAGCCGAGGCGAACCTTTGCAGTTGAACTATCGCTTGGAAAAAACAGCAAACGGCTGGAAGATTTTTGATATCAATGTACTTGGCGCATGGTTGGTAGAAACCTACAAAGGCAATTTTGCTGCTGAAATCAGCAAAGGTGGCGTCGATGGTTTGATCAAGACTTTGTCCGAGAAGAACAAAAAATTGGCAGGTGCCAAGAAGTAGTTCGGCGAGTACCTCAATTGAACTAGGAGTGCAACGTGGTTTTGGATGAAAAAGAACTCAATTTGAATAATGCGGTGTCTGTGTCTCAGCGAGGTTGTGCAGCAATCGCGGCTGGTGCCGAGGAAATTGATTTGAGTTCTCTCGACAGCGTTGACTCTGCAGCGGTAGCGGTTTTGTTGTCGTGGCAGCGTCAAGCACAAAAACAAAGCCGTTCGCTGCGCTTATTGGCAGCGCCTGCCAGCTTATTGAGTTTGATAAGTTTATACGGCATGCAAGATTTTTTTGAATTACGTGGCACTCGCGCAGCCTAGCCCTCTCACTTGGAACGGGGCTTAGACTTGTTTCTTTGCCTAAGTTTTATCAAGCTGTCTATACAAATGCGAAGCCGGGTTTGCAGTTCCGGCGATGCGTTTCCGCTGATTCTCCCTCGTTAAAACACTGATTCCTCGGATTGTCAGTCTTTGTGCCTCAGTCAAGGCAAAATCCCCTATAATCGTCGGTTTTGCAACCAAAAGAGACTGTCTTCGTCTTTGAAGCAAGATCCCACCATGTCGCTACGTTGTTGGCCGTTGTTGGGAGTGCGTCGCAGTGAGGCCTCGAACTCAACGACGAGGCTTGAGCTCAAAAAACTGCTGCTTCAGAACAATTCTCGGAAATCGCAATTCAAAGGATGAAAGCACTTCGGTGCGTGAGCCATCATGGCAGCAATACAAATTAGCAATGTACAAAAGACCTATCGATCGGGCGGCAAGCAATTGCAAGCCCTCAGCGGTGTCACGCTCGAGATCGAGCAAGGCGAGTTCTTCGGTCTACTCGGCCCGAATGGCGCCGGCAAGACCTCATTGATTTCCATTATCGCCGGCTTGAATCGCGCGAATGCAGGAACGGTGCGAGTTTGCGGACATGATGTGGTCAATGATTATCGCAATGCCCGTCGCAATCTTGGAGTGGTGCCGCAAGAGTTGGTGTTTGACCCTTTCTTCACGGTACGCGAAACTTTGCGTCTGCAATCGGGCTACTTCGGCATCAAAAGAAATGACGATTGGATTGATGAGATCATGGCCAATTTGGATCTCACCAACAAAGCCGATGCCAATATGCGCGCTTTATCGGGCGGGATGAAGCGGCGCGTGCTGGTTGCACAAGCCTTGGTGCATAAGCCACCGGTGATCGTTCTGGATGAGCCAACGGCGGGCGTCGACGTTGAATTGCGCCAGACCTTGTGGAAGTTCATCTCGCGTTTGAATCGTGAGGGGCACACCATCGTTTTGACCACGCACTACCTTGAAGAAGCGCAAGCCCTATGTAATCGCGTGGCCATGCTGAAAGCGGGCAAGATTGTCGCTCTCGATCAGATGCAAGCGCTGATCAAACGCATTTCGGGTTCGCAACTCAAAGTGCATTTGGCCAGTGGACAAATTCCTGATGCGATCGCGCCTTTGTTGATCGCCAGTGAAACTGATGTGGGTAATGCGCGATACGCTTTCCGTGTCACTCACCACGATGAAGTCGAACCGATACTGACGAGCCTGCGCACGGCCGGATGCGTGCTCGAAGATTTACAATTGCAGCAAGCTGATCTTGAAGACGTGTTCTTGCAGATTATGGGTAGCTCGCAAGGAGATCCGCAATGATAGGATTTCAAACGCTGTTCTACAAAGAGGTGCTGCGCTTCTGGAAAGTCGCCATGCAAACCGTGACGGCGCCGATTATGACGGCCATGATGTATTTGCTGATCTTTGGGCAGGCGCTTGATGGCCACGTCAAGATCCATGGCGTGAGCTATATGGCTTTCTTGATCCCCGGCTTGGTCATGATGAGCGTTTTGCAGAATGCCTTCGCCAATGCCTCGTCATCCTTGATTCAATCGAAAGTGACGGGCAACTTAGTATTCATCATGCTGCCACCCTTATCGCATTGGGAAATGTTCAGTGCTTACGTTTTGGCCGCAATGGTGCGTGGCTTGGTCGTAGGTCTGGGTGTGTTTGTGGTGACTGCTTGGTTTGCGCATCTGCATTTCGCCGCGCCGCTATGGATCGTTCTGTTCGCGTTCTTGAGCGCTGCCGTGCTTGGTATCATGGGTTTGATCGCTGGCATTTGGGCGGAGAAATTTGATCAGTTAGCCGCATTCCAAAATTTTGTGATTGTGCCGCTGACTTTCCTCTCTGGCGTGTTCTATTCCATCGAGTCTTTACCGCCTGTCTGGAAAACGATTTCCAGTTTGAACCCGTTTTTCTATATGATTGATGGTTTCCGTTATGGTTTTACCGGTCAATCTGATGTCGCTCCTGTACAGAGTTTGTTAGTCGTGAGCGGATTTATGTTGGTGCTCTCTTTTGCCGCCATGCAGATGCTGCGTAGCGGTTATAAATTGCGTCATTGAAGTATTTAGCTATCCATTTGAAAGTAAGTATCGTGTTACCTACACCTGAACAAGTGAAAAACTATATCGCCGCCGGCCTTGAGTGTACCCATCTCGAAGTGGAAGGCGATGGCCAGCATTTCAATGCGGTGATCGTGTCTTCAGCCTTTGCTGGCAAGCGTTTAATTCAACGTCATCAATTGGTGTACGCCGCTTTGGGTGATCGCATGCGTGAAGAAATCCACGCCCTGTCGATGAAAACTTTGACTCCAGAAGAATTTAAATAAGATGGATAAACTACTAATCACAGGCGGCAATCGCCTCAATGGTGAAATTGCGATTGCTGGCGCGAAAAATGCCGCTTTGCCGATTTTGTGCGCTGGCTTGTTGACCGCATCTGACGTTATTTTGGAAAACGTTCCAGCCTTGCAGGATGTATCAACCATGTTGAAACTCCTAAAGCAAATGGGCTTGCAAGTGCGTGAAGAGATTGGCGTGGTGACGCTCAACGGTAGTGCGATTGATAAACTCGAAGCGCCTTACGACATGGTCAAAACCATGCGCGCTTCGATTTTGGTGTTAGGTCCTTTGTTGGCGCGTTTTGGTGAAGCCAAAGTGTCGTTGCCAGGTGGCTGCGCGATTGGTTCACGCCCGGTCGATCAGCACATCAAAGGCTTGCAAGCCATGGGTGCTGAAATCACGATCGAAGCTGGTTACATCCACGCCAAAGCCAAGCGTTTGCGTGGTGCGCGCATCGTCACCGATATGATCACCGTCACTGGTACAGAGAACTTGTTAATGGCAGCGACTTTGGCCGATGGTGAAACGATTTTGGAAAACGCGGCGCGTGAGCCAGAAGTCACAGATCTGGCGAATTTGCTGGTCGCGATGGGAGCGAAAATCGCCGGTATCGGTACAGATCGTTTGGTGATTCAAGGTGTCGATGCCTTGCATGGTGCTTCGCATACAGTGATCGCTGATCGCATCGAAACCGCCACCTTCTTGTGTGCCGTCGCCGCGACGGGTGGCGATATCACCGTCACAAAAACGCGCAGCGATATTCTTGATGTGGCACTCGATAAATTGCGTGAAGCAGGCGTCATCATTACGAGCGGACCAGATTGGATACGCGCGCAAATGGGTGGCCGCCCAAAAGCGGTGAGTTTCCGCACCACCGAATATCCGGGTTTCCCGACCGATATGCAGGCGCAATTCATGGCCGTTGATTGCGTTGCTAGCGGCACAGCGCGTGTAACGGAAACGATTTTTGAAAACCGTTTTATGCATGTACAAGAGATGAATCGCCTCGGTGCGCACATTGAGATCGATGGCCATACCGCGATTGTGAATGGTGTTGATCGCTTAGTTGGCGCACCAGTGATGGCAACAGATTTACGTGCTTCGGCATCACTCGTGATCGCAGCCTTAGCAGCGCAAGGTGAAACGCTGATTGATCGTATCTACCATTTGGATCGTGGCTACGATCGTATGGAAGTGAAGTTGTCTGCGGTTGGTGCGCAGATTCAACGCGTCAAATAATTTGTACACTCGCGAGTTGAAAATACTGGCGAACCTTAGTCGAGCAAACAATGAGTTCTCAGCAACTGACATTGGCCCTATCGAAAGGGCGCATTTTTGAAGAAACTTTGCCACTGTTGGAAGCAGCGGGCATCCGTGTTACCGAAGATCCAGAAAAGTCGCGCAAGCTCATTTTGGCGACCAATGATCCCGATGTGCGTGTGATTATCGTGCGTGCTTCTGACGTGCCAACTTATGTGCAATATGGCGCCGCTGATTTCGGCGTGGCTGGTAAAGATGTTCTGTTCGAGCATGGTGGTGCGGGTCTGTATCAGCCGATCGACTTGGGTATCGCTAAATGCCGTATGTCGGTGGCTGTCTCGGTTGGTTTTGATTATGCGACCGCCGTGCGTCAAGGTGCTCGTTTGCGGGTCGCGACCAAGTACACCGAAATGGCGCGGCAACACTTCGCTAGCAAAGGCGTGCATATCGATTTGATTAAGTTGTATGGTTCCATGGAGTTGGCACCTTTGGTTGGTTTGTCAGATGTGATCGTCGACTTGGTTAGTACGGGCAATACGCTGAAAGCGAATAATTTGGTGGAAGTTGAACAGATTATGGATATCTCTTCGCGCCTCGTGGTTAATCAAGCGGCATTGAAACTCAAGCGCGAACGTTTGCAACCTATCCTCGCAGCGTTTGAACGCGCTTCGGAGGGCAAGGCATGAGTTTTCAAACCCAGATAACGCGCCTCGATTCGAGTGCTCCAGAATTTGCGCAGACTCTGCGACAACTCTTAGCCTTTGAAGCCAGTGAAGACGCAGCGATTGATGCCAGCGTGGTGCAAATTCTGCAGGCCGTGAAAACGCGCGGTGATGCAGCAGTTTTAGAATTCACCAATAAGTTCGACCGTTTGAACGCGCAAGCGATGAGCGCTTTGCAAATTGGCGCGCAAGAATTACAAGCCGCTCTTGCATCTTTATCGAGCGAGCGACGCCAAGCCTTAGAGGCAGCTGCGGCGCGTGTTCGGGCCTATCACGAAGTACAAAAACGTGAATGTGGTTCAGCCGGTTTTAGCTACACCGAAGCCGATGGTACGGTTTTGGGACAGAAAGTAACGCCGCTCGATCGCGTCGGTATTTATGTCCCCGGTGGTAAGGCAGCGTATCCTTCTTCGGTGTTGATGAATGCGATCCCAGCCAAAGTCGCGGGCGTGCAAGAAATTATCATGGTGGTACCAACGCCTGATGGTGTGCGTAATCCGCTGGTGTTGGCAGCCGCAGCAATTGCGGGTGTCGATAAAGTGATTACGATAGGTGGCGCGCAAGCGGTTGCTGCCTTGGCTTATGGAACGGAAACAGTACCTCAGGTCGACAAAATTGTCGGCCCCGGCAATGCTTACGTTGCCAACGCTAAACGCCGTGTGTTCGGCATTGTTGGTATTGATATGATCGCTGGCCCCTCGGAAATCTTGGTCTTGTGCGATGGCACGACGGACCCCGATTGGGTTGCCATGGATTTGTTCTCGCAAGCCGAGCATGATGAGTTGGCCCAGTCGATTTTGTTGTGTCCAGACAGCGATTATCTTGATCGTGTTCATGCCAGTATCGATCGCCTCATTGAAACCATGCCGCGCGCGGAAATTATTCGGACCTCATTACGCGATCGCGGAGCGCTGATCAAAGTCAAAGACATGCAAGAAGCCTGCGCCATCGCTAACGATATCGCAGCAGAGCATTTAGAAATTTCTGCAGCAGAACCACGTGTGTGGGCGGACCAAATTCGGCATGCTGGCGCCATGTTCCTCGGACGCTTCTCCTCCGAGTCTTTAGGCGACTATTGCGCAGGACCGAACCACGTCTTGCCAACTTCCCGCACGGCGCGCTTCTCTTCACCTTTGGGCGTCTACGATTTCCAGAAGCGTTCGTCGATGATCGAAGTCAGCGAAGGCGGTGCCCAAAGCTTAGGAAAGATTGCGGCTGAACTCGCATATGGCGAAGGCTTGCCTGCGCATGCGCGTAGTGCTGAATTGCGTTTGAAGTCTTAAAGCTCTAAAGTATCGCTAGCTATTTTTCTTCAAGATCATCAATGATACTGTTTGGTTCATGACCAGCTTCCTCAATCAAATATTCAATGAAGATGCCATCACGGGTTTGCAACGCATCCCCGATGGCAGTATCGATTTGATCTTGACTGATCCTCCGTATGGCTTGGGCAAAGATTACGGTAATGATTCTGATAAGCAGGAAGCCGCTGAGTATTTGGCGTGGACTGAACGCTGGATTGATGCTGCCTTGCCGAAGCTGAAACCAACGGGTTCGCTCTACATCTTTTTGACCTGGCGTTATTCACCAGAAATTTTCGTCATGCTCAAACAACGTATGACGATGATTAACGAAATAATTTGGGATCGTCGTGTGCCATCAATGGGTGGTAGCACGCGTAGTTTCACCTCGGTACATGACACCATCGGTTTATTCGTCAAGTCGAAGAACTATTATTTCGACCTCGATTCGGTGCGCATTCCGTATGATGCCGAGACCAAGAAAGCGCGTTCACGTTCTATCTTCGTTGGTGCTAAATGGCTCGAGCTCGGTTATAACCCTAAGGATTTGTGGAGCGTATCGCGCTTGCATAAGGAAGATCCGGAGCGCGTTGAGCATCCGACGCAAAAGCCTTTGGAAATTATCGAACGCATGGTGATGGCGTCGTGCCCCGCTGACGGTGTGGTGCTTGATCCCTTCATGGGCAGTGGTACGACCGCGGTCGCTGCGCGTCGTTGCGGTCGCCAATTTGTCGGCTTCGAACTCAATCCAGGTTACTGCGCCATTATCGCGGCGCGTTTGCAGTCGGCAGAAGCAGAGCAACAAGTTTTGCGGAATCAACCGACTGAGCCAGTACGGGCCAAACCGGTCACGAAGAAAACCAAGCCGGGGACGCCAACGAAACGTCTCAGGAAAACCGTTCAAACCACAAACGTCGCCGCAGCGAGCAAGGCCACGGGCGGTAAAGCAACTCGGAAAAAAGCAGCAGTGGCCAACGTCGAATAAAGTGCTTGAGTCGAGTGTTTGAATTGAAACAGATGATGCTTGAACGATGCGGTCGCAATGGATCACAACTACTTGATAAATGATGTCTACTTCGAACTCACAATTGGTCTCCCAAGTTATTCAAAACGCGATACGCGATGAAGTACAAGCCTTGTCGGCCTACCATGTGCCCGATGCGAGTGGCTATTTGAAACTCGACGCCATGGAAAATCCGTATCGCTTGCCGCCTGAGTTGCAGCAAGCACTCGCACAGCGGCTAGCGCAGGTCGATTTGAATCGCTACCCAGTCCCCAGTTACAGCGCGCTGAAAGCCGCTTTAAGTCATCATTATGGCGTGCCTGCCGGTTATCCTTTGGTACTCGGTAATGGCTCCGACGAACTGATCACGCTGGTGAGCGTCTCTTGTGCTAAGCCCGGTGCGAAAGTGTTGGCTCCCGTTCCGGGATTTGTGATGTATGCGATGTCGGCTAAATTAGCGGGCTTAGAGTTTGTCGGAGTGCCGCTCAATGCTGATTTAAGCCTCAATACGGCGGCTATGTTAGAAGCGATCGCCGAGCATAAGCCAGCGATTACTTATCTGGGTTATCCGAATAATCCAACGGGCACCAAGTTCTCCGAAAGCGAAATGGAAACCATCATTCGTGCGGTGGGTGAGAACGGCATCGTGGTGGTCGATGAAGCCTATCAGCCCTTCGCGCAATCGAGTTTCATGCCCCGTTTGCCCGAATTCCCGAATATGGTGGTGATGCGTACCGTCTCTAAGCTTGGTCTGGCAGGCGTGCGCTTGGGCTATATGTCTGCGGCACCAGACCTGTTGGAACAATTTGAAAAAGTCAGGCCACCGTACAATATCAACGTATTGACGGAAGCGGCGGTGCTGTGTGTGTTGGAGCATGCGCAGGTGTTTGAGCAACAAGCGGCTGATTTGCGGGCGCAAAGAGAGCACTTGTCTAGTCAACTTTCGCAATTGCCTGGCGTGAGCGTCTTCCCCTCGGCGGCGAATTTCTTGCTGACGAAATTTGAAAACTCAGAGGGAAACCACGGTTCAGACGCGAGTTTTGCTGATCATGTCTTCACAAAATTGGCTGAACGAAAAATTTTGGTGAAAAATGTAGGTAAAATGCATGCTCTGCTAAAGGATTGTTTGCGTATTACCGTCAGCACTGCTGAGGAAAACGCCATCTTGTTGCAGGCTCTAAAACAGATCTTGCAAGCATAGTGCCTGCGGTCTTGTTAGACCTTGTTTAAATCCGATTAGCTCTTGATTTTATTCACTTCGTTTTTTGACTATCATGTCCGCTCAACGCACAGCGCAAGTTACGCGTAACACCAATGAAACCCAAATTTCTGTCGCCATCAATCTCGATGGCACAGGCAAGCAAGATCTGCAAACCGGCGTTCCTTTTCTGGATCACATGCTCGATCAAATCGCACGTCATGGATTGATCGATTTAGAGATTCACGCCAAAGGTGATTTGCATATCGACGCGCATCATACGGTGGAAGACGTGGGCATCACTTTGGGTCAGGCTTTTGCCAAAGCACTCGGCGATAAAAAAGGGATTCGTCGTTACGGCCATGCCTATGTGCCGCTCGATGAAGCGCTGTCACGCGTGGTCGTCGATTTCTCGGGTCGCCCTGGCCTCGAGTTTCACTGCGAATTCAAGCGCGCCATGATCGGTAGCTTCGATGTCGATTTGACGCATGAGTTTTTCCAAGGCTTTGTGAATCACGCTTTGGTCACTTTGCACATCGATAATCTGCGCGGCCAAAACGCACATCATCAATGCGAAACCATCTTCAAGGCCTTTGGTCGTGCTTTACGCATGGCGGCCGAGCACGATGAACGCGCAGCAGGTACAATTCCATCCACCAAAGGCACGCTCTAAAATTTTTTCTCTGCTTTTGAGTTAGAGAATAATCGAGTTCTTATTTTTCATCATGAATAAAATCGTTGTCGTGGATTACGGCATGGGCAATGTGCGCTCAGTAGCGCAAGCTCTGCGCGCAGTCGCGCCCGAAGCGCAGGTATTGATTTCGGGAGAAATTGTCGACATTCAAACCGCAGATCGTTTGGTTTTGCCAGGGCAGGGGGCCATGCCCGATTGCATGGGCTGCCTGAATGACTCCGGTTTGAAAGAAGCGGTGTTAGAGGCTTCTCGCAATAAACCTTTGTTTGGTGTGTGTGTTGGTGAACAGATGTTGTTCGATATCAGCGCCGAAGGTGATACGCCGTGTTTGGGCCTGATGCCTGGCAAAGTCGTACGCTTTGACCTTCAAGGGAAATTACAGGCCGATGGTTCGCGTTTCAAAGTGCCGCAAATGGGTTGGAACCGTGTGCAACAAACTAGCGCTCATCCCTTGTGGCAAGGCATCGCCGATCAAGACTATTTTTACTTTGTCCACAGCTATTACGTGCAAGCCGACGATCCGGCTCATGTCGTTGGTACCACAGAATACGGTCATGTGTTCGCTTCAGCCGTCGCCCGCGATAATATTTTTGCCACGCAATTCCACCCCGAGAAAAGTGCTAGTGCAGGATTGCAACTCTACAAAAATTTTGTACACTGGAAGCCTTAAAACGGTTTAGTCTATTGCCTAGTGCCGTTTTTTGATTTTTTCGTGTTGATTTAACGTTTTTTTGATTCTTACTTTCATCACTCAAGCTTTTTATAACAGCCATTTATCATGCTGCTCATTCCTGCTATCGACCTGAAAGACGGTCACTGCGTACGCCTCAAACAAGGCGATATGGATCAAGCCACAGTATTTTCAGAAGAACCTGCCGACATGGCCCGCCACTGGCTGGAACAAGGCGCGCGACGTTTGCATCTCGTTGATTTGAATGGCGCTTTCGCTGGCAAACCAAAAAATGAAGCGGCGATTAAAGCCATCATCAAAACTGTGCGTGAATACGCCGAAGAAACCGATACCGAAGAAGTGCCAGTGCAGCTTGGTGGCGGTATTCGTGATCTGGACACCATCGAACGCTATCTGAATGCTGGTATTGCTTACATCATCATTGGCACTGCAGCGGTGAAGAGCCCCGGCTTTTTGGCGGATGCCTGCAGCGCTTTCCCTGGTCAAATCATCGTCGGTATTGATGCCAAAGATGGCAAAGTAGCGACCGATGGTTGGAGCAAAATGTCCGGTCACGATGTGATTGACCTCGCTCAAAAATTTGAGGGCTATGGCATTGAAGCCATTATCTACACCGATATCGGTCGCGATGGCATGATGCAAGGTGTGAATATCGATGCCACGGTGAAGTTGGCGCAAGCGGTCAGCGTGCCCGTGATTGCCTCGGGTGGCGTACACACGATTGCCGACGTTGAAGCTTTGTGTGAGGTACAAGACGAAGGCATTGAAGGCGTGATTTGTGGTCGTTCGATTTACGAAGGCACTTTGGATTTATCGACCGCGCAAGATCGCGCAGATGAGCTCAGCGGTGATTTAGTCTACGAAGAAGACGAAGAATGACCCTAGCCAAACGAATTATCCCTTGCCTCGACGTGAATGCGGGGCGAGTGGTCAAAGGTGTTAACTTCCTTGAGTTGCGCGATGCTGGCGATCCGGTGGAAATCGCGCGACGCTATGATCAGCAAGGCGCTGACGAGATTACCTTCCTCGATATTACGGCGTCGTCCGATCATCGTGATTTAATCTTGCCGATGATCGAAGCAGTCGCTTCGCAAGTATTTATTCCTCTTACGGTTGGTGGTGGCGTGCGCACGGTCGCAGATGTGCGCCGCTTGTTGAACGCTGGTGCTGATAAAGTTGGCATCAACACTTCTGCCGTGACGAATCCGCAATTAGTCGCCGACGCCGCGCACAAATACGGTTCGCAATGTATCGTCGTCGCGATTGATGCGAAGTCGCGCGGTAATGGGCGATGGGAAGTGTTCACGCATGGTGGTCGCAATGCCACCGGCTTAGATGCGGTTGAGTGGGCGCAGAAAATGGCCGAGCTCGGTGCGGGTGAGATTTTGCTGACCAGCATGGATAAAGACGGTACACGTTCGGGCTTCGATCTTGGTTTGACGCGTGCAGTCTCGGATGCGGTTGAAATTCCCGTGATTGCTTCAGGCGGCGTCGGCGGTTTGCAAGACTTGGCCGATGGTATCAAGCTTGGTGGCGCGGATGCGGTGTTAGCGGCATCTATCTTCCATTTCGGTCAGCATACTGTGCAAGAGGCCAAGCAGTTCATGGCTGCGCAACAGATTCCTATGAGGTTGGTATGAGTTTTCGCTGGTTGAATAAAGTGAAATGGGATGATTCAGGTCTGGTGCCTGTGATCGCCCAAGAAGCGAGTACCAATGAAGTCTTGATGTTCGCGTGGATGAACCGTGAAGCCTTAAGCCGCACGGTTGAGCTTGGTGAAGCTGTGTATTGGAGCCGCTCGCGCAAGAAGTTGTGGCACAAGGGCGAAGAATCTGGTCACGTGCAAAAAGTGAAAGAAATTCGTCTTGACTGCGACGAAGATGTTATTTTGCTCAAAATTGAACAAGTCGAGGGCATTGCTTGTCATACCGGACGTCATTCATGCTTCTTCCAAAAATTCGAAGGCAATCTAGACGAAGGCGAGTGGCAAAGCGTTGATCCGGTTCTGAAAGACCCTGAAACTATCTACAAATAAGCCTGACTTGGTGTTTTGCTGAAAGTAAGTCGCCGAGTGAAAATCCCCACTGTTAGTAGGAAATAGAGATGCAATCCACGATTTTGGATCAACTTGCTGCTGTTATTGAAAGTCGTAAGAGTGCTGATCCCAGTCAATCTTATGTCGCCAAATTGTTCTCCAAAGGCGATGACGCGATTTTGAAGAAGATAGGCGAAGAAGCCACCGAAACCGTGATGGCCGCCAAAGATGCGCGCGTCTCTGGCGATACCTCAGACCTGATTTATGAATGTGCCGACCTCTGGTC
>CAYWNE010000068.1:0-20198 GCA_964459555.1 uncultured Burkholderiaceae bacterium | reverse complement strand
AGTACTCGCCACTATAGTTCCTAAGGACACCACAAATCCGGGCGACAGTTTCAACAGTGAACTAGAAGCTCATCTCTTTGCACCTAGTCGTACCGCAGGGTTTGTCGCCAAAGGACAAAAAGTGCTCATTCGCTACGCCGCCTTCCCATACCAAAAGTTCGGCTTGCAACAGGGCACTGTTGTGAATGTCAGCAGCACACCATTTGCCCCCAGTGAACTGCCCACTCACCTTGCGAGCACTATCCTCAGCAACGCACAACAAACCATCCAAGGCTTCAACGGCAACGAAGCACTGTATCGAATTAGAGTCAAACTTGACCAACAAAGCATTCAAGCCTACGGCACCAAACAAGCAGTAAAACCAGGCATGACACTAGAGGCCGACATCGTGCAAGATCGACGCAAAATTTGGGAATGGATCATCGAACCCATATTGGCCGTGGCGCAGCGAGAAAGATAGGAATTCACAAAGACTTCGAGCAAAGCGAGTAAGGAAAATTTTCCTTACTCGCATGCCGAAAAACCGTACATAGGTCTCGAACACCTTGTACGGTGGCTGTAAAACCCATCGGTATAGGATCGATGGACTTCATTAACCACATATAGGATTAACATAAAATGCGTTTAATTTCAAATGAAGAATTGAAATCTGTCTCAGGTGGTAGTGCTTTGTTGGTTGCTGGCCCAGCGGCCGCAATAGCAATTGTGAGTCAAACAGAAGATTGGGCTTCCGACTGGGGGCTTTCCTTCAACTCCTTTGTTAATGAATCAGCTGGTGGTGGATCATTTGGCGCCTCCGGCGGCGGTTCCATAGCAGCTGAGTCTCAAAATGCCGCGATCGAGCTATTAAATAATATTAGAAAATCGGTCGGCGTCGATGCACGCGTAACCGGAAAAATTCATGTTGACTCAAAAGGTGATTGGTCTGTCGACGTTACTTTTGACATCGGTGGAAAGTACGATTCGAGCAAATCAAATGGAAAAAAATAGATTTACTTAAGTAGGTTGGATGGACAGAATAAAGATTAATTTCCTGTTTTGTCCATTTCTAGATATTGGACTCATCATGAAAAAATTCGTTTTTATTGTTGGCTTGATCTTTACGCTTCTCCGCCCTGTCTATGCTCAAGAAGTCCAAATTAATCGAGTGGGGGAGGCACTTTATTTTGAAGGACAGATTAACCACGATTCTGCCAACATCCTAATAGGACATTTGCGTACTGGTGTTAAGCAACTTTTTATCTCGTCAAAAGGTGGTAATGCCGAAGCTGCGCTCGATATTGCTATGGCTCTAAGACAGGCACAAGCATCCATCACGGTAACACGATACTGCTATTCTTCATGCGCAAATTATCTCTTTCTTACGGCTAAGGAAAAGACTCTTAGGCCTAACGCTATTCTTGGTTTTCACGGCGGCTTTGATCAGGAGGTGACGCCAGAGGTCACTAAATCACTTCCCGAAAAATTTAGTAGCTTATTACAGAGAGATAGCGACTTGCTTCGAATTCTTAAGATTGATAGGAAATTATTTAGACTTTCCTATGAATTAACGAAGCCAACCAACCCTACTGCGATCTACATCGTCACAACTAAGCAGGGCGAGCAAAAATTTGAAAATGAGGAGGAGGCGAAACAAGTTTATAAAGATTTAAGACAACGAGGCGAATTTGTCGAATTCACATTTGAATTTCGGGGCTTATCTGAAAATAAGGTCTATTTTCCATCGGAAGGTACACTCAAGAAATATGGCGTAACTGGAATTCAATACTACTACTATCCGAATAATAGGGAAGAGTTAGAGCGATTGGCGAAAGAAAATGAAGTTGAAATTGTTAGCGATTTAGAACAGCGATGAATACTCTCCTCCAAACCGAATCCTCAGAATGCGGTCTAGCCTGTCTAGCGATGATCGCCAGCCACTACGGCTTTCACATTGATCTCAGTGATTTGCGGCGTCAATTCTCGGTCAGTTTGAAAGGCGCGACTCTTGATCAACTGATCCGTCACGCGGCAGCAATACAACTATCCGGACGTCCTCTACGTTTGGAATTGGAAGAGATGCCAGAGTTAGTATTGCCTTGTATTTTGCACTGGAACCTAAATCACTTTGTCGTACTCAAGAAAGTCAAAAAAGATTGGCGTGGCAGAGTCACATTGATTTTGTTAGATCCTGCTGTCGGTGAACGTCATATGTCTCTAGACGAGGCTTCAAATCATTTCACAGGGGTTGCTCTTGAACTGATACCAAGTGCAGCCTTCAAACCTCTCGACCAGCGTAAGCATATCGCGATTCGTGATTTAACTGGCCACGTGCTTGGATTGCGTCGTGCCTTGTGCCAAGTCATCATCTTGGCACTTGCCTTGGAGCTCTTCGCGATTGCCTCGCCCTTGTTTAATCAGTTCGTAATCGATGAAGTCATCGTCAGTGGCGACCGTGAATTGCTCACCGTATTGGTTATCGGTTTTGCCTTGCTAATGATCACACAAACCACCATTAGCCTAGCACGCTCTTGGTTCTTGATGCGCTGGAGTATGGATATTGGTTTCCAATGGAGTGGTCGCGTATTCGCTCACTTGATTCGACTGCCTATACCATTCTTTGAGAAACGCCACCTAGGCGATATCGTCTCGCGTTTTGGCAGCATCGGCGCGATACAAGGCACACTAACCAGCTTATTTGTCGAGAGTTTATTAGACGGGCTCATGACATTAATGGCGCTAGGCATGATGCTCTTGTATAGCGTTAAGCTTTCCGCCTTGGTATTAGTGGGCGTCTTGCTTTATGCCTTACTGCGTTGGGCTTTCTATCAACCATTTCGTGAAGCCTCTCAAGAGCGTTTGATTTTGGCGTCTAAGTCCTCCAGCCACTTCATGGAGTCATTGCGCGCGATTACGCCTTTAAAACTCTATGGTCGAGAGGAGGAACGCAGAGCACGTTGGCAGAATATGCAAATGGACGTGCAAAACCGAGATATTAAAACGCAGAAAATGGCGATCCTGTTTAAGATCAGTAACACCGCTATTTCTAGCGTACAAGGCCTAGCGCTGTTCTACGTAGGTGCAGGTCTCGTAATGCAGAATACTTTGTCGATCGGTATGCTCATGGCATTTTCCAGTTATGCGGGCACCTTCTCTGGGCGCATTTTCGGGCTCATCGATCTCTTCATCAGCGTCAAGATGCTCAGTCTGCATAGCGAACGACTTGCCGATATTGTGCTGGAAGAGGTCGAGCCAGAATCAAGAGTAGAAACCGACACATCCCGTCTACAATGTACGATCACATTAAAAAATCTCAAATTCAGGTATGCAGAAGGCGAACCTTGGGTTTTAAATGGTATTAACCTCACTATCCCCGCCGGGCAGAGCCTTGCACTAGTCGGTCCTTCAGGTTGCGGTAAAACGACACTGTGCAAAATCATCTTAGGTTTGCTTAAGCCTACCGAAGGCGAGGTATTGATCGACAACATTCCAATTCAACAGATCGGTCTCTCAACGTACAGAAGGCTGGTTGGCACCGTGATGCAAGACGACGTTTTATTGGCGGGATCATTGCTCGACAACATTAGTTTTTTCGACGGTCATGCCAAATTCGAAAGTGTCGAGCGTTGCGCAAAGCAAGCCGCAGTGCATGATGAAATTTCTGCTATGCCCATGGGCTATCAATCCTTAGTCGGGGATATGGGAAGTAGTCTTTCAGGTGGTCAAAAACAGCGCGTTTTATTGGCGCGCGCATTGTATAAACAGCCCAAAATCCTCGCCTTAGATGAAGCCACCAGCCATCTTGATATTGAAAACGAACGCAAGGTAAATCAGGTGCTTGCGGGACTACGACTAACGCGCATTATGGTCGCGCACCGTCCAGAGACCATCAATGCCGCCGAACGTGTGGTAGCTTTGCAAAACGGCCTTGCGGTGGAAGTGCGTGGCGCGATATTGCCGGCACCTGAGTGTAATGTTGTTCCCTGTGTTGCTTGAGTATTGCGTGAACCCCACATGAATCTTTGCGACACCGTAGTGCATTATTGAGTGAACGACTCACCGCAGCTAGCGGCCAGAAAGATCGTTAGAAGTGGTTCAGTGAAGTTGCGCTGCCTTTGACTCGATTATTTTTCGACACAAAATTTCAGGCTCAGGGGATCCCAAACGCAAGCTCGTTCCATCGTTCTTGATAATACGGACCGCCCCTCTACCAGAGGCATTGTAGAGCATACCCTCACGGGTAAATCGTATGCCCTTACCCTCGTACCATTGCGTCTGACAAACTTCAATATGTTTTATTTCACAAAGCTTGACGCTCCAGTTTGGCCACCCCAGAAGACCAAAGCGCCATTTCAAGTCTTCACCCTTTAGACTGATCTCCAAGTACCCAAACATACTCAAAATAATAATATTTACAACAAACACGGTCGCAAGCGCTCTTGGAAGCAGATTAATACTCTGCCCTCTCATGTCAAATATGACCATCGCCATTGTGAACAATGGTAAGAACAACCATAACAATTTTAAGAACTGCCGGCTTTGATAAGATACAGTTGGATGATTCATCGTGACTATCCTTTCCTAGTGGCGAATGCATTTTACAATCACTTTTCGCGGCGAAGACTAAGTTCACAAATCACTTCCGTCAAGTTGTTTCATCGTCAAAAGTTCAATTCGAACAACCAAGAATTAGTGTAGTTCAGGTAAGATGCGGCGCTGTACCCGCAGATCATGCCTAACAAATCCGAATGAAATCGAAAATCCGTAGCGAAATTGCAAAACTCTGGCAAATTGCCTGGCCTGTTTTGATTGGTCAGCTTGCCACAGTCGGCATGGCCGTATCGGATGTTGCGATGACAGGGCATTTGAGCTCACAGGATCTTGCTGCAGTGGCACTTGGGGCATCTTTATGGTCCATCATTCTAGTTACTGTGATGGGGATAATGATTGCTATCAATGCAGTAGTCGCTCATGAGGTTGGTGCTTCTGCTTTCGACAAAATCCCTCACATCATGCGGCAATCGATGTGGATGGCTTTTGGTGTAGGGCTAATCGCCTGTGGACTATTGAATGCCTCGACTGTTGTTTTCGATTACCTACAGCTCGAACCAATCGTCAATGCCAAGGCGAGTCAATTTGTGCACGTAATTAGCCTTGGCATGCCAGCTTTCGCCATGTACCGAGCTCTGTACAGTTACACCACTTCACTCAATGAAACCAAGCCTGTGATGGTGATCGCCATCATCGGCTTGTTTTTCAATATTGTCGTCAATTGGCTATTTATCTACGGCCAGTTTGGATTGCCCCAATTGGGCTCCACCGGCTGCGCCATGGCGACTGGCGTTGGCATGTGGTTGATGTTGGGCTGCATGCTCTGGTGGACCCATAAAGCACCGGTTTATCAACAAACTTTCCCGTTCACACATCGCGAAGGTCCGAAGTGGAGCGAAATTCGCAGCATGTTGAAGATTGGTCTGCCGATTGGAGTCACGTATTTCGCCGAGGTCTCCGCTTTCTGTGCGGTTGGCCTACTGGTCGCTAAGTTTGGCGTGGTCGCGATCTCCGCCAATCAAATTGCCCTCAATTTCTCATCACTTATCTTCATGGTGCCAATGAGCCTTGGGATCGCACTCACCACACGCGTTGGTCAGACCCTAGGCGAAGGCGACGTGGTGCATGCACGATTCGTATCTTGGGTTGGGGTTGGCGTTGGCTTGGTCTTCTCCGTATTCTCGGCCAGCTTCATGACTTTGCTACGTTATCAAGTTGCGGCAGCCTACACTTCCGATCCCGCAGTACAGGAGGTTGCCGCTAACCTCTTATTGCTTGCCGCAATTTTTCAGCTCTCGGATGCAGCACAGGTCACTTTGGCCTGTGCTCTGCGCGGTTACAAAGTGACCCGCGTGCCAATGATGATACATATCTTGGCATTTTATGGGGTCGCCCTGCCAGTTGGCTGTGCCCTCGGCCTCGCCCCTGACTGGATGCCTTGGCATCCAGCAAAACCGATGGAAGCCACAGGTTTCTGGATAGGCCTCGTTCTGGGACTTACCGTCGCAGCTTTTTTCCTAAGTATTTTCCTCCATCGTTTATCCAGTAGCCGCATCGCCTACCACTTCCAAGCACAAAACAGCTAAGTCACAATTGCGAAGTTTTTGGACAAAAAAGCGCATGGTGTAAAATAGCGACTTCTTTTTTCCATTCTCGACACACCGACCACTTTAGATCGCGTGTGCCATTTTCTTAAGCAAAGTACATCATGAGTCTCAAATGCGGCATCGTCGGTCTGCCGAACGTCGGCAAGTCGACCCTTTTCAACGCGCTCACTAAGGCGGGCATCCCAGCCGAAAATTATCCGTTCTGCACGATCGAGCCTAATGTGGGTATCGTTGAAGTGCCAGATCCGCGATTGAAGCAGTTGTCGGAAATCGTTAAGCCAGAACGTATTCAAAAAGTCATTGTCGAATTCCGCGATATCGCGGGCTCAGTAGCTAGTGCTTCAAAAGGTTAAGGCTTGGGTAACCAATTCTTGGCACACATCCGCGAAACCGATGCCATCGTCAATGTTGTGCGCTGTTTTGAAGACGACAATGTTGTGCACGTCGCTGGCCGCGTCAGCCCACTCGACGACATCGAAGTCATCCAAACTGAACTGTGCTTGGCCGATATGAGTTCGGTTGAAAAAGCGATTCAGCGCGAGAGCAAGAAAGCCCGCGCTGGTGACAAAGATGCACAGAAGTTAGTCAGCTTGCTCGAGAAAATCCAACCTGGCCTCGATAACGCTACACCAATCCGCGCCATGGGCCTCGACAAAGAGGAAATGGCTTTGATCAAGCCTATGTGTTTAATCACTGCCAAGCCAGCGATGTATGTCGCCAATGTTTCTGACAATGGCTTCACCAACAACCCATTACTCGACCAACTCACCGAATATGCGGCAAAACAAAACGCACCGATCGTCGCGATCTGCGCAGCAATCGAGTCCGAAATTGCCGACCTCGAAGACGAAGACAAAGCCGCCTTCTTAGCCGACATGGGCATGGAAGAACCCGGTCTTGATCGCTTGATTCGTGCTGCCTTCAAACTCTTAGGCTTACAAACCTACTTCACTGCGGGCGTCAAAGAAGTACGTGCTTGGACGATTCATATCGGTGACACTGCACCACAAGCAGCCGGCGTGATTCATACCGACTTTGAACGCGGATTCATTCGTGCGCAAACAATTGCCTTCGAAGACTATATTACTCACAAAGGCGAAGCCGGCGCCAAAGAAGCCGGCAAAATGCGCGCTGAAGGTAAGGAATACATTGTTAAAGATGGCGATGTGTTGAATTTCCTGTTTAACGTCTAAACAAAAATCGTTTGGATCAGGCCACACAAGTTGCCTGATCCAAAACGCCGCATTTCACTTACTTACCGTACTTGAAAATACTAGAAACGACTAACTTCGTTTATTCTGCCTGATCGTCGAACTCTAATTGAATGAGGGCATGGTCGCTCCATGACTGATCAAATAAGTACGCGATGAAACCTAATCGATCTGGCGTCAAGCGTAAGTTTTCGGTGCGTTTCTCATTCACCAGCATTGCACTCTTCAACGGACGACGTTCGTAGAATGTCCAATGTAAGCGAGGGGACACGCAGGCATTCCCAGCATTCACGCCACGCAGCCCCAGCTGGCGACGCAATTTATCCCAATCCTCCATCGCGGCAAAGACCTCGCAAGTCAGACGCAAATCACCTAAGCGTCGATGGTTCTCGGCCAAGCCTTTAGTCCGAATCGCCAAGAGATTCCAGCGCATACGATTTTGCCTATGATTCAACACAAGCTCCGCATTCTCGTCATAGGCTTGTTGATTTCGTGGCAGCGCAAAGGACCAGTCTTGTGTCAATTCGATAGGAACCACGACACTCTCACCAACCAGCTTAAGATAAGTGTTGGCGACCTCAATATCGTCGGTTTGGGGGCGTAGGACAAAACGAAATTGAGTTTCTGGCGCCATAGAACGGTGCGCTTCATAGGCATCCAGACCACGCAATAACACGCGATATGGTTTCCAATCTTGATCTCGCATACCACTGATTTCAACTGATGCGATTTTGTTTCGTGAAGTTTTTTCCTGTGCGGTTTGAGCCTCGCTAGCAGCGCACACAGTCAAACACACAAGTCCGCTAATCAAACTGATTTGCAACCTAGGAATTCCCAGACATAACTGCGAAAGTAGATTTTTTTTCATGCCTTACATTATAAAGAAGGTTTCTCGCTACATCATTAAGCAACAGATCAAAAAGACACCGTAGTCGCACACAACAGACATGCCATACTTGGACAGATGCAATCCGTCGATAACAAACGAAATTGAACTGGCCTGAGCAATTTCACAACAAACTAGTGATCAAAATAAGATTCTCCCATTTGCAAAATGAGGTTTTATTTGCAAAATCTCTATGAATGTGGAAGCCTTAGAGAAGTTCCTTAAATTCAGTACAAAACTGCAAATCCCGATTTGTTCGACTGCTACCCAATTCGACCAAGAAAGACTTTATGGATAAGCAAACGACACCGCCTACTTCGTCATCAGCAAGATCACCCAACTTGTCGATGCAAAGTGAGTTGCAATTAGTGCGCGCGCAGCTGAATGATCTCATCGTCGAAGCGCGGCACAACCAAGAAATTCTGCAAAGACACCAGAATCTCGATTTGCAGTTGATCGGTTCACAGAGCTTTCGTGAGTTAATACGACATATCTTCGTCACACTCGCCGACATGTGCGAGCTCGATCAGGTCACTTTGTGTCTTTTGAATTCTCAGCACAATTTGCAAGAAATGCTGGCCGATTTGAATATCGATCGCGACGAATTTCCTTTCCTGCTTTTCGCGCAAAATGAGCTCGACTTGCGCCATGATGCCAAGCCACTGCGCAAATCGGTAGTCGGTCCTTATGACGCTGCCGAGCACCAAAAATGGTTCGCCCCTTACCCGACGCCACCGCAAAGTGTGGCCATCATTCCCCTGATACGTCAAAGCAAATTGCTCGGCTGCTTAAATCTGGGTAGCGATCAAATTGAACGTTTCGAAGTCGATATGGGCACCGATTTCATTGAGCGTTTAGGATCGATCATTGCGATCTGTTTGGAGAACGTCATTAACAGCGAAAGGTTGACGCAAATTGGCCTCACCGATGCCCTTACCAATGTCAGCAATCGTCGTCACGTCGAGCAACGTATTCTGGAAGAAATCGGTCGTGCACGACGCCAGCACTATGGCATCTCCTGCATGTATCTCGACATTGATCACTTCAAGAAGATCAACGATATTCACGGGCATCAAGGCGGTGATGAAGTCTTGAAAGAGGCCGCCAAACGCATCAAAGCCGAGCTGCGTTTGAGTGATACCATCGGTCGTTTCGGTGGCGAAGAATTTGTGGTCTTGCTAGTCAATACGAATCACGAAGATGCGATTCATGTAGCGGAACGGATACGCAAAAGCATCGCCAATCAGTCCTTCCTATTGAGCATGACTGGGCTATGTGATGTGACGATTTCGATCGGCATCGCCACCTTATCTGACGACCACAATCTGGGTGAAATTGAAGGCGCTGCAAAGGCACTCTTACAGCGAGCTGATGCGGCCTTGTATGAAGCCAAAGAACAAGGGCGAAATCGTGTGATCGATTCGCCCGAGGATTGAATAAAGCAGTAAGAAGAATTCGGCGTGACGCGATTACTTGGCGTCGGCCTGCAAACGCAAATATTTCTCCATCAATTGCTCTTTGCTTTCGCGCCAAGCTGGATTGAATGGAATACAGTTGACCGGGCACACCTGCTTACATTGCGGCTCATCGTAGTGTCCTACGCATTCGGTGCATTTATCGGGATCGATCTCATAAATCTCCGGTCCCATAGAAATTGCTTCATTAGGGCATTCGGGTTCACACACATCACAATTGATGCAGTCATCGGTAATCATTAAAGCCATTTTGCTACGCTCTACTTGGTGAATTTACTTCTGTTGTTCTGCGATCTTTTTCTTCAGCCAAGCATCGACAGAAGGGAACACAAATTTCGACACATCGCCACCAAATTGCGCGATTTCTCGCACGATGGTTCCTGAGATGAATTGATATTGATCGGACGGTGTCAAAAACATGGTTTCAACGTCGGGCAATAAATAGCGATTCATACCCGCCATTTGAAATTCATACTCAAAGTCTGAGACCGCTCGCAATCCACGCACAATAACGCGCGCATCATGTTTGCGCACGAAGTCTTTCAGCAGCCCGGAGAAACTCTCCACTCGCACATTGGGATAATGGCCTAAAACTTCATTAGCAATGCTCAGTCGTTCCTCAACACTGAAGAATGGACGTTTATTCTTGCTATCGGCGACGCCCACTATCAAGGTATCAAACAGACCCGAAGCGCGGCGCACCAAATCTTCATGGCCACGCGTCAATGGATCAAATGTACCTGGATATACAGCAGTAACCATATTTACTCCCCCGAGTGAGATACTGAGAATGGCAGCTCACGAAGTGTGGGTCGCAAGAAGCCAAAATATCGATGCTTTTTTCTAAGAACCCGCGATTATCCCAGATTTTGCGGGGAATTTCCGAGATCTTTGTTGCATTGCAATAATTGAAAGTGCACCATGCCTGCTTTGTCTTGTCGCACGATGGTCCAAGGCTCTATTTGATCTGCAATTAGTGGTTGTTCGCCCTCGACGTAGACTAAGCCATCTGCGCGCAAAAGATCAACACACATTGGCAAGATTTTCTCTAGAAAACCACGGTGAAATGGCGGATCAAGAAAGATCACATCAAAGCCTTGTTGTTGACGCCGCAATTGCTCTGCAAAGACGAAGGCGTCACTTCGATGCAGCTGCACGTTTTTAGCTTGCAACTTATCGCGCACAGCTTCCAGTTGCTTGTAGGCTGGTAGATACTGTTCCACCATCACCACCTCAGCGATGCCTCGGCTCGCTGCTTCATAGCCTAAGCCACCGCTACCGGCGAATAAATCAAGTCCGCGCCGAT
This sequence comes from uncultured Burkholderiaceae bacterium, assembly GCA_964459555.1. Lineage (GTDB taxonomy): Bacteria > Pseudomonadota > Gammaproteobacteria > Burkholderiales > Burkholderiaceae_D > Undibacterium. Next base: position 9,183 of record CAYWNE010000068.1, on the reverse strand, counting down.
CTTGCCATTGCCCATCAAACAAATGATGTAGCCAATTAAACACGGTTTCACGCACGCGATCTGGCGTGGGACGCAAACCTTCACCATCGACCACCGCTAATGGCGTACGCTTCCACTGGCCACCAATAATCCGAATTTGACGTGGCGCCGTCGGTCCCGCTCTCTTCTGTGGCGCAGGCGATGCTGCGCTTGAACTCCGCTTCTTACCACTCTGCATGGGCGCTCTCTCGCTCATCGTTGATGACTTTCCGCATACTTCTTTATAACCTTCATGGAAACCGCTTGATTTGCTCAATTCAAGCAATGTGCTATTTGCAAAACTTCATGTCGAACTTTCCAGCGAACTCGAAATTTCACTGCCCTGCTCTGTTAAAATGGCAGCATTCTAGCGGTTTTCAGGCCTTAGACGAAATTTGCCTCTGCCAACACCGCATTCCCACTGTTTTCACACTTTAAATGACGGATATCGTCGATGTTTAGCTTTTTTAAGAAAAAAACCACTGAAGCGCCTGCGCCAAGCAACACTACAAGTACGTCCAACCAGCAGGCTGTTGAAAAACCGCTGACTGCTGAAGTTCAAGCTTCCCCTGAGCCGCAAAACGAAGCCTCCAGCAAAGTCGAAGCGACACCTGAGAAGCTTTCGTGGTTCAAGCGTCTTAAGCAAGGTTTAGCAAAGACCTCGTCGAATCTGACCACGCTCTTCGTTGGTGCGCGCATCGACGACGATTTGTACGATGAACTCGAAGCGGCCTTATTGATGTCAGACGCTGGCGTTGAGGCGACCATGTTCTTACTCGAACAGCTCAAGCGCAAGGTCAAAGAAGAAAAATTGACCGAAGCCGAGCAAGTCAAAACAGCACTAAAGAGCCTGATGTGCGAATTGCTTTTGCCGCTGCAAAAGTCCTTAGAACTAGGACGTCATCAGCCTTTAGTGATGATGATTTCTGGCGTCAATGGTGCAGGTAAAACGACGACTATCGGCAAACTAGCGATGCATATGCAGAAGCATCAGCAATCTGTCGTCTTAGCGGCTGGCGACACCTTCCGTGCCGCGGCGCGTGAGCAACTGGCAATTTGGGGCGAACGCAATAACATCACTGTCATCGCCCAAGAGTCGGGTGACCCAGCAGCAGTGGCCTTTGACGCAGTCAGCTCCGCCAAAGCGCGTGGCACCAATGTGGTGATGGTTGATACTGCAGGTCGTTTGCCGACGCAATTACACTTGATGGAAGAACTCAAGAAGATCAAACGCGTGATTGGCAAGAGCATGGATGGCGCGCCGCACGAAGTCTTGCTGGTGATCGATGGCAACACCGGACAAAACGCCTTAGCCCAGGTTAAAGCCTTTGACGACGCCCTGCAATTGAGCGGCTTGATCATTACTAAGCTCGATGGCACGGCGAAAGGTGGGGTCTTAGCAGCGATCGCCAAAACGCGTCCGATTCCTGTGTATTTCATCGGCGTCGGCGAACAAATCGAAGATCTGCAAGCCTTCAACGCGCAAGAATTCGTTGACGCCCTGTTTGATTAATTTGCCACACGACGATAGTCTATTTAGCATTAGAATGCAGAACCATTGATCTCCATTTTTGCGACAACCAAATGATTGAATTTCAGCACGTCTCTAAGACTTATGCCGGTGACATTCAGGCTCTACGTGATGTCTCGTTTTCGATTGGCGATGGAGAACTCGTGTTCTTGGCTGGGCCTTCTGGCGCAGGGAAATCAACACTACTGAAAATGATTGCGGGCATCGAGAAGCCGAGTTCAGGCTCATTGCTGATCAATGGCCAAGACATTAGCAAACTCGGCGCTAGTGGCATTCCTTACTTACGTCGCAAATTAGGCTTAATCTTGCAAGGCCAAGGCCTTTTACTTGATCGCGATGTCCTTAGCAATGTGATGTTACCGATGATTGTGATCGGCGAATCCACTGATGATGCGCGCACTCGGGCGATTGCCGCTTTGGAGCGTTTGAACATGCTCGACAAAGCCGATGCGTATCCGCTGGCACTCTCAGGCGGTGAGCAACAGCGTGTGATGATTGCGCGCGCAATCGTGAATCGTCCACAAATCATTTTGGCCGATGAGCCGACCGCTTACCTCGACCGTGACAATGCCATGATCGTGATTGAAGCGCTGCGTGCTTTTCAACGCTCTGGTGTGACCTGCATTATTTCCAGCCACGACGAACAATTTCTTGGTCAAGCGAATCGCGTGATTTACCTCAACAAAGGTGAAGTCAGCGATGCTTGGACTTCTGCTAACGCCGCTTAATTTTTGTTGCATTATCGATTATGACCAATTGGTTCCGACAACATGCCTACGCCTTGAGTGGCGCTTTTAAACATCTGCGTGCCGCACCGGGCAACTTTCTGTTTAATGTATTGGTAGTAGCGATTGCACTCGCCCTGCCGATTGCTGGCCTCACCGTGATCGAGAATATTCGCCCAGTCGCTTCGCAACTCTCGATCGAACCCGAGATTAGCGTCTTTCTCAAGCCTAGCGTCAGCACGGCCGATGCGGCCAATCTTTCGACGCCGATCAAAAAGCTCCTAAAAGACAGCAAGGTCAACGCCAAGCTCAACTTCGTACCGAAAGACAAAGCGCTGGCGACCATGGAAAGCACTTCGAGTTTGGCCGAAGTCTTGTCGACTTTGGGTGGCAATCCTTTACCCGATGCTTATGTGTTAGCACTATCGAGTTCTGACGCCGATAAAGTGGAAAGCATCACGGCACAATTGCGCGGTCTTGATGGCATCGATGTGGTCCAAGTCGATTCCGCCTGGGTCAAACGACTCGCGGCCCTGATGCATATCTTGGAATTGGCCTTATTGTTCTTGGCTGGCACTTTGGGCGTGGTGGTGATCGTAGTTGTCTTCAATGCCACTCGCTTACAAGTCTTGTCGCACCACGCGGAAATCAGTGTGTGCCGTTTGCTCGGTGCCAATAATAGTTTCATCCACAAGCCGTATTACTACACGGGCGCTTTTATGGGAGTCTGCTCGGGCTTATTGGCCTTAGGTCTAGTGGCACTGGCTTTGCAGCCTTTGAACCAAGCCATCGCTGACTTCGCCAAGCTGTATGCATCAGAATTCCACCTGAGTCCTTTAGGTTTATTGCCTAGCTTAGCGCTTTTGGTCGTCGCCAAGCTATTAGGTTGGGCTGGCGCCTACCTCTCCGTGCGACGTCAATTGTCGAAGCTGGCACTATAAACTCGTCCTGTCCCAGCACTTGGCAGAATAGAAAACATTTTATTCTGCTAAGCTCGATCGAGTTTTTGCCATTGATGCAACTGAATTTCCAAAAAGTTCCCTAATTGCGACGAGCAATAATCAGCAGTTTTTACCGTTGCCTGCAGTTAATCACTCCTATTTAATGCGTTTTGCTTTATGAGACGCCGCGCTATTCCAGTGGAATATTTCATGTTTTGCAAATATTTAGTAGCGCGCCACTTGAAAATCGTAAAAACAAACAGATTATTAGCACTCATCCCAATTGAGTGCTAATATAAGATCTTGAAGGCCTCAGGAGACATTCGGGGCCTAGCAATACAGTACACATCTGATTGAAATCAGGAGGAAACATGACACAAACATCAGCACAAGGCATTTTGCGTCCGTCGGATAGCACCGCTTTAACTCTGGGGTTTACCGGCACTCTAGGCAATATCGATGCCTATATCTCGGCCGTCAATCGTTTGCCTATGCTGTCGCACGAAGAAGAAACTGATTTAGCCAATCGCTTGAAAAAGAATAACGACCTCCAAGCTGCGCAACAACTGGTTATGTCGCATTTGCGTTTGGTGGTGTCGATCGCACGTGGTTACCTCGGTTATGGCTTGCCGCACGCAGACTTGATCCAAGAAGGCAATATCGGTTTGATGAAAGCGGTAAAGCGTTTTGACCCAGACCAAGGCGTACGTCTCGTGTCCTACGCGATGCACTGGATCAAAGCCGAAATGCATGAATACATTTTGAAGAATTGGCGCTTGGTGAAAGTCGCAACGACCAAGGCTCAACGCAAACTGTTCTTCAACTTACGTAGCAACAAAGAAGGATTGGATGCGATGACACCATCGCAAATCGACAATCTCGCAGAGAAGCTCGATGTCAAACGCGAAGACGTGATCGAAATGGAAATGCGCCTCTCTGGTCGCGACGTAGCTCTCGATGGTTCCAGTGATGATGAAGATGAAAAGTTCGCGCCAATCGCGTATTTGAAAACCGATGCGGAAGAGCCAACCAACATCATCGAAGCACAACAATACGATCGTTTGCAAAGTGAAGGATTGGAATCAGCTTTAGCGAAACTCGATCCACGCTCACGCCATATCATTGAATCACGTTGGTTGAAAAATGATGATGGTTCTGGTGCGACTTTGCACGAGTTGGCTGATGAATACGGTGTTTCTGCAGAACGTATTCGCCAAATCGAAAGCGCGGCATTGAAGAAGATGAAAACCGCTTTGATTAGCTTCAACTAAGCACAGCGTATGACCTAAGAAAAACGGCACTTTGAGAGTGCCGTTTTTTATTGCTGAGAAGTTTTCTAAGTAGAGATGCAGTTTATTGCAGCAACAATTTCACATCATGCGCGATCGCTTCAGACTTCTGCCCGTAAGCGACGTAGAGGCGCAAGCGTCCTTCTGGATCGAATACATAGCTCGCAGCGGTATGGTCCATCGTGTAGCTATCACGCGTCTTACCAGGGCTCTTTTGATAAAAAGCCTTGAACTCTTTGACGATCTTCTGTGTTTCTTCCTCGCTGCCACGCATGCCTAAAAAGCGCTGATCAAAGTTAGGCACGTAACTCGCCAATAATTCTTGCGTATCACGCGCTGGATCGATCGTAATAAAGATCACCTGAACGCGCTCTGCTTGCGGGCCCAATTGCTTCATCATATTGGCCATTTCCACCATCGTGGTTGGGCAGAAATCAGGGCATTGCGTATAGCCGAAAAAGACAACGACCGCTTTGCCTTTAAAATCCTTTAGTGATCGTGTTTTCCCATTTTGATCCGTCAAGGTGAAGTCTTTGACGTAATCAAGTCCGGTGAGATCAGTGTTGAGGAATGCTTCGCTCGGTTTCGATGTGCCATTCCGATCGCACGCTGTTAAAGCCATGCCCGACATCAGAACCAATGCCAAGCCCGAAATACTCAAACAGCGGCGAAAAAGTGAGGTCATATTAGAACCGTAAGTAATGGTCAACCAGGAGCGCCAGAAATAGCAGCGACAAATAAATAATCGAAAACGTGAACGTCTTACGCGCCAATACATCATCGTAATGACGATAAATGCGCCACGCGTACCACAAGAAGCCTAAACCAAGAATGATGGCGCTGACCAAATAAATCAAGCCACTCATGTGTATTGCGTAAGGCAGCATGGTGGTGGCGAACAAAGCGATGGTGTAGAGCCAAATATGGAAACGGGTGAACTCAGGACCGTGCGTGACTGGCAGCATAGGCAAACCCGACTTGGCGTAATCATCACGGCGATACATCGCAAGCGCCCAGAAATGCGGCGGCGTCCACACGAAAATAATCAGAACCAAGAGCCAAGCCTGCTTCGGTACATCATCGGCAATCGCCGCCCACCCCAAAGCTGGTGGCATCGCACCGGACAGGCCGCCGATCACAATATTCTGCGGCGTCGCAGGTTTCAAGATAATCGTGTAGATCACGGCGTAACCAACGAAGGTGACAAAGGTCAACCACATCGTTAAAGCATTGACGAAGAAATACAGTATCGCCATGCCCGCACCGCCAATCAGCAATGAGAACAGAATAATCTGCCTCTCGCTAATCTCACCTTGTGCGCTGGGACGACGAGCAGTGCGCGCCATCCGCGCGTCAATTTCACGCTCGACCAAACAGTTGACGGCGAAAGCAGCACCAGCGAGCAGCCAAATACCAGCGGTTGCCGCCAAAACGATGCGCCAATCAGGTAAGGTCGGCGTCGCCAAGAACATTCCTATCACGGCACAAAACACAGCCAGTTGCGTGACCCTAGGCTTGGTCAAGGCCAAATACTGGGCCAATCGACTGGAAGATGGAATAGTTGTGCTCATGTATTGGATACTTCAATCAACGACTGTAACGAACCCGATAGTTTATCATGGTCATCATCAGCACGAGCATTGCGGCGCCTGCATTATGCAAAACAGCCAAGCCCAAAGGCCAATTGAAGTAGACGGTGCCAACGCCCGTCAGAAATTGCAAGAAAAGCACTGCAAGAATTTGGTGACTCAATTTGCGCAAGCCGGATTCACGGCGCATGAGGAAAGCTAAGCTCGCCACTGCCGTAATGGCAATCCATGCAAAACTACGATGCACCCACTGTATTGTCACTAAGGCGCTATACGGTAGATACTCGCCCTCCGCAGTCTTCCCCAGCTTGCGCCACAAATGAAAAGCGTGTTCCCAATCGAGCGGCGGCAGCATCGCACCATTACAACTTGGATAACCAGTGCAGGCGAGTGCAGCATAATTGGTACTAACCCATCCGCCCAAGGCAATCTGCATCCACAATAGAACGAAGGCGATCGGTGCCAAAACTTTTAATGAGGTATTTTTTACTGGCACTGTCATCAAAGACGTTTGTTCACGTTCCAAGGACCATACCAAGAGTGCAAGCAAACCTAAACCCAGCAGCAAATGCGTAGTTACTATCACGGGCTGCAACTTCAGTGTGACCGTCCATGCACCGAACGCGCCCTGCAAACAAACGAAGAACAATAAGAAGCTAGGCATCCACGGCGATCGTATCGATGTAGCTGTACTTTTGTCGTTTGGAGTTTGTGCCGTCTTACTTTGTCGCCGCTGCCACCATGCCATGATGACCTGGGCGACGATTAGCATACCGACTGCCATCGCGAGGTAACGATGAATCATTTCTATCCATGCTTTGGCAACTGTGACTGGCCCATGGGGTAGTGCCGCCTCTGCCGCTTTGATTTCTTCATGAGCTAACAAGGGGTTCATCTCGCTGTAGCAACCCGGCCAATCAGGGCAGCCCAAACCAGAATCTGTGAGACGCGTGAAACCGCCGAAGACGATCAAATCAAAAGTGAGAAAGACCGTCACCGCAATCAGCTTGCGATATTTATTGCTCTCCTTCGAACGCCACACCACGAATAAGGCTAGCGAGCCGAGCACAAAACCCACCGCCAGCAATGCCAGCGCTAACAGAAGCGTATCAAACATGATTAACCGATCGCCGAAGCTTTCAACAGTTTAGATAAATCTTTCTTGACCTTGTTGGCGTCCGCATCTTTCGGGAAACGCATCATCAAATTGCCGAGTGGGTCGATCAAATAAATGTGGTCGTAAATCGTGGTGCCCTCTTCGACGGGTAGCCACTTCTCTAAATTGCTCTGACTTACTCGCAGCACACGAGTGCCTGCAATACCATCCAATAATTTCGGCTGTGGCTGAATGTCATTGGTCATCAACCAAACCCGTTCTATCCTATCCATCTCTTTACCTTGAGCGGTGCGAAGTTGACGCATATCGTAGAGCTTTTTCTGACAGGCCGTTAGGCACTCACCCTTATCGATCTGCACCATCAGCCACTTACCTTTGAAGGCACTCAGCTCCTGTGCCTTCCCCTCAAGATTGACGCTCGATAATGTAGGTATAGGAAATTGGCGCGGATCGATTAAAGCACCGTAATTAGTCCGACTCTGCGGTTTGATCACATAGTAAGTGAAATACGAGGCAATCATAGGCGCCGCGCAGACTGCAATAATCAGGAAGAGCTTCCAACGACCGCTCTTAATTTTGTCTTGATTGTTTTCCACGTCGAATCCCTGTAACAACAAAAAATACCAAGGCCATTAAACTAAGGCCATACCATTGGAATGCATAGGCGCGATGTTTTTCGGCGCCACTCGATGGTGCAGACCAATCACGTTGCAAGCCCGACCCTTGAGCCGAGCTTTGCTCGAGGATCCAGTCTGGCATACTGGCTTTAAGGCTGCTCGCCACCGCTTGCGAACTCACATTCTGCACAATCGCGCCGGGTACGAGCGTGTCATCCTGACCAAGTTGCATCGATCGATCTAAATGTTGGCGAACCGCACCTTCAATTTCGATTTCCCCTTCAGGGATCTCCAGTTTCGGTATTTTAGTGCGATCTCGCGCATCACGTTGAAACCATCCCCGTGCCACTAACACCATGGTCGACGATCCGGAAATTTGGAAGGGCATGAGCGCCACCAAGCCGACTTTACCATTCATAGTACGATTATCGACGTACAATGGCCATTGCTGAACGAACTGTCCACGTAGTCGTACGCGCTGAAAAGGCATCACCGCATTGAGCTGATTAGCATGAACCAACACGCTAGGCTTTTGAGCTTGTTCAAGAATTTGCTGAGCGATTTGTTCCTTTTCCGCCGCACGTCGTGTTTGCCAATTGCCAAGCAAAACACCAAGGACACAGACGATGATGGTAGCGACCAAAGGCAAAGTGCGGGAAAAAATAGGCTTTAGCATTACAATACTGTTTTTATTGAGGTGAGTCGTATGAAGCTTTTGGTCGGATTGGCGTTTATTCTTATTTTCCTGAGCTTGGGTTCGGCTCTGATTTACATGATGAAAGATAAGGGGCGTAGCAACCGCACAGTGAAAGCATTGGCTTTCCGCGTTGGTTTTTCGATTTCCTTATTCTTACTGATCTTATTAGCCAATCATTTCGGCTTAGTGCAACCAACGGGAATACGCTGATCACTCAAAATAATCCGCCCCAAACTCAAGATACGATGTTTGAATCAGATCTCACCGGACTTATCTGACTTCTCAGACTCACGATTAAAAAAGCCGCACATTGTGCGGCTTTTTTCATTTGCTATCGCTAGGCTTACATCCAGTACACAACCACGTACAAGCCCAACCATACCACGTCAACAAAGTGCCAGTACCAAGCAGCACCTTCGAATGCGAAGTGGTGATCTGGTGTGAAGTGGCCCTTCATGACGCGATACAAAACGACCGACAACAGTATCGCACCCAACGTCACGTGGAAGCCGTGGATGCCAGTCAACATGAAGAAGGTAGAACCGTAAATACCAGAAGTCAATTTCAAGTTCAATTCGCTGTAAGCGTGCATGTATTCATAGGCTTGGAAGCCCATGAAGACTGCGCCCAACAAGATCGTGGCAAACAACCACAAAGCT
>CAYWNE010000067.1:0-20493 GCA_964459555.1 uncultured Burkholderiaceae bacterium | reverse complement strand
TCGGTGCCCTCGTGCAAATAGAATGGCGAGAAGATGTTGTGCCGCGTATTGGCCGCGATCACGGTATAGCTAATCAAGAAATCTAAGCGGCCTTCGTAGGCTTGGCTACGGTCGGCGGTAATGGATTCAAGCTTGACGCGTGGTTCGTAAAACAGAATGGCGCGACTGATCAAGTCTTTCAACACGGTCAATGTGCTTTCATTGATGTTCTCGTAGACTTGGCTCTTGATGCCGCAGCCAAAACTCGGTTGCATGACGCGCTCGCCAAGGTTGGTGGCGAGTATGATGTGCAGACTCTGGCGAATATCTTCGGCCGCGCTCACCATGTTGACATTGCCACGTTTGGAGAATTCAGGTGGAAAACTCCAGCCCGTGCCAAGAAAGGAAACGTCTGCGCTCATCTTAACGCTCGCTTTCTTGAGAGGTAACAAGCACGTTGGCTGCGACATGTTTGGAGAAGACGACATCGCGCATGTTCAACCTCCAATCATCACGGTTGGTAGGCCTAAAACAATGCTGCCACCATGTGCACAGTTGTCGCCCATCCTTGCTGCGGGTCGACCGCTAATGAGGACGGTCGCACTCCCTTTGACGATGGTATCGGGCGGCCCAACGCATACTGCCATATCGCCGAGCACGGCGGCAGGCAAGCCACCGATCAACACATTCGGTACACAAGGACCAGAAATCGGGCCGCCAACATGAGGAATCGGCGGCAAGCCTGGGGTGACCATAGGGCAGGCATGCATATCGGTAATTCGTGCGGCAGGTGGCATGTTAAATTCTCCGTGTCGCAAGTGAATTAGTTAATCATGACCATCGCACCTTTGACGGTGGTCTGTCCGGCAGCGGAGAGTTCGGCGGTAGCCGTACCCTTGGCGGTGAAACCGACATTGGCGGTATTGGTGATGTTGAGACCAGTCACTTTGACATCCATTTGCGCCGTTGCCTCGACGTTTTGCGTGGCTTGAATCACGACTTTGCCGAGTGCCTTGATGGTGATGTCTTTCGGACTGTCGAGCAAAATACCGGAACTGCTGAGCTCCACTTTATTATTGTTTTGGTCTTGCAGCAGGATCGATTTGTCTTGATCACTGATCACGACTTTATTGTTCGCAGGTGTAATCAAGGTGATGATCTTTTTGCCGTCGTCGTATTCCATCTTCAGCTTACTGCGTGTGACCATGGCTTTGATGTTGTTGTCGGCAGCAATTGCGTAAGGCGTGGCATGCTTGCTGCTGTACAGACTACCAAGAATGACAGGGCAGGACGGATCGTTGTTAAAAAAACCCAACACGACTTCATCACCGACTTCGGGAATCACGAAGGAGCCAAAACCAGACGAGGCATAGAAACTGGCCAATCGGGCCCACACCCCAACCGTCGAAGCACGCATCAATGGGATGTCGACTTGAATTTTGTATTGGCCTTCAGGATCAGCATCGAGTTTTAAGACGATACCAATATGTAGGCCACTGATACCTGCAGTGATGCCAGCCGCTTCTGGTGCATGTAAGTTATGTTCTTCGGTGAACCAATAACTTGGCATGCCAAATTCAACTTCCGTAATCCAGTTACCTTCTTGCAAGCGATGGATCACTTTGCTGGCAATGATGTTGCCATTAAAGTGTTTACCGACAGCAGCGAGTTCCAGCACCGCACCGGGTTTAGCGAGGGCATGGCCTTGGAATTGCATACGTCCTTGTATGCGCGACATTTCTGCTTTGGTTTGTTGCGCCTTGCTCCACGTCGTTAGCACTCCTGATTCGAGTGGCGCAGCGGTTTGCAAACCAAAGTCGCTCACGCCCAAGACATCAGCCAATTTTTTCGCTGCAAGATCGCCTTGGCCTGTCAACGCCGCTGGTGTCGCTGTACCCTGCACGACTTGCAAAGTCGACAGGTCCCAGCTGGTGCTGGTCACTGAATTGAGTTGCCAACGAGCGTCGAGGTCGGCATGAAATTCCATCAAATCATGACCGTAGGTGAGGGTTAATACTGGCGATGCACTGGCGTCCGGTGGTTTCACCGTGACTTTGCCTGCATCGATGGTCACAAGGTAGCCGTTCAGCTCTGCGCGAGCCATCATGTAATCCCAGTCCGTGACATAGTATTGCACGAGTTCTTTGTATTGCGCGGTAGTGGCGGTGACCTCGGCCGAGAGTCCAGAATAAGCGCTGATCAGAGAGGTGATGATATCGCTGTCTTTCTTGTCGACGTAATTGGCGTTCTTACGTCCGACCGTCATGGCCAAAGCTTTGTCACGACATTCAATGACCAAACGCGCATAGTTGTCTCCCGTAATTTTCACCGAGTGCTTAATCACGATGCCAGTAAAGATCGGAGTGACATTGGCGTCATAGCCGGCTGAAATGACGATGGCAGTACCGGGCTTGAAATTGCCAGCATCCGCTACGGGAAATTCGGCATTCGGCATGTCGCCATCAATCAAGGTAATGATGGCAGTGGGAATGCGATTGATACTGTGTTCGGTTTCGATGGACACGACTTGCACGATATCGGGCATAGGCGAGCCATCACAAGTCACCGTGAAACTGAGGACGCCAGAACTATCATTCAGTGGAGAGGTCGCCATATTTTTCTTATCCTTGTTGGATTTCCACTTAGCCTAGCGGCGGAAAGCGTAAGGTCATGCCTGGCGTCAGTTGCCGAGCGGAGCTTAAGCCATTAATCCGTGCCACTTCGAGATGATAATTGGGGTCACGATAAATGCGATCACACAAGAGCGGCAAGGTGTCGCCTGCTTTGACTTCGATCAGATGGGTGAGATCCGGTGAGTTTTTTGCTTCTTCTTTGACGATCTCCGCCGCACTCGTGTATTCGACAAAATTCAGTGAGATCTTGGCACGCAATGGTTCGCCATTTGGTTTGAACAGCGTGTAGTCGAACTTCAATCCTTCAACGCGACCGTAAAAAATCAGGCTACCCCAAACCACTTGCACAATCGGAGCTTCATGTTTGGTGCCGACGTAAGTGTAGACCGCGTCACGCAATTCTTGTACTTGATCTTTGACGGCTTTGGTGGTGCCAGGGACTACGCCAGTACCATCTAGCACCAATTCTTTGAGACTGAGTTTTTCAGGTTGGCTGGCATGAAACTTCGATTCATTGCCAGCTTGTCCTAGCGCCTGATTCTTCGCATATTTAATCGAAAAATCATGGCCGTAGCCGCTAGGATTGATCAAAGCTTGAAACACCGGACGTGAGGAGTCGACGCTGATGGTGCCATTCTTAGCGACGCTGCAGCCGGAAATTTTGAGTAGGGTTTTTTGGCCGGACACGATTAACGCTCCCGCCGTTCACGTAGCATGGCCTGCATCAATTGTTTGCATTGTGCGAGGATTTCTTCTTTGATCGCTTCTGCATTCGCCACCGTTTCGCTCTCTTGATTCAGAGGGCGATTCACGATATTGGTCTTGATAATCAGTTCTTTGATTTCGATGGCCATGATTGTCTGTACCCGTGATTATTTGCTACGCTTGGAATAGGTGTATGCAAACGTCATTTTTTCTATCGCCACTTCGTTCTTCGTTGCGCTAAAACCTTCGACTTCCCATTTCACTGGATAAGCTCCGATGAGTGCCCATGCCCGCAACACTTCACCCTCTCCGCCATTGAGTTTGACCACAATCGTCTTGGGCTCAATCGGTTTAATAAATGCACCTTCCAAAGTATCTTTGCACCACTTCACCAGCGGTGAATTTAAAGTCGTGATACCACGCTTTAATTCCAAGTTAGGGTGCTTAATACTCTTAGGAAGTTGATGAATGAAACGATTCTCACCGCCTTCGACGACGGCTTCGGTCTCCATTTCAATGCTAATGCCAGATACCTCGCTAAACGAAGCATCTGGCACTTGCATTCCATCGCCAATGGTGACGGTAAAGTAAAACGCCGGAGGGGGATAACCCCCCTCGAAATATTCACCACTCATGGTGCTGATTATTTATTCTCGATCGTTAAACCTTCGTGCACGATTTCGATAGACTCGATCGCAACTTCATTGCCTTCGGATTTCAAGTCAGTGCTTGAGATCTTGGTTGGCCAGGCGTTGGTCAAGGTCCATACCATCGTGTCGTTACCTTGTTCATCGAGCAAACTGATGGTGACAGGTACACGTTTGATGGTATTCATCTTGATCTGGTTGAGCCAATCCCAGAACTTGTTGTCGCCTTTGAAGACGCCTTTTTTCATGGTGATATTGCCGTATTTTTTCATACCAGGCATTTTGATCACGGAGAAAACAGGGCTGTTTCCGTGGCGATATTTGATTTCTTCAGATTGCACATCAAGGCCAGAAACTTCTTGGAAGGACATCTCATTGGCGTCCCATTTCACGCGGAAGTAAAACTTCGGTAAAGGCCATACGTTGCTTGATTGTGCTGAGCCGTCATCTGCCATAACAAACCTCTTCTAAAATTAAATAAGTTAAAAATTGTCGGGAGCTGTTGATCAGTGTTCTCACCGATCAAGTGCGTACCGAATTATGACTTCTGCATCTGTTGTTGGAACGTGATTTCAATGAACTCTGCTGGGCGGCTGAGCGCAACCAAAACTGTCACGCGCAAAATGCCTTCCAAGATATCTTCGGAAGTCATGGTTTCACCCAAACCACAGCTGACGCTGAACGCATCTTCTGGGCTGGCGCCGGCCAAACCACCGCGCTTCCAGACACTGGTCAAGAAGTTGCTGGCCATACTCTTAATTGTGACCCAAGTACCGCTGACGTTTGGTTCAAACACATAGGCCTTGGTTGCTAAACGTAGAGATTCTTCGAGCATGATCATGGTGCGGCGCACGTTGATGTAACGCCAGTCGAGGCTATTACCGTCCAACGTGCGAGCGCCCCATACCAAAGTGCCTTCACCGATGAAGCTACGAATCGCGTTAATTGATTTACCTGCGGTGGTGACGTTCAAATCTTCTTGCTCATCATGCGTGATGTTGACGGCAGGAGAGATCACCGAAGCCAAACTCACATTCGCTGGTGCTTTCCAGACACCGCGTGCATTGTCGACCATGGTGTAGACGCCGGCCATTGCGGCCGCAGGTGGCAAGAGATTGAGTTTGTTTTTGATCGCCAACAGCATTTTTGCGTAGGTTGGGCAAACCGAGAACAAGATCTTGTGCAATTCATCATCGGACAAGTAAGTCTTCGCTTTCGGATCGCGGCTATCGTCGCCAACTTGCGCCAAAATGTCTTTCAAGTCTTGTGGTGCAGCGTCGCCGCCAGCTTCGGCCAACAACAATTCGCGAACAGCTTTGATATCGACGAAGCTAGAGAAGTCGAGATCTGTGGTTTGTACGATAGAGGTGTTAAGCCATGGATAGTAGGCCGCGGAGAAGTTCAGGTAGTTTGTGCCGAGATCGCCACGGAATGCTGCAACGGGGTCACCTTTTGGATCTGTGCGTTCTTTGAAGCCATCATGAATGTCGAGAATCGCAAAACGATTTTTCATTTGGTAACCGCAGTGCTTCAATGAGTACTGTTGTACCCCGATGCAATCGCCTTCGTCGAGCGCGACCGCATCTGGAATCACCACCATGGTTGGCTCTTGTTCTTTCAAGAGCTTGTCAATACCGGCTTCGAGGTCTTTGCGTTTGACGCCTTCGTCGCTGTAAGTGCCGATAGAAACGATGTAGCAAGGGCCGCCGCCGTTTTGATAGAACAACTGCATTGCGCGATAAAGATAGTAACGTTTGGTGTCCGCCTTGCCGTTTGGACGCTTCAGGACGTATTCCTTACCACCTGATTTGAAATCCGCGGCGTCATCTGCGCCTTTTTCTGCGATTTCAAATTTGTCGTCTGGTTCGCCACCGAAGTAGTTGATGAACTCCGACAAGGACGTGATACGCCATGGTTTTTCGTGCAAAGACGTGCCTTTATTGTCGGCTATTTTGGTGTAACCGATGAATGCAGGAACTGCGGTCGCAACTTCCACGACCGAGTTCGGAAAGGCATTCTTTTCAACGATATAGACACCGGGGGTTTTATACGCGCCAGCCATATGTGTTCCTTTGAAAATTATTGATGAATATAAATTTCCGCAACGACCAGTGATTGCCCGTCCGGACCCTTCTCTTTGCCAATTTTGTCAATGCTGGCGTTTGGCAATCGCCTCACTAATACTCGTCCACTGGCACCCTCTTCACGCAGCTGAAAGCGTTGTGTTGGAATGCTTCTCATTGGTAGCCGTGCCTCAGAAACAAAGGCTAAGCTATCTTCAGTCACGATCTGAGAGCTAGGAATAAAACGACATCCTGACTCCGTATTTGTTGCATCTAAATCGATAATTTCTAACTTCTTCTTAGCCAAGGCGCCGGAGAAGTAATATTTCCAGTGCATGGCCTTGTTCTGTAACTGAATCTGATACTGCTTCATGTCTTGGCCGACTTCCGCATGTAAGCTGTGTTCTAGCTGCACTGAGAAAATCAAGCCCATTCTTTGTTTCTCGATGGCGCTGAGGCCAAAATTTTGTTCTTCGACGCTCGTTGCCACTAAATTTTCTTGCAAACCATCACCGCCAAGGCTGCGATAGGTCAGCGGTTTCGCACACTCCCAAGCGGTGTAACTGTCGAGATAAGGGTCTTTGCTCGACACCAGAAATTCAAACGACATACGCGCATCGACCTCGTCAAACTCGCGCACTTCGTTCCACACCTCGATGCCGTTGTTGACCGCCCTCAACAGCAAACCTTGTTTTTCCATTTCTTTGGCACAAGCCTTACTCGCTTGTATTTGTAGTGGCAAGCTATCAGCGTCGCCGAAAAACTCATGCGAGATTTGCAAAGCAAACAGAGGCAAATACCGTGCCATTTTTTACTAGCCTCCTAATCCCCGCTCTGGCGCCGTAATCATCGGCGCTTGACCAATCACTGCACGAGAATCAACGGTCACCATTCTTACCTTATAGAATGCGGAAGGCAGATATTTACCGCCCATTAAACTCCACAAATTATTGAGATCGGGAATCTTGAGGTTCTCCATGTCCAAAATCAATTTATCGATGCGCGAGTCTAAACCTGGGCTGTTTTGTCGATTGAAAACAGGCTGCTGTTGAAAAAAGCTGATCGCTTGTGACAAAGTGCGTAAAGCGCCAGGATAATTATCGGCGCCAAAATTGGCCGACAACATCACGTATAGATTCAAATACAGTGGCGTGCTTTGAACCAAAAACGCATCGGCAACTGAGCGGCGACCATTACCTGGGCGATGTGGCATTACGTCTTTCTCGATGTTGACCAAAGTCAGCACCAATTTGTTATTGGCATTGGGTGCTGGCGTACCATCGAGTTCGACCAAGTTCGACACAACGGCCACATCTTCCATCAAGTGGAAATTATTGCGGAACTGTTGATTGAGCTGATTGGCGAGATGACTAATGGCCGCGTTGATCACTTGCACTCCGTATCAGGTCGTTTTTATTCTTTGGGACAAGTACCGCATCGGCGCTTGTCACTGCAAGTCTTGAGCGGCGTCAAAAAAACGCCAGTCAAAACGAGTTTGATACAGTAGCACGCAAGTATTTCAGGAAACAATTCCCCTTTGATGATTTTGCAACAAGGTAACAAAAAACAGTTTTGTCGTCGTTAATTTGTGCTAGCAAAAAGAAATGTCATTCCAATCATTCTTCGATATATTCCGCCAAGTTCGTGCATTTTTATTCAAATATATCTGAAAACATGTAAATGCAAATTTTGACATGTCAAATTTTGCATGTCATGTTTGCTTTTTTCTTTCTGCACTTTTGTACATAAAAATAGTGAAGTCATCGGGAAGGTAGCCTTCATGCAGCTCTGCCAGTGGATCGAGTTGACGGCAAAAGTCGAGTACTTGCTGCGGCTCGTATCCGCTTAATAGACTTGTGGCTTGAAAATAGCGGGCGTCGAGTAAATTAAGGATTACACCTTTCTGCGCGATTTCCCACATCTTGGAAATACTCTGCCAAGGATGCAGTTCGTTCTTGCTGCGGTAGTTCAGACTTCCTGAGGCAATTACACAATCGACCTCAGGTAGACCAACGGTCAGAAAATCAGCTTGGAAAAATTGAGTATTTGGTAGATGGCCATAACGTAGCTGAGCCTCCACCACGAACTCTTTGAGGAAGTCGATGCCTAGATAAATGGTGTCAGCAAAATGTTCGGCGAGGAAGGGGCGAAGATCGCCAAAGCCACACCCCAAGTCCAAGATACTGCAAGCGTTAAGGTCGCCCCATTTCAGCATGGCCAAAAAACGCTGCCTCTGGCTTTCGCTATCACGATAGCCAAGGGCGCGCATGTTGTCTGTTCCGAGCCGACTACGATGAAATCCTTGCACCGTGGCTTTTTCGATGAGATCCATGGAATCTGTTCGCCTGTTAGAAAGGGAAAGAGCTTTGCATGCTAGCAGTCTTTGTCATTTATGCACAGTCTATTCATGGTCTTACGCGGCTTCTGGGACTGACCCAAACAATTGTGTTGGATATTGATACGGAACTGAGAGAAAGGTTTGTCCTTGCCGTCTATTTGGTGAATACTGCCGATAGCTGACATCTCTTGGTAGAAATGGTTTTGCATGAATGGCCCAGTAGCAAAAATCTATGGTTTTGGTTTCATACTATGGTGTTGTCTGGCCAGCGGATTGGTCGCCGCTGCGCAGCAGGTCGAGCGCAGTATGTGTCCAAAGCAAGCGATACGATTTGCCCATTATGAGATGGGTGCTCTATACGTCAAAGGTCGGGGCGGTATCGATGAAGATGTATTGCGAGAATTGATCAAACGTAGTCGATGCGAATTCAGTGTTAGCGTGTTGCCGCGGGCTCGCAGTTGGTATGAACTTGAAGAGGGCAATTTGGATATGCTGGCCTCGGGTGTGCCGACCCCAGAACGTGAGAAATTTGCTTGGTTCGCCCCCTATTTGACCGACAAAAAATACGTCATTCTCGGTCCTAGTGTCCCGTCTAGCATTACGACGATGGAAGAATTCATTGCGCATCCGAAGTTGATGATGGGCGGTGTTCGCTCTTTCAAATACAGTCCCATGTACGATGCATTGACTGAGCGACTCGATGCCACACAACGCATGGAACAAGTCGGTGATCTTGAAACGCTGTATCGGATGTTTGCCCATGGTCGATTTGATGCAACTATTGCTTCGCCCTTGGCTTACCGCTTTTACCTCGAAAAACACCCACCATTGGGGAAACTGCGATTTATGGATTGGGATCCCAGCAGCAAAGGTGTGTCTGGTTTGGCTTTATCAAAAAAGACTTTTAACTCCAAGCAAGCCAAACAGTGGCAGGCGCTGATGCGTGAAATGTTAAAAGATGGTTCAATTCTGCAAATTCTGACGCGCCATTTAGGGGCAGAAGAGGCCAAATTTTTGGTCTATGCTGAATGAGTCAATAGAACTGACGATGCGGCTGCTGACAGAGTACAATGTAGCCTTAACAGCATACAGAAGTTTTCATGTCCCACGGTCTCAATCAACCCCAACGCGAAGCAGTGAATTATATGGATGGGCCCTGCCTGGTGTTAGCTGGGGCAGGCTCAGGTAAGACGCGCGTCATTACTCAAAAAATCGCGAATTTGATCGAAGTGCATGGCTATGATGCCAAGCATATCGCGGCGCTGACTTTTACCAATAAGGCGGCCTTGGAGATGCAAGAGCGTATCGCCAAGTTATTGAAAGAACCCAAGCAAGCCAAACAGCTGACCGTCTCCACTTTCCATTCTTTGGGGGTAAAGATATTGCGTCAGGAGGCGCGCGCTCTAGGCCTTAAAGATCGCTTCTCGATTATGGATAGCGATGATTGTTTCTCTTTGGTGCAAGATCTCGCCATCACGACCGACAAACAATTGATACGCCGCATTCAAACCGCCATCTCGTTGTGGAAGAATGGTTTGGTCGAACCGCAACAAGCACTGGCGCAAGCCAAAGATGAAGACGAGGCGCAGGCCGCTCGTATTTTTGCTAGTTATGTCGCAACGCTCTCGGCTTACCAAGCGGTCGATTTCGACGATTTGATTCGCTTGCCAGTTGAGCTATTCCGCAACAATGAAGAAGTGCGTGATAAGTGGCAACGACGTTTGCGTTATTTGTTGGTCGATGAATATCAAGATACGAATACATGCCAATACGAGCTGGTGAAACTCTTGGTGTCAGGCATAGGCAAAAAGCCGATGTTCACCGCGGTTGGTGATGATGATCAAGCGATTTATGCCTGGCGCGGAGCGACGATTGAAAACCTCAAGACTTTGCAAGTTGATTTCCCGAATTTGCGGGTGATTAAGCTCGAACAAAACTATCGCTCAAGTACGCGGATTTTGCAGGCCGCGAATGCGGTCATCGGTAACAATCCGAAGCTGTTTGAGAAATCTTTGTGGTCGGAACATGGTCTTGGTGATCCTATCAAGGTCATGAGCATGCCAGACGATGAACAAGAGGCAGCACAGGTCGCCATGATGATGTCGGCGCACCGTTTCGAACGTCGCGCGAATTGGTCTGATTATGCAGTTCTCTATCGTGGTAACCATCAAGCCCGTGTGATTGAGCAAGCTTTGCGCAAAGAACGGATTCCTTACACGATTTCTGGTGGCCAGAGTTTCTTCGACAAAGCCGAGATCAAAGACATCATTGCGTACCTACGTTTGATCGCCAATGAAGATGATGATCCAGCTTTTATTCGTGCTATCACCACGCCGCGTCGTGGTGTGGGCCAAGCAACGCTGGAAGCCTTAGGTTCGTTTTCTGGGCAATGGCAATGTTCCTTGTTCGAAGCAGTTTTCAAAGGCGGCATTGAAGCCATCCTCACCGACAAACAATTGCGTCCACTGCGTGAATTCTGCACCTTCATTAACAACGTCGAAGCCCACGCCCATCGTGAGGGGCATGCCGAACGATTGTTGGCCGATCTGCTTAAAGAAATTAATTACGAGAGCTATCTCTACGATAGTTTCGACGACAAGGCAGCGCAAGCTAAATGGCAGAACGTGGTCGACTTTACGCAATGGTTGGCACAGAAAGGTAGTGGCGGCAAAGATGGTACGGAAGATCATCGCAGCCTGCTAGACCTGACGCAGATGGTGGCGCTGATGACGATGATGGATGGCAAAGATGAAGACCCTGATGCGATCCGTATGTCAACCTTGCATGCCTCCAAAGGTTTGGAATATCCCCACGTATTTCTGGTTGGTGTGGAGGAGGGTATTTTGCCGCACAAAGGTGATCCAGACGCACCAGCAGAAAGCATCGCCGCGCGTATCGAAGAAGAACGACGTTTGATGTACGTCGGCATCACCCGTGCGCAGCGTAGCTTACACGTCAGCTGGTGTAAGCGTCGCAAACGAGCTGGTGAATTGATTCACTGCGATCCATCACGCTTCATCAAGGAGATGCGCTTAGATGAAGGCGATGCGGTGCCGAAAGAAGAGGAAGTGATCACACCCAAGAATCGTTTGGCGAGTTTGAAGGCTCTGTTGAGTCGTACTAAAGAGTGAGACGACTGAAAAAGATGGTCAACTCGATAGGAAAATTTTGAGCAGAAGTCCAATTATCATTCCACACACTACCAAAAGTACTTGATCGTGTTCGACTTGGTCTTGCTCCGCCTGACATTTTCTTTCTCCTCCCCCGACACACTTCGATTTCTTTGATACCGGCGAAAGCTGCGCAGCTGCAGTCACAACAGCGCGGCTGACTCGCTTTTTTTCATGAGCGCAGGCGTAGCAGACTCAATCGTGGTTGGGGGGCTTCTTCATCAAGGTAATGTTATTTCCATCGATAGACATGGCGCACGAAGTAATCATCGGCACCATTGAGTTTGACTTCTTTCTTACGCTCAAAACTATCTTTGTTGAACAAATAAGTGAAACGGAATTGCGCATCTCGGCCATCGTCCTTGCCCATCATTGTGGTGACAATTCTGATGATACCTTTATGTAATCGGGTACGTGATATCACTTTTTCTTCGCCTAGGCTTTTACCATCTGACGATAAACGTAGACCATCTTTGGCGTTCGCATGGGGCTCATCATCGTAGCCGTAGCTCCACAACCACACGCTTGGATCTTGCTCTGAGCGTGTAACGCGCAGATTGGAAGGGATATTGGTCCAGGTGTTTTTGCTGTAATCCAAGTAGCTGAGCTCTCCACGCCAAAGTCTATCGCTGAGTGCTTGAAGATCATCCACTTGAAATACTTGCTCGCGGTCGAACTTCGCCATTTCCTCTTTGTATTGGGCGAGATCCCATTTCAGACCCCAACGCGTAATATAGCCAGCGATCGGGTCGAGTCCCATTTCTGCGCGACGTTGATCAAGATGATCTGGATCGTCGATAGGGAATAATTCATAACCGCCTTCTACTTTTCCACGTAATTGGCTGCCGTAAATTTGCTTAAGGCCTGCCTCGGTGTTGATACGATCGATTAACAGGGCGAGATCACCATTACTCGCCTTTTTCTCTTTGATTGCTTGGCGCATCATCGGCAGGTATTTCACTCGTGTTTCGGGTGATGCATGCTGAATGACAAGAAAGATCGTTTGGCTGGCCCGGCGCCCTACTTGTTGTGGGCCTAACCATCCGTGCTCCTTCAGAATTTGCTCGACTTCAATCAAATTTGCGTCATCCTTCTTGTTAATCTCGTCCCACAATGCATTGAGCTCAGGAGAGTTAAGACCGAATTTTTGTTGAACCCCTTGTATTTGCTGGCGCAGACCTTGATCGTCGGTGTAGATGCGTTCGAGTTGGGCTTTTAGATTTTGATCGTAATTCTTTTCGAGCTCGGCGTTCTTCTGCGCCAGTTTGTTGGTTAGGGTTTTCCAACGCGCTTCATTGTGCAAGCTGACCAGATCACTATCAGCGTTTAAGTGGGCGAGATCAGTCCAACCTTGTTCGATACTGGCTTCTAACCAGGTTAAGGCACGCTGTTTGTCACCTGCAAGAGCCGCGATGCAGGCTGCATCGTAGAGATCACCAGACTTCGTTCGATTGATTTTGAAAGCTAATTTGAACTGTTGAATGGCCGTCGCATAGTCCTTCTTGTTGAAGGCAGCCCGTGCGTTATTGGTATAGTTTTGGTAATCCTGTGCGAAGGCAGTGGAAAGGCTCAGGGCAAGAGCTGAGGCGACGATGAGGGATTTCATTGCGGGTCTCCATGTGATATGAACCCGCTTGGACCTTAAACCCCAGCGGAAGTTCGTTGTTCTATTTTCTTTAGTACTTTGAAGCAAAGCCAAATACTGGCGATGCCGAAGCCTATCACGCCAAGCCCATATCCCGCCATCACGCCACGTGCACCGAACCAAATTCCGCCAAAATAGACGAAGGGAATCACACCTATCGTGGCACGGCCCCAGTTAAGCACCGTCGAATACAAGGGATAACCTAAATTATTGAAGGCAGCATTGGCGACGAACAAGCTACCATTGAAGAGAAAGCTACCAGCGATAAAGACGCAGAAAAATACAATCACGTCTTCCGCCATACCGTGGGCATCGAAGGCTCGGGCAATCCAATGACTACTGATCGCCAATAATAGCCAAGCAATAGAGACATAAATGAGCGTGAATTTCAAACTGTCGCGCATGGTTTGGCGCAAGCGATCAAAACGTTTGGCACCGAGATTCTGGCCGAGGATGGGGCCAACCGCACCTGATAGCGCAAACAGTCCAGCGAAAGCCATAGGAATCAAGCGCGAGACCACAGCCCAGCCAGCGACTGCTTGATCGCCATAGGCCGCAATAGCCGTGGTTACGGCTGCATTGCCGACTGGTGTTGCGACATTGGTCAGGATAGCGGGCACACCGATGCTGGCAAAAGCCTTGGCGCCACGTTGAAAGACTTCACGACTGGGTTTTGCGTAGAGATGATGAATCTTCAGCACGGCGTAAAAACCAACTCCCGCCATCACGCAGCGTGCGCAAATATTCGCAATCGCAGCGCCGTCAAGGCCAAGATCAAAGCCGAAAATGAACAAGGGGTCGAGTAGGGCAGTTGCGAAAGCTGCACCGAGAGTGACAAACATAGCGCGCTTACCGTCACCGACCGAGCGTAAAAGGGCACTGGTGGCCATGCCAAACCCAAGCAAGGGAATTGAGGGCAGAATAAATTGGCAGAAGCGTGTTGCGAGTTGAGCGGTTTCACCCTGCGCCCCGAGCAATGAAAGCAAATTGCCGAGGAAAGGATAGGTCAGCACGACCAAGCCCAGACTAATGCCACCGATCAGGTAGAGTGAACTCGCCGCGAATTGGCGAGCCAACGGATAATCGCCACTCCCTATGGCTCGTGAAACGGTTGCGGTCACGGCAATCGACAGACCAATCGATACCGAGGTGTGAAAGAACAGGAGTGTGCTCGCGTAACCGACCGCAGCAGCCAATTCGTGTCGGCCGAGTCGGGAGATGTAGAGCAGATTGAGGACGTCGACCACGAAAACCGCGATCAGACCAATCGATCCGGTGGCGGTCATGTTGACTACATGACGCATGATCGAACCTTCAACAAATTTACCTTGGAGGTTTTTTACTGGTGCAGAACTTGCCATCGAAAAAGTCGTAAAGAATGCTAGATGAATGGCGTAGTGTATCAGTTTGGTAAATTCAAGGTTGGGATGCTGCCATCTTTACGCCCCTTTACGATGGCAGCGCTGATTCTTTGAATAATTTGATTTCGCTGTGGGTCAATCTTCATCGCGAAGTGATTGGTAACAATGGAAACAGGCTTACTAATGACACAAAATAATTGGTCGTTGCCATTTTTCTTAATGTCGTAGTTCTTGTTGATGGATTCCTCAATCTCTTTCGGATTGCCGATATGGCCGTACCAAATTAAGGCATCAACCCGTTTCAAAGCTAATTTCTGTAGACGGGCAATGCCGGCGCCAGTGTCGTGTTCGACTTTAAATAGTTGATTTGCTTGCGCATCAAATTCCTCGCCAACGCTGGTACTGGAGACAATGCCTATGGTTTTACCTTTGAGGTCGTCGAGTTTGTCGTATTTAAAACTACGCTCACACAGAGTCACGAGCCAGTTTCCATTGCCATTGATCGCTTCAGAAAACACGAACTTTTGGCTACGTTCTTTGGTGATGGACATGCCCATTAACATGCCGCCGTCACTGAGCGCGTTTTCGATCGCCCGCTTCCAAGGCACGCGTCGCAAATCAAACTTAATATTGAGTTGTTGCTCAAGATAAGTCAGTAGTTGAAGATTGGTTTTGGACAGCGGTACTTCTTTGCCACGCGTATCGAATTCCGCGATGGTGTACAGTGGGATGATCTCTTGTGCACGAACTGCGATTGAAGGGCTTAGCGCAGTCGCCATGAAAAGACAGAGCGAAACGAGGTGCTTATGCTTCATGATGCTTTCCCTTGACCCTTGTTGGTCGGCTCGTTTATCGTGATTTGATTGTAGCAAAAGCCGTATAACTTGCTCGTAAAAGTCACAATTTGTGCGCGTTTTGTGGACACTCGGGTACGTCGATTTAGAATAACTTTGTGAAATGATCAGATTTGCTAGCACTTCGTTTATGTTATGACGAGGTTTTTGGCAACTTATTTTGTCGATCTTCGTCAAAGACCAAGTTGAAAATTTTTTGCTTCTTTGTTTTCGCTTCTGCTCTTTCGTTTTGTAAATCAACTAGAAAAGGTTCCTCATGCATTCTGATCCTTCCCTCTTATGCCATTTGCGTGTTGGTGTGCTCGCGGTGGTTTTGGCTTTTGCGCCAAACCTTGCTTGCTATGCGCAGGCTTCGGCTTCTCCAGCTCAACCAACGTCAGCGCCAGCAGTTGGCTTGGTCTTCCCAGGCTTTGCTGCGCATCTCTCTGGCTTTAAGAAGCAGGCTGGTTTGTTTGATGTATGGACGCACCAGGATCTGGGGAAGTTGTATTTAGCCGTGCCTGAGCGCAGCTCATCGTTCCTGCTCACGACCTCCTTGCCACACGCCTTGGGCTCAAACGATATCGGCCTTGATCGCGGTCAGGCTGGCGGAAGTCACTTAGTGCATTTTGAACGACATGGTAAGCGTCTGTATTTAATTCAAGAAAATACGCGCTTCATCGCGACCTCAAACAGTAAAGACGAACGCGATTCCGTCAACGAAGCGTTTGCCGGTGCGGTATTGTGGGCAGGTGATATTTTGGCCCAGGAAAATCAGCAATATTTGATTGATTTCTCATCCTTCCTATTGAGTGATCGTCATGGAGTTGCTGAGCGACTTAGTCAAACTCGACAAGGTAATTACGTGGTCGATGAAAAGCGCAGTGCAGTGCTGACCGCGCAGGCCAAGAGCTTTCCTGATAAT
This sequence comes from uncultured Burkholderiaceae bacterium, assembly GCA_964459555.1. GTDB lineage: Bacteria > Pseudomonadota > Gammaproteobacteria > Burkholderiales > Burkholderiaceae_D > Undibacterium. Next base: position 4,194 of record CAYWNE010000067.1, on the reverse strand, counting down.
ACGGAGCTTGAAGCCATGCTCAATTTCAGCGGCCCTGGAGAAGGCAATTATGTACGTGACGTGGCAGCCGATCCGAAAAATCTACGACTGCAGCAGCATATTAGTTTGGTGCGTTTGCCGGAGAATTATCAAAAGCGCGTCTACCATCCTTTCTCTGGTGGTTTCGACGTTGAAACAATGGATTTTGGAACTCCGCTTTCTGAGAGTATTATCACCCATTGGCAAGTGCGTCATCGGTTAGAGAAGACCGATCCGACCGCTGCAGTCAGTAGTGTGAAGAAACCGATCGTGTATTACCTCGATCGCGGCACGCCTGAGCCGGTACGTTCGGCCTTGCTTGATGGCGCTCGTTGGTGGTCGTCTGCATTTGAGAAAGCAGGATACAAAGATGCCTTCCGCGTGGAGATGTTGCCGGAAGGTGCAGATCCTATGGACATCCGCTATAACACGATTATGTGGGTGCATCGAGCAACGCGTGGATGGTCTTACGGTAACGCAATTACCGATCCGCGTACAGGTGAGATCATCAAAGGAACGGTGACACTCGGCTCGCAGCGCGTGCGCCAAGATATTTTGATCGCAGAGAGTCTGTTGGCACCCTATGGCAAGTTGACGCAAGCCGAAAAGAAGCAAGCAGCTGAACAAATGGCCCTAGCGCGCTTACGTCAATTAGCGGCACATGAAGTTGGCCATACTTTGGGAATCGCGCACAATTTTGCACCTAGCCGTCATGGCAATGGTTCGGTCATGGATTATCCTCATCCTGTGCTGAGCTTGAATGCCAAGGGTGAGCCGCAAGTCAATCAAGCTTATGGTGTTGGCGTTGGTCCATGGGATGATTTTGTGATCAAACATTTGTATGCGAATTTCCCCGGACAAGATGAGCAACAGGCTTTGGCGAAATTGCGCGAGGAAGCAAGAGCTGCAGGTTTGCAATATGTCGGTGATGCGGATTCTCGCCCAACTTCGTCCATGCATCCGAATGGCTTGCTATGGGATTTTGGGCCTGACTCGATTGCAAGCTACGATCAATTGATGAAGATTCGTCGCCAAGCTTTGGACCACTTCTCGCTCGCCGTCTTGCCGCCGCAACGACAACTAGGAGAGCTCGAAGCCCGCTTAGTGCCGATTTATTTACTCCATCGTTATCAAGTTGAAGCGGTTGCGCGCTTGATCGCCGGTGGTGAGTATGAATATGGTTTAGCACAGGACGCCAACCAAGGACGGGTGCAAGCTGGCGTGAAGGTGGTCGATGCAAAAAACCAGCGCCTCGCTTTGAAGAAAATGTGTGAGAGCTTACAAGCCGAACAGTTAGCTTTACCTCGCTCTGTGTTGGATGCATTGACGCCTCAGAGTGAAGGCTTTAACAAAACTCCCGAATACTTTGCTACACGCATGAGTGTCGCCTTTGATGCTTTTTCAGCGGTCGAGGCGGCGGCCGCGCAAACTAGTTTGTTCTTGTTTGATACTGCGCGTTTCAATCGCTTGGCGTGGCAACATGCACGCGATGCGCAGCAACTTGGTGTCGATGAATTATTAAAACAGATTTTTGCGGTAACTTGGCAACGTGGGGCGATAGACGGCAAAGTCGTGGCCGGCGAAGCAGTTCAATTAGCGTCAAATTGGGTTGTGCTTGATGCCGTGTTGTCGATGTTGGACAGTGGACGCTTGCACCCCCAAGTGCAAGCGCAAGTCAGACAGCAGTTGCAAGCTTGGGCGTTGTGGCTGAAGAAAAATCCGGGGCGCGGCACCCAAGCCGATAGCCATCAACAAGCTTCCGAGCTGATCCTGAACTATCTGCGCGATCCTAAGAGTGTCAAACTACGTGGTCTACCAAGCATCCCACCGGGTGCACCGATTTAGTTGAGCAAATTGAGGAGACTTTGATGTAGACCAAGTGCCTGGGTTTGCATCAAAGCGTTTCGCTGACTACACTGCAGCTACTTGTTTTTGATCAGGAGCGGTATATGGCTTTGTATCAGCTCATCTACATCAGTGAACTCGCTGCTGATGAATCTGTATTGGCAGCGATTCACAGCCATGCGGTACGCAATAATACGGCACGCACCGTCACCGGCATGCTGCTGTACGCCAACGGTCGCTTCCTGCAAATTTTAGAAGGCGAGCGTGCAGACGTCACGCATACTTTTGAACGCATCGAAGAAGATCCAAGGCATCGGCGGGTAAGGGTGGTGTTGCAAGGCGCCATTGAAGCGCGACTCTTCTCTCATTGGAATATGGGGTTTCGACATTTGTCGAGGGAGCAGCTCGAACAAGACAATGCACTCAAATCTTATTTCGAACGTGATTACGAATCCGCAGGCCGCGATAGCGCTGAGGCGCTCGCGGTCCTCTCTCAATTCGCCTAGCTTAGTCGAACCATGTATCGTCGAAATTGCCGACGATACGTTTGAGTTCGGGCGCTTGTCCTGAATTGAAAGGGCGGGCTCGATAAAGCTTGCGAAGCGCTCTGACAACATTGAATTTAAGCCGATTTTTGGTATAGCGCCGATAGTCGGATAAACATTTTTCAAGTGTCGATCTTTGTGCTGCGATTTCGATATCGAGCATGGCTGGAGCCTCATCCGCGACATAATTGATCGTAAGATCGGGGGCAGGATGCGCCTCACATAACACTTGATGACACTCAGCGTGATAGTTCGACAAAGGGAGGAGCATGGCTTGGAAGAACTCGGCATCAAAATACCTACGCACATTACCTAGGCCAAAATCGAGTAAAACGGTTTTGTTGACAATGCAGACCACATGCGAGGGTAACTGATGCGCTTGGCTATACTCTTTGGCGCCCAGTAAGAAGCGTCCACGATTTTCCTGATCGATGACGGCGATACAAGGGCGCAATTCCACTTCAAACTCATGCAGTTTTAGAATTTCAGCAGCTAGCGCGTTGATGAAGAGGCAGCAGTTGCCATACTTGCCAATTATGCCAAGATACTCGAGGTCGGCGAAAATGCGACGCAAGAGCTGCGCTTCATTTGAGCGCACGAGTTGTTGGTAGAGTGTGTATTTCATAGCAAGCGAACTGTAGATGGCCTTAGTTTTCTATGCCTACTTTAGTTCAACTTAGTTTGTGATCATGTAAAAACCAAAGACATTTACATTTGTTACGAATTGCCTGATTTTTGCTTACAAACATTTACGAGACAGTTTAGAGACTATCAACTAGTCAAAATTTCGCTATTTTGAACAAGCTTGTGTATTCTTTGCTGATCTTGATTCTTATAGAGCTTCGCTATGACAAACGCGCATTTTCCTCACCTGTTAGAACCGCTCGATCTTGGCTTCACGACGCTGCGTAACCGCGTCATGATGGGGTCCATGCACACGGGTTTAGAAGATCGTTTTTATAATTATGGCAAATTAGCTGCCTACTTCAGGGAGCGTGCTCGCGGTGGCGTGGGCCTCATTGTGACAGGTGGGATTTCACCGAACCGACAAGGTTGGTTACTGCCCTTTGGCGGCACCATGAACTTCTTTGGTGATGTGTTTAACCATCGTAAAGTCACCAAGGCGGTGCATGAAGAAGGCGGAAAGATCGTCATGCAGATTCTGCATGCGGGTCGTTATGGTTATCAACCGTTTATCGTGTCGGCTTCAGATAAGCAAGCACCGATTTCCAAATTCAAGCCGAAAGCGCTCGATGAAGCGGGTATCGAAAACACCATCAAAGCTTACGTCCGCTGCGCTAAATTGGCACAGCAATCGGGTTATGACGGCGTCGAAATTATGGGTAGCGAAGGCTACTTATTGAATCAATTCCTCTGCGTGCGCACCAATCATCGCACTGATCGCTGGGGCGGTTCGATTGAAAATCGCATGCGTTTGCCAGTCGAAATCGTCAAACGTGTGCGCGCTGCGGTTGGAGAAAAATTCATCATCATGTATCGCCATTCGATTCTTGATTTGGTCGAGGGCGGTAATAGCTGGGACGAAGTAGTCGCCGTCGCGCAAGCTTTGGAAAAGGCCGGCGTGACCTTATTCAACACAGGCATCGGCTGGCATGAAGCGCGTGTGCCAACGATTGTGACCTCGGTGCCGCGTGCCGCCTTCGCCAGTGTTTCGGGGCGTCTGAAACAAGCGGTCTCGATTCCTGTGATTGCTTCAAATCGCATCAACATGCCAGCTCAAGCTGAAGAGATCATTGCGAATGGTACGGCGGATATGGTGTCGATG
>CAYWNE010000066.1:0-20552 GCA_964459555.1 uncultured Burkholderiaceae bacterium | reverse complement strand
CCTGCACGCGTTGAGAATACTGCGGACGCAAACCAATCCAGACCGAAATAGGTACCCACACCGCCGAGGCCAAGGCAATCAGAACTAAAACCCTTAGCAGAGTTAAGATGCCTAGCCACACCACGTGCGCAACTTCGCTCCAACCGACATCACTGTGCACAAACACGAATAAACGATAGGCGGCGACTACCGCTGCGACTAACAAAAACGCATCCCAAGCACGAGCCCACTGGGTTGGCAAATGACGCCGACGTGCACGTTCAGAACGTCCATCATAGTTGGTGCGAAACCAAGACAAAGCACGCGCTAACTGACGCCATAATTTGTGGGTCCACGCCCGAAACCACAGACTATTACGCATCCAATCGAGCAACCAAGATTGTTGTGCCGTCTCGCCTTGTGATTCTTCAAAACGAAATTTATCGGCCCACGCCAACAGCGGGCGGAAAAACAATTGATCGTACAAAATAATGCCGGCCAACATCGCGAGAATGGCATAGGCGATCGCCGCCCCATTCTTGGCTTCGATGGCGACGGCAATGTACGAACCAATACCAGGCAATTTGATGTCCTGCCCTGCAACTGAAATCGCTTCCGCCGCAACCAAGAAGAACCAGCCGCCAGACATCGACATCATCATATTCCAAAGCAATCCCGGCATCGCAAACGGCAACTCCAAACGCCAGAAACGCTGCCACGATGAGAGTCGAAAAATCCTTGCTGCTTCGCTTAATTCTGATGGCACATTACGCATAGACTGATACAAACTAAATGCCATATTCCATGCTTGCGAAGTAAAGATCGCAAAGATTGCAGCGCATTCTACGCCGAGCAAATCGCCAGAAAACAAAGCGATAAAAGGAGCAATCGCAATCGCTTGAAAACCGAGAATCGGTACCGATTGCAAAATATCGAGCATCGGAATCATCAGTTTTTCGGCTGCCGCATACTTCACCGCAATCGCTGCAAACACTAAGCTAAACAATAAGGAGAAAGCCAAAGCCGTGAACATGCGCAAGATGGTGCGCAGGAGGTAATACGGCAAATAGCTTGGTGAAAGTGAGATATCAAGCACTTCGCCAACCACAAAGGGTCGGCTCATTTGCATCGCTGCGAAGGCGAAAACGGCAATCACCGCTAAAACGATAGGAAGCAAGGCCCAATCCCAACGATTAGGGCCCTTGCCCTGCAAAGCTGTCAATGACTTTTGCGGGCTAAATAATTCGAACATAAATACCTCCCTGATTCGAGTTGAATCAAGACTAAGTTCTCATTCCAGCACGCGCGAAACAAGATCGCACCACTAGGACGAAGAAAGACTAAAAGTAAGGAGGAAGTAGAGAATGCAAAAGCTGCGGAAAACGACACCGCTTGCAAAGAATACTACTTGCCATGTGCTGGCAAAGTAGTGTTGGAGACCGGAGAATCTCGAGTTACTGTGCCAGTTTGATTTCGACGCGCGGTCGACAACTATAACTATCCACGGAGATATCCCCTAAAAACGCTGAAGGGCGAAGACTAACACAGGCTTTTGTGCAGAGCAACAATGAAAGCAAATTGTTACAATTAACTGGTCTTTGGCTCGGTGTTTTAGCCTCTCTAATTTCAAATCGCATTAACTATTTGAAATCGTTTCCATACAGCTTTCAGGAGAACTTGTTGACCACACCAAACTGAATTAAGATAACCAGCACAAAAAATAAAAACACTCACAATCAAAACAACGGCAAGATAGCGAACTGTAGCGAACGAGCGCGAGACGAATCACTATCAAATACCGACAAACAGGAAACCTCGATGGACAAACCCCTCGCCGATGAAGATGAAGTCTTAGTCGTAGAAGATTTAGAAGAGATCATCGATCTTGGCATTAGCAATCCCAATGTATGGCGCGTATTGGTAGTCGATGACGACGCCGACATGCACCACGTTACGCGCTTAGTGCTGAGCGATTTCAAATTTCAAGACAAATCGCTAGAACTGATTTCCGCTTATAGCGCCAAAGAAGCCTTCGAAATACTAGCGAAACCGAATGATATCGCCTTGGTCTTGCTCGACGTCGTCATGGAAACCGAAGACGCCGGCTTGGTATTGACGCGTCAAATTCGCGAACAACTCAAGAATCAATTGGTACGTATTGTCTTGCGTACCGGTCAGTCTGGCAAAGCGCCTGAAACCGAAGTGGTTGGCGCTTATGACATCAACGACTATAAAGACAAATCAGAACTCACCGTGCAAAAACTACGTACCACGGTGATTTCTTCTTTGCGTGCCTATAGCAATTTGCTGGAAATGCACAAGACTCTGAAGCAAAGAGAGACGCACGACCAAATTCAAAGTGAATATGTATCGACCGTAAATCATGAATTGCGGACACCATTGACCTCGATTCATGGCGCCTTAGGTTTACTGGCCAGTGAAACTCTGGTGAGTTTGCCACCAACCGCTCGCAATTTAGTGAAAGTCGCTTTGCGCAACTCCGAGCGTTTGAGCACCTTATTGAGCGATATCATCGACGTCGAAAAAATCGCATCAGGCACGCTTTCACTCGAATTACAACGGGTTGATCTGACTGGATTAACCAAGATCACACTGAGCGATAACGAAATTTATGCCACGCAAAAGCAAATTCGTTATAACTTAGCCGACCCCGTGGTGCCGATTTGGGTCATGGTCGATCCTAATCGCGTCCAACAAGTCTTCGCTAATCTTTTATCGAACGCCGTTCGTTTTTCACCGCAAGCAAGTGAAATACACATTCGCCTGCTCGAACAAGGCGATGTCGTACGTGTCGAAATTCAAGATTTCGGTACTGGCATACCCGCAGCTTACCATCCGAATATTTTCCATCGCTTCGCCCAAACTAGTGCCAACGATAGCCGTCCACAAAAAGGCACAGGCTTGGGCCTTAGTATTTGCAAGGCTTTGGTGCAGTTGATGGGTGGGCAGATCGGTTTCACTTCGGTCGAAAATCAAGGTTCGACCTTTTGGTTCACCTTACCAATTTCCAAGCAAGTCGACGACTAGAGCAAGTTTTAATGTTGCCCTAAGAGTACTTCAAGAAGAGCTCGATCAAGAACCTCTTCGTCACCAAGGACATAAAAGATTTCCCCTTGATCGAGCAAGTCGCCCAAACGTTGTCTTAGAAAGCCAAGCGCTAAGCCCAAGGCTTGCATAGCCCCTTCACCTTGGATATCAGGATACTGGGGCTCAAAGCCACGCAACTCGACGGGGCAAGCCCATACCTCGTTTTCAACGCGATACGGCGCGCCAAGGAGGGCGCTGACATTTCTTGTCTGCCGATGTCGATCGATGTTGATCAAATCCATGTTCGCTATGGGATTGTATATTGGTGTTTTTCGCATCATGTTCTGTAGGTTAGGGCTCAGTTTTCATCATCGAAGTTTTCGTCAATACCTAATAGTCCCTGTGCTTGCTCGCTCGGTAGTGCCTCGACCAACTTCAATTTACGATTCATCTGACGACTACGCGTTTCCGCTTTTTCGATATTGTCGGCAGCGCGTTGCAAAGCGGTTTTAGTTGCTGCCAGCACCTCTCCAAATTTACCGAACTCCGTTTTCACAGCCCCTAAGACTTGCCACACTTCAGAGGACCGCTTCTCCAAAACCAAAGTGCGGAAACCCATTTGCAAACTATTGAGTAATGCCGACAAGGTAGAAGGCCCAGCAATCGATACGCGATGTGTACGTTGAAGTTCATCAGCCAAACCGGGGCGACGCATCACTTCGGCATACAAGCCTTCCGTCGGCAAGAACAAGATTGCGAAATCAGTCGTCAGTGGTGGCGACAGGTATTTTTCAGCAATGGTTTTAGCCTCGCCTCGAATCGCACGTTCGAGTTCCTTCCCCGCTTGCGACACCGCATCAGCATCGGCACGTTCGGCAGCATCGAGTAAGCGTTCGTACTGTTCCTTGGGGAATTTCGCATCAATCGGCATCCAAACTGGCGCCTTGTCATCGTCTTTGCCTGGTAGTTTGATGGCGAACTCCACGCGCTCATTCGTACCCGGAATCGTCTCAACATTCTTTGCATATTGATCGGGCGTGAGCATCTGCTCCAACACCATTTCCAACTGCACTTCCCCCCAAGTACCACGCGTCTTCACATTGGTCAAAACCCGTTTCAAATCACCGACACCGACGGCCAATTGCTGCATCTCGCCGAGACCTTGATGTACACGCTCCAAGCGTTCAGAGACTTGTTTGAAGGATTCCCCGAGCCGTTGCTCCAAGGTCGCATGCAATTTCTCATCGACGGTCTTGCGCATCTCCTCGAGCTTGCTAGCGTTCTCAGCCTGAAGTTGCTGAATCTTCTGCTCCAGCGTAGCGCGAATCTCTGCCAGTCGTTGCGCATTCGATTCACTCAAGCTCGTCAAACTTTGCTGTAAGGTGTCGGCGAATAATTTCAAACTCGTGCCCTGCTCTTCACGGGCTGATTGGCTCATTTGCAGCAAGGCCATGCGCATTTGTTCTAGCTGCTGGGTATTGCTTTCATTGAGTTTGACCAATTGCTGCGAGAAGGCATCGATTTGATTATTTTGTAGCGTGGCGACACTGGTCAACTGTGCCGCTAAGGTTTGCTGCAACTGTGCAAAATTTCCACCGAGTTCTTGCCGCGTTGCTTGCGCAGTCGATTGCACTTGCTCACGCAAAGTTCGCTCGCTACGCTCCTGCGCTTGCATTTGCTGTTGATGGATTTGCTGGAGCTGCGTCATCAGAACAGAACTGTCTTGCTGACCAGATTTGCGCAATAAGACAAGTATTTGCAATACGATGATGAGCAATAAAGCGACGCCAATAATGATTTCAAACAAACTCATTGCTATCCTATTTTCTAAGAGTATGCGGAAGGCTTTGCTTACCCTGCACGATTACGCATCCAATCGGCGGTCTGCATGAATGAGTGCATCAGATGCTCTTGCAAACTGGTTTCAATCTGCACATCTTGCATAGCCCAAGCCATGCAACGCAACCATTGATCACGTTCAGACACGCCAATTGAATAAGGCAGATGACGCGCCCGCAAACGCGGATGGCCAAACTGTTCGATATACAAATTGGGGCCGCCCATCCAACCAGATAAAAACCAAAATAGCTTGTCGCGTGAACTATCATTCGGTTGTGGATGCATGGCGTTGATGCCGGCGAACTCAGGTTCTAATTGCATTAAATCATAAAAGCGATCAACCAATTCGCGTAGTTTATCGGCGCCACCAATTAATTCATACAGATTGGATTTTTCTTCTTCTTGGTCCATTTTCAATTCACTCTTCGATATTTTGTGGATTGATGCATGAGCGCTAAGCATTCCGCAAATTCCTACGCGTTCCGCAAACTCCTAAGCGTTCCGTAAGCTCAGTAAAGGCGGCTGATTGAGAACATTCCGCAAACCCAGCCATCCACCGATCATTGCGCACAAGGCGCCGACCGCAATACCAGCAAGCCACACCATGGGCGAGAAAGTCCACGCAAATTTGAACGCAAACTTGGCCAGCACCCAACCAATCGCACTAGCACCCGAGGCAGCAAATAAGCCAGCGAGGCTGCCGACCAAAATAAATTCGACCCACTGCGCTTGTGATAATTGTTTGCGTGTCGCACCTAGCGCACGCAGCAAGGCAGCCTCACGCATCCTGACATCTTGCGAACCCGCCAAAGCCGCATACAAGACCAAGACCCCAGAGCTTAAGGTGAATAAAAATAGAAACTCAACCGCCGTGATCACTTGATCGAGCACGTCTTGTAGTTGTTTGACGATGGCACCAACATCCATCACTGTCAAATTCGGGAAATCACGACTGAGCTGGCTCGGGAAATTTTTCTTATCATCCGGCACACGGAAAGCCGTCACTAAAGTCTGCGGCATATTTTGCATGCTCTTAGGATTAATAATGACGAAGAAATTGACCCGCATCGAGCCCCAATCTAATTTACGCAAACTGCTGATACGCGCGACCACTTTTTGTCCGGCGATATCAAAGCTCAGCTTATCGCCGAGTTTTAATTGCAAGGTTTTCGCTAAACCCTCTTCGACCGATGCTTCTGCTTCGTTTGCGGTGGCGTCGTCATACCAAGCACCTGCGACAATTTGATTCGTTGCTGGGAGATCTTGCATGGTCGACAAATTGAATTCGCGCTCGACCAAGTTATTCGCTCGCTCTTCTTGATACGACTTAGGATTTAAGACCTTGCCATTGACCTCAACTAAGCGCCCGCGGATCATGGGATACATTGCAGGTTGACCAAAGTCACGCAAACGGTTCGCGATTTCTTCTTTCTGATCGGGTTGAATATTGACGATAAAGTGGTTAGGCGCATCGGGTGGTGTGGCTTGCTTCCATGCGGCGATTAAATCACCGCGCACAACCGTCAATAACAACAAGGCCATTAAGCCTAAAGCTAAAGCCACCACTTGCGTGATAGTGGCGCCAGGCCTGCGCTGCAAAGCGGTGATGGCGAATCTCCACGACGCATGACTAGAAACATTGCGCATGCGTTTCAAGAATTTGACACCGAGCCAAGCGACCAAGGCGAATAAACCCATGCCAACCAAAAATCCAATCGCCACTGTGACGCCGACTTTCACATCGCCCGTTTGCCACAACAATAAGCCGACGAACATCACAAGACCGAAACCGTAAGTGAGCCACACCGAGGCTTGTGGTGCTTCTTGTTCACGACGAATTACACGATTGTGCGGCACATTACGCAATTGCAGAATCGGCGGCATGGCGAAACCAAGCAGTAACAACATACCGACCGCGAGTCCTTGCAAAGCAGGAATCACACTCGCTGCTGGTAGATCACTGGCAACCAATTTGCCCAACCATTCGAGTAAAACATAATGGCTTAGAAAACCCAATAAGACGCCAGCGATACTTCCGAGAATGCCGAGCAGAGCGAACTCAATCAAATACATCTGCGTCACTTGATTCTGAGTGAGACCAAGACAGCGCAGCATCGCACACGCATCAATATGGCGCTGCATGAAGCGACGTGCGGCCATCGCAATTGCCACGGCAGACAGCATTGCCGACAACACACTCACCATACTGAGAAATTGATCGGCACGATCCAAGGTCGTGCGCAATTGTTCATTGCCGTTCTCAATGGTTTCTATGCGCGTACCTTTGAGGTCTTTGTCTTTGATGTCCTGCTCAAGGAATTTCTGAAATTCTGTAATCGCAGATTTGTCACCGGCCAACAAGAAACGATAAGTTGCGCGCGAGCCATCTTGAATGAGATTGGTTGCAGGAAGGTCGCTTGCTGCCATCATGACGCGCGGTGCAAAACCAAGGAATCCTGCGCCTCGGTCTGGCTCTGCTGCGATGACGCTGTCGATTTTGAATTTCTTGTCGCCCAGTGCGATCACGTCTCCGAGTTTGGCGTTCAAGCTGGGGAGTAAAGCAGGGTCAACCCAAACTGTGCCCACCGCTGGACCTCCGCTGGCAACACGTTCCTTCTTGCCCGCTTTATCTGGGCTATCCGATTCCAGTTTGAGACTTCCGCGCAGAGGGTAAGCGGCGGAAACGGCCTTGATAGTCACTAACTTCGCGGTTGAGGTCTCGCCTTCGCCAGAAATGGCCATGCTCGGAAAGACCACGGTTTCGGCGACTTGCAATCGGCGTTGCTGGGCAGCTTGTTTCCAATCGCTGCGAATCTCCTTGGTTGAGCTGACCAATAGATCCGAGGCTAAAACTTGACCTGCATCCCGCGCAAGACCGGCGCGTAATCGATCCACGAAGAAGCCGACCGAAGTCAGCGAAGCCACCGCCACCATCAGTGCGATTAGCAGGAATCTTAATTCTCCCGAACGCCAATCGCGTTGGGTCATCTTGTACGCTAGAGAGAACATTATTCCTTCACCAAAAAAATTTTTGGAAAACCAAACCTCAAGATCTTGCCAAGGCAAAAAAACTAAAACGACGTGAGGCTAGCTTTCTAAAGCTTGTTTGAAGTCGTGCACGATATCGTCGGTATCTTCGATGCCGACCGAGACGCGGATCAGAGAATCATTGATTCCCATTTCCGCACGACGGGCTGGGCCCATTTCGAAGAAGATGGTGTGTGCTACCGGAATTACAAGTGTACGCGTATCGCCCAAATGCGTGGCATTGATTGCCAGCTTTAAGCGGTTCAAATAATCAAAGCAATCGATCTCTGGCTGCAGTTCAAAACTAAACAGCGCGCCATAGGCTTTAAACAACTCACCTGCCAGAGCATGCTGCGGATGTGATTTCAAACCAGGGTAATGCACCTTAGCGACCCGCGGATCGGCTTCCAACATACTCGCCAAAGCCAAGGCATTGGCACTTTCGCGCTCCATGCGCAATGCTAAGGTCTCGGCTCCAACCGCGATCTGATGGGCTGCATCAGGCGCCAAAGAAGCGCCAAAATCACGCAGGGCTTTTGCGCGTAACTGCGCCAATCCTTGTGCCGCTGGTGCTTGCTTACGGAAATTCTGTGCGATATGCGGATAGGCACTCCAGTCAAACAAACCCGTGTCCGTCAAAGCACCACCGAGCACATTGCCGTGGCCCGCGATCGACTTCGTCAACGAATTGACAACCAAACCAGCACCGACCGCCTTGGGGCGGAACAGGTAAGGCGAAGTCATGGTGTTATCAACCACGTACAAAATACCGCGTTGATGGCACAGTTCGCCAATCTTGGCCAAATCTGCAATTTGCGTACGCGGATTGGCGATGGTCTCGACAAACACCATGCGTGTATTAGGCTGTAATGCCGCTTCCACTTTCGCCACATCGGTTGCATCCACCAACGACAATTCTAAACCTTGGTCAGCACAAGTCTGCCATACACTGTTCGTATTGCCAAAAAGAAAACCGGAAGAAACAATGTGATCGCCTTTGCGCAGCAAGCCTTGAAACACCGCACCTATGGCCGCCATTCCGGTCGCGAAGCAAATCGTGCCGTAGCCCTCTTCCATCTTAGTGATTTTGTCTTCTAAGGCGGAGACTGTAGGGTTACCTTGGCGACCATAACGATAGCCACTTTGTTTGCCCTGAAACACTTCAGCAAGATCCCGCGCATCGGCGTAACCGTAAGTGACCGAGGTGTGGACAGGCTTATGAGGGGAACCGTGCTCAATAGATTTTTGACGGTCGTTGTGCAGAATCGTGGTGGTAAAACCGTAGGGTTTGCTGGTACTCATGGTCGGCAATCAGAAAATGGGCCATGCAAGCACTCTATTGAGATGCCTGTACTGCCCCTAAGTCAAATAAGCAAGAGTTTAACCTAGATTGACTTTGTCGCTGATGACCACCTTAGAAAACTTAGCTATGAAAACATTGCGGCAAGATCTTTGACACTTTGATGGCCCGAGTATCGTCCTTACGATCGACATCATCGTTGATATTACTTTGCAAGAGCAAAATCCAAGCTGAAAAGAAAAAAGCGAACTGTTTCAAGAACAATTCGCTAGCAGAGAGATCTGCAAATGTCCCTAGCCTTCACTAGAGTCACTACTGAAATGCATCGCGGTGATCACGTACCACAAGTGCCTAGCGTAGTGCTTTGCATTCGAGCAAAAAATTCAGAAAATGCACACACTCGATTGCAAATCACTAAGCTCAGCGTCACATTCAGAATCAACGGCGAGGCAGCGCAGGCGACAATCACTTTGCCACTGCCCCGATTCCACTTATTTACTTTTGTTCGGCTTTCTCGTTCTTTTCTTCAACGAGTACTTTCATCAACTTCCCAAGGTCACGGACCTTAAAATCACTCGGTACTTTAAACAAAGAAGGCGAAACATCATCACGCTTAATGTTTGTTAGACGATAGATATTCTCTCCAGAGCGGGGATCACTGTGTTTGGAATAAATAACGACTTGCAATTCTGGGGAAGTCCAAACCTCATCACTTACAATGATCGGCTGTGCATTTCCAATTTCACCTGCCGGTATCTCGTAACTTGTCAGCTTACCTTCGACTTTAATGCCGTCGATTTCCTTACTGCCGAGCGATTTAGTTTGCTTTTTTGCAGCCCATTTACTATCTGCGAATAGCCGCATAAAAGCACCATCAGGACCATTGGAAACCACACCAAACTTTGACGAGGAATCTGGGCCACGCAGATCAATCGTCAGTTCTTTACCATGCCCGCGTGACGTCCCGTCGGCTGTATTACCAGCGTCAACTCGGCGCACCACCACAGTCTTTTCACCGCTTTTCATTTCTTCTACTGTGGCGCGTATTTCAATATTCTCACTGTGCCCTTTCACCCTTCGCGCGTCTTCCGCGCTGGCGTCACGTTTTCCGGCGCTATTTCCCCCTGAAATGAGTGAAAGTTTCGATTCGATCTTGGTTGCGGTTTTTGTGTTTGGGTTGAGTGTTGTAACTGCCCCGTTCACTTCGGCGATCACAATTTGCGTGGTATCTCCTTTTGCATTCCGCATTTCAGTTCTAGTGTTACCTTGACTATCACGAAAACTTAACATCGAAGTCTTGTTACTGATCGAATTACCATCTGGTAATTTCTGCACTACTTCTGTTATTGCTTCTGCGCTATATGGAGCATTTTTGACAGGAATTTCCGATGAAACAAAATGCATGCCCCCCATTGAATTAGTGAAGAATCCTGTCTTTTCAGGGAAAGTTATTGCTTCCGATTTAGAACCTTGCCCACTTCGATTCATCATCACCGTTTGCGTACGCACCTCAACTCTTCTATCGTTTTGAGGCTCGTCTCCGTCGATCAAGCCGACACCTTGCGCCATGACATGGCTACTTCCCATCGCCAACAGTGCGAATATGACACATGCATTAAACCGTTTCAATTTCATCTTTATCTCCTCCAAAAGGGGTGTCGCTAGTTCATTTTCATTTCAAACTTGGCGGTACGAAGCGCACCGCCAATGGTTGGTTATTGGCTCCATACAGCATCTCGGCTGTCGAGCTACCGCCGATTTGATCGGCGCTCACGCTGATGCCCATACTTGCCAACATGGTATGTGGCACTTCTGCTTGCACAATGCGCATATTGTCTTGCATGACAATTTCCTCACCGCTACCCAAGGCCACAAAAGGAATCTCTTCATGCAACGAGCTCTCGGCCATCATTTGTGTCTGTGAAGCTGTCCAATCTTGTTCTAAACGCGTGGTCTGTACCGTCACACTAAGAGCAAGAACGGCCACCGCCACCGCACTCGCCATCTGCCAATACATCTCTCCCAGCTTTTTGTACCAAGGCTGCGGACGATGTTGTTGCTTGAACTGTGCCAACAGTGCTTGTTCTACCGCGAAAGGGGCTTGATGATGTTTCAGTACATCGCGCAATTCCGACATATAAGGCCGCAATACGGTGTCAACCGATTCCGGCGTCGGCTCTACAAGCTGCTTTTCAGCATGGCTAAAATCCGTTCTATCCTTCATTTTTTCACTCTTCATCATCCGTCGCCGCGCTCACAAATAGACTCACGCAAAACGACGATGTTCCTCCTGCCAATCAGTTAAACGCTCTGCCAGTGCCTGTCTTGCACGCGACAATCGCGAACGCACCGTGCCGACATTAATCTGGCAAATTTCGGCAATTTCCAGATACGACAATTCTTCAATTTCGAATAAGATCAAGACATCGCGATAATGCGGCGAAAGTTTCGCAATGGCTTGTCTCAGATTCTCTGCCAATTCTTTTTGTAGCAATCGTTGTGCTGGCCCTGGGTTTTCGCAGATGACGTCGTCGGGGTTTTCATCGTCCTCGTCTTTGTGATCGATAGAATCAAAGCGGCGCTGTCCGGCATCGTGTTTGAGCGCCAGATTCCGAATGACCCCAAACAAAAAGTACTGTAGTTGCCCCAATAAGGGGTCATAACGATACTGATCTTGCATTAAGCCCATAAACACTTCTTGCACTAGATCCGCGGCAGCCGCTTCCGATCCAGTTCGCAATAGAGCGTAACGATACAATGGCGCTTGATATCGACGGTATAGACCAACGAAAGCCTGCGCATCACCTTGTCGCATCGCTCTCCATAAATCTTGGTCCGTCATTTCTGCCGTCATTCGCCGCCAATCTCGTTTCAAACACTAGCAAATTTTTCGCGCCACGAAAGTGGAGGAATGCTGAAATCACCAGCTACCTCTTTCTTGCGCAGGTGGTTTTCTCCATCGTACCGCCCCCGTTTCGAGCGCGCTTCTAAGTGTATTACCTTGAACCTCAATAGAAGTTCCAAAGAAATGGAAAATTCTCAGAGAATGAAAAAAGTGCAAGAAAAAATGCAAGCTCAGCTTGCATCAATTTAGTAGGGCGAAAGCTCAACGGTGGACGCTTGGAGTCTGTGTTTGGCAGCTTGGAATGCCTTGCCCCAGTTTAGAATCACAAACGAGTTGAGGATTATTAATGCGGTATGCAGACTCAAGACGATCGGCTTCTGCACCCTCCTCTTTTGTCAACGGCGTGTACGCACGCCCTACTTTCCAACCGTAGCCCCAACGATAACTGGTAAAAAAGTAAGGTCCACCGCCAAGGCGCACTCCTTCAAACATCAAATTAGCGAGTACTGGATTCTTTGTTGACTGTTGAACGCAATTTTTCAGAGCTATATCGGCATTTAAACGATCTTGCTCGGTTCCGCCACGCCAGTAGGCGAGATCATGCGCCAAGCAACAGCTGCACCAATCTGCTTTAGTGATGTAGGATCGATCAGGAAAAAGGCTACAACCATCGGTCGAAAACGGCTGCAAACCGGATTCGAAAGCGCTCATGCTGGCGCAACCGCTCAGGATCACCACGAGCAACAAAGACGCAAGTAAGCGAGTCGTCCGCGACCAAGTTGAGGCATCCTTCCCCTTATAAAAATACTGGTTCATACGATAGCCATCCAAAGACGAAAAACAAAAAAAGCGCGCCCAGTATGCTAGACACGCTTATTTATTGCAAACCGCAGGTAATGATTTACACCAAGCTCAGATGGGCGTTTTTTTTGGAATCGCCTCGTGAAGGGTAAGATCCAGCTTAAGGTTTCACAAAAAAGTCTTCGATCAATTTTGCCAGAACTTCGGGTTGATCATGATGCAGCATATGGCCGGCATCCATCACCACCTCGGCCTGCAGATGTGGAATGAATTTCATGCGGCGGTCAATCTCGGCGCGCGCTTCTTCTTTGGCACCAATCATGCGCCAAATGTCAGTGTCATTCGCTTCCACCCACAACACTGGTGCCGTAATGCTTTGCCAGCATTCCAACACATCATCAACGTGATACAACAAGGGCGAAGAATTCTTGTGTGCTGGGTCGGCTAATAATTCCCATTGCCCTTGTGCGTTCTCTTTCGCCCAATGTTGAGCCAAAAAGGCGGCTCTATCATCGCGCAAACGCGGATTAGTCTTCTGTAGGCGAGCTGCCACCTCTTCCGCACTAGCATACGGACGCAATGTTGGTACCTGGCGCAATTCCTCCAGCCACTTCCGGTAGCGTCCTGGTGCTTGTTTCGCTTGCGTCATCGGCATACCAAAGCCTTCCAAGTTAACCAACTTGGCAATGCGCTCTGGTCGTACACCCGCATAAATCATCGAGATGTTTCCGCCCATGCTGTGGCCGACTAAATTCACCGGCGCATCTGGAGAAAAATGCTCCAGCATCGCATCGAGGTCTGCCACGTAATCGGGGAACCAATAGCTCTCCACTTTCGGATATTCAGTCAAACCGAAACCACGCCAATCGGGTGCAATCACATGCCAGTCGCGGGCTAGGCAGTCGACCACAAATTGAAACGATGCAGCGACATCCATCCAACCATGGACCATAAACAACAAAGGCGCATCGGGACTCCCCCAATGGCGAAAATGCATATTAAGACCACGGAGGGCGACAAATTCAGAGCGACTTGGTTTCATAATGTTGACCTAAAGACATAAATAGAACGACCGTTCGATTATTATACTCGATTACGGACTTTTGTCTCAACGAAACAGAAAATGGGGCTAACGCATGCCAATTTCGCTGGAAATGCATGTGTCTTAATTAAATCAAGCTTAGAGAACTTCAGCCCAAGAAGGAATGAAGGCGAGGATGATCATCCTGACAAATTAGGGAAAAAATGAGGAATCAGCGCTTGTAAAAAAACTTACTTCATGGAGAGAAGCACGGCCGGATCAAAGCGCACATAATCCCCGACTTTGATTTTGAATTCTTCCGTTTCCGGGGTTTCTTTTAACTCGGCAACGGCAAATGGATGTTGGACCTGAATTACCTTGGCGAAGCCCATACTCACTTGTGGAATCCCATACTGTAGTGGCTTCGCTTGCAGTGAACTCAATCCTAAAGTTGGTAACTGATCATATTGGGCAACGACGAAGGCAGGGTCGCCAACCACGAGATTGGATTGAACACCCGCATCTAAAATTACGCGATCACCTTTCACTTCAAGGATGCGCGCCATCATCGGATAGGGCGCAAGATCTTGGCGGATCCAAGCCACAGATTCTTCAAGCACACTATCAAGGGCCTTGCCGAAACTTGTGGCGTAAAAGGCTACACTTCCAAATGCCTTATCCCGACCCACCAGTGTGTCATCTTCCGCAGGGCGATAAAGATGATGGCGTGAAATGAAAGCACCGCTGATACCGTCGTAAATGGCAAACTCAATCTCGATTTGACGTTTTTTGGTCTCCCACATTCCCCAATACTTCTTGTCGGTGCGGATACCTGCGTTGCGAATTTCGCCAGCAATCACAAATTGTGCATCATTCTCCGATGCGACTTGGCGAACAAGCTGAGCACTTGGCGTATCTTGCTGAAAATCGTAAGACAACAAGTTCTTGGACTGTCTCACCAGAAAGCCGCCCGACCTATGCAAACGCTCCAGCATTTCTCGCGGAACACCTTGTGCAATATCATCCAAGTCCTGCACTTGGGATGGCATGTTGACGGCAAAACCTGTCATCACGACTTTTTTCTTCAGAACGCGCTGTACGACCTTGCTCTCCTCTTTCTTTGTAGTCTTGGAGAAAAAGCTACACGAACTAAGGCTCCAGCATAAGGGCAAGACCAAGAAAATTGATACCCAGCGCAGCGACACCAAATTCGCTCCTGCATTTTTTTTGTTTGTCTGTAGGCTTGTCATCACGCTGGCTCCACCGTATCAAAAGTAAATACACTAGGTCACCATGGATTATGCGCTGACGGGAACAGCACCGAAACTCGAAATACGCGTGAAAATCCCGCTTAATTCATTTGCATTGCCTGCAATTCGGATTCTGTGAATCCGGCGGCGAGCCGCGCCTCCAGGTTAAAAGGGGCTCGGAGCTGAGGTGCACGGAAGCGCTTAGCGAGTTCTTTGAAAGTAGCAATTGGGTCTAATGCTCTCCCCTCACAGAGGTAGCTATACCAACGATTTCCTATCGCCACATGACCGATTTCATCACGCAAGATAATGTCGAGAATTTCTGCTGCGGCTTGATCACCAGCTTGGGCAATCTTAGCGCGCAAGGCCGGTGTGGCATCAAGCCCCCGAGCTTCCATCGTACGTGGCACCAAAGCCATCCGCCATAAGACGTCAGGGCTAGTGTTTTCGGCGAGTTCCCACAAACTATTGTGCGCGGGGAAGTCACCATAGGTGTAACCCATTGCTTGCAAATGCTTATCGAGCAAACTGAAATGGTAGGCTTCCTCCTGCGCCACTTGCAGCCAATCCTCATAGAATTGCTGCGGCATATTCGGGAAACGCCAAACCGCGTCCAAGGCCAGATTGATCGCATTGAATTCAATATGGGCCAAAGCGTGTATCAGAGTTGCTCGCCCTTCTACCGTATTCATCGCGCGCCGCTTGACTGCCAGTGGAGGCACGAGCTCAGGTTTATTTGGGCGCCCTGGGATCCCCGGTACGCTAGATAGAACAAGCTCGCGATCGAGGCTTAGATCGTCCTGCAACCAAGCCTCGCGCAGCCCCGTCGCCATGGCTGCTTTGGTCTGAGGATGGGCTTCAGCCAATACGAATAAAGCCTGCTGGCGCAACTCGCCGCCGACAAAACTAGTATTTTTCATTATTGTTTTATCATCAAACTGTGATGAGAGTTTCGTCGAATTCATGGAGCAGCGGTAAAATACGGGGAAACCGCTATTTTACGAAATATTGCCGGCAAAAGCAGACCCTATAGCGATACATTCAATACAAATCACTTGATACGGATTAAACATGGCCCTATATCAGCTCGGTGAGCACGCTCCCGCGATTGACTCTTCAGCTTACATTGCCGAAACAGCAAAAGTCATTGGTAAGGTCAAAATCGATGAAAACGCCAGTGTATGGTTCGACGTCACCATTCGTGGCGACAATGAACTGATTCATATCGGTGCCAATAGTAATGTGCAAGAAGGCTGTATCATGCACACCGATCCTGGCTATCCATTAACGGTGGGAGTCGGTGTCACGGTCGGACATCAAGCCATGCTCCATGGTTGCACGGTGGGCGATGGCTCTCTGATCGGTATTCAAGCTGTGGTGCTCAATGGCGCCAAGATTGGTAAGAATTGCCTAGTCGGCGCTGGCGCTCTGGTGACCGAAGGTAAGGAGTTTCCTGATAATTCTTTGATCGTGGGTAGCCCCGCCAAGGTGATACGTGAATTGACACCAGAAGCCTTAGCAGGCATGAAGGCAAATGCTGCCAACTATGTACAACGTGGCCAAGATTTTAAGACCAAACTAAAACGAATCGACTAAGTGCCGATTCGGTATCGATCAACAATGACGACGATACGGTCTCTTAAATCGCTTCAGCTTCCCGTTCATCGTCTGCAGCAGCAAACCCAATTTAATCAAATTTTATAGATGTAAGATAAGGATTTACGTGAAAGATCAACTGCAAAAATTTATGTTTGAACACGCTGGCGTGCGTGGCGAACTCGTCGAATTGCCGCAAACATGGCAAGAAATTTTGTCCTATCAAGAGTACCCAAAAGCGGTACAGAAAATCTTGGGTGAACTCTTGGCCGCCGCAACATTATTGAGTGCCAATCTCAAATTCAACGGCACCATGATTATGCAAATTCACGGCGACGGACCGGTACGCTTACTGGTTGTCGAGTGCGATGCAGAATTGCATTTGCGCGCTACAGCGAAACTAGCGCCTGATGCTGTGATCGCGGACGATGCAAATTTGACTGAACTCGTACATAGCCATGGCCATGGTCGCTTCGTGATTACACTCGACCCGAACGATAAACTGCCTGGGCAGCAAGCTTATCAGGGCATCGTTCCGCTTGACGGTGAATCAGTGGCAACCATCATCGAAAACTACATGATGCGTTCTGAACAACTCGACACCAAACTCTGGCTAGCCGCCGATGACCAAGTCGCGCGTGGCATGTTGCTGCAAAAACTGCCGAAACACGGCGGCACGGAAGCCAGTGTTGAAGACGAAACCGAAGCCTGGAATCGTGCCGTCATGTTGGGCAGCACGCTGAAAGATGAAGAACTGCTCAACACCGATATCCAAACTTTGATGACGCGACTATTTTGGGAAGAAACAATCCGAGTGTTTGATCCAGTATTCCCTGCTTTTCATTGCAACTGTACGCGAGAAAAAGTCGGTAACATGTTGAAGATGTTGGGGCAAGAAGAAATCAATGCTGCAATCGCCGAACTCACCACTTTGAGTATCAATTGCGATTTTTGCGGCAAGCTGTATTCTTTTGATCAAGTTGACTGCACTCAATTGTTCGCGACTGCTAGCCTACGCGACGGCACATCCGAGGCCACTGAAGTAAAACATTAGGCCTTCGATAAGAACGGCGCGCAGATGCGCAAAAATGCACTAGTCGCGCCGATCTATCCCCTGTTTGCAACAGCTGATGTCCAAAGACACAAAGCGCTTGCCAAGCTGCGAGGCATCCAATAGGCTGATGCTATGCGCTTCCATCTTTCATTTGATTCTCATCCCATATTCGACAAAATCCATTGCTGGGTAAAAGTCGGTATGAGCTCAGTCTTTTTCTTGGCAATTTGCCTCTCCCCTGTCAACCCTAGTCTAGCGGCTGAAACGAATATCGAATGCGGTCAAATTCGCGTTGGTTTGCTTGAAATTGGTGCGCTTTTTTATCGACTTCCCGATGGCCGATACTCTGGCATTGATCAAGATATTCTGGATTCACTTTCTTTAAGGACCAACTGCCAATTCAAACTTAGAATCGAATCGCAAGCCCGCATTTGGACCCAAATTCGCGAAGGCAGCCTTGATATGTCGATGTCCAGCATCAAGACCATAGAACGTGAAGAATGGGCCACATCGATTCCGTACTTCTCGAGTCGCAACTATGCGCTCGTCAGCACCACCCTGTCTGCAAACGAACAAACAGCGGTCGGTTTCTTAGCGAACAAAGACCTCAAAATGGCAGTGATCAAAGGCTTTCAACATGGACGCCAGTACAATGATTTCATCGCTAGCCTACGCCATCAGAATCGCATCTACGAAGTGGCAGATTTCGCCTCACTACTGAAGCTCCTGCAAGTCAAACGGGTACATGCCATTTTGTTGATACCCACCAGCTTTCTCGATCTATCGCGCCAAAAACAACTTCCCGATGCGACTGCTTTACGCGATTGGTATCCCAATGATGCTTTCATCGCTGGCCTATATATTTCGCGCAAGACCGTGTCACCACAAGCCGTGCAAATTCTTCAACATGCCCTTGGCGCGATGCAGGCTGACGGCAGCCTCGAGCGCATTTTCGCTCGTTATGTTGGCGACAAGCTCGCCAAAGAAATGCTGCTCGATCAAAATTCAGTCAAAACACTTGGTCAATAGGCATAGGATTTTGTTGACCCGTTCTCTCTGACGAAAAAATCAAATCTAGCAATTGTCGCGCTGCTAAGCATAAGCTAAGATTGCACGTTGTTCTCGAATGGTTCCTCGTGAACCTCCATACCAGTTTTATCATTCTTCCATCTCGTCTTCATTCGTCGCTACCGCGTTAAGGTAAAACTATGACTGATACAAGTACCAAGGGCTCTAGCCCTAAGTTGCAACAACTCAAAATTGATCGTCAAACACTGCAATTTCAGAAAAAACGCAATTGGACTTTGATCGTCGCCCCGGTACTGATTGTGGTCGTCCTGGCTGCGGTCGCTCTCAAACCGCGCAAACTTGAAGTGCAAACGAGTTCGGTCGTCACCTCTTACCCATCTCAACAATATGCCCAGTTAACCGCTTCTGGTTATGTCGTCGCCCAACGTCGTGCTGCTGTCGCGAGTAAGGCAACGGGTCGTCTGATTTGGCTCAATGTGCGTGAAGGCAGTCAAGTAAAGCAAGGCGAGATCATCGCCAAACTCGATGCCAGCGATGTACAAGCGGCGATGGCAGCGGTGCAAGCCAGTATCAAACAAGCAGAAGCTAGCGTCGCGCAATCGAATATTGAACTGGTGAATGCCGAGGCCGATTTGAAGCGCGCCCAAGGCTTGCAAGCACAAGGATTTATTTCACCGCAAGCGATGGATGCAGCACAAAAGCGGGTGAACGCTGCCAAAGCGGCGATCGTCACCGCGCAAGCGAATGTCGCTGTCGCCAAATCACAAATGAAAGTGCAACAGGTCAACCAAGACTTCACTGAAATTCGCGCACCTTTTGATGGCGTGGTCTTGGTCAAAAATGCCAATATCGGTGACATCATTACGCCCTTCTCAAGCGCAGCCGGAGCCCAAGGCGCGGTGGTCACCATGGCTGATATGAGCACCCTCGAAGTTGAAGCCGATGTCTCCGAAAGCAACCTCGCGAAAGCGAAAATTGGCATGCCCGTTGAGATCACGCTCGATGCCCTGCCCGACTCCCGTTTCCGCGGCACAGTGGCGGGCATCGTACCGACCGTCGACCGTGCCAAAGCGACGGTCATGACCAAGATTCGTTTTGAAAAACTCGATCCGCGCATTTTGCCGGAGATGAGCGCGAAAGTAACGATCTTGTCTCAACCCGCGACTGATGCCGATCAAAAAGCCGTCTTGACGGTCAATCCTAAGACCATCGTTGATCGCTCAGGCAAGAAAGTCATTTTCAGAATCAAAGATGAAAGCGTCGAGGCAGTCAACGTCACACCCGGTCGTAAGATAGGCGAAAACGTCGAAATTAGTGGTGAGCTTAAATCCGGCGACAAACTCGTTTTGAACCCCGACGCCAAGCTCGAAGCGGGTACAAAAATCACGGTGGTTGGCAAATGAACTCGGCTACTACAGACGTCCCCGTCATCCGAATTCGTAATCTGAGCAAGACCTATTTTCGCGGTGGTCAAGCGATCAATGTCTTGAGCGATGTGAATCTCGAAATTGCGCATGCCGAATTTTTATCTTTGATGGGGCCTTCCGGCTCAGGCAAAAGTACTTTGCTCAATTTAATCGCTGGGATCGACAAACCGAGTGGTGGAGAGATCGAAATTGGCGGCACTAATATTGCACGGCTCAATGAAGCCCAACTGGCGGACTGGCGCGCTTCGAATGTCGGCTTTATTTTCCAGTTTTATAATCTCATGCCGGTTCTCACCGCATTCGAAAATGTTGAATTGCCGCTGTTACTGACCAATC
>CAYWNE010000065.1:0-20574 GCA_964459555.1 uncultured Burkholderiaceae bacterium | reverse complement strand
GCTCTCGTGAAGCGCTGTTCTCTTTGGTCCAGGCGGTGGTTGATTCCAGCAAGGCAAACCATGACAAGCCCATCGTCATGTGCCCGAATCCGTTTTATCAGATTTACGAAGGGGCTGCTTATCTTGCGGGTGCCGAGCCCTACTTTGTGAATGCAGACCCGAGTCGCAATTTCGCCCCTGACTACGGTCAAGTTCCAGAAACAATTTGGCAACGCACCCAACTGGTTTTCGTTTGTTCGCCGGGCAATCCAACCGGCGCCGTTCACACCCAGTCTGATTGGGAGGAACTTTTTGCTTTATCAGAAAAGTACGATTTCGTCATCGCAGCCGATGAGTGCTACTCCGAGATTTACTTTAAGCCAGAAGCCCCGCTTGGAAGCTTAAGCGCTGCGCAAAAGTACGGGAATTCGAGTTATAAAAACTTAATTACGCTATCGAGCTTATCCAAACGATCGAACGTGCCTGGGATGCGATCAGGGTTTGTAGCCGGCGATGCTGAGATCATCAAACAGTTTCTGTTGTATCGAACCTATCATGGCGGCGCGATGTCGCCCACCATTCAAGCTGCGTCAGTCGCTGCTTGGCAAGATGAACAACATGTGATTGAGAATCGTGAGCTCTACCGCAAGAAGTTTGCCCAAGTCACGCCAGTACTACAGGAAGTGCTCGATGTAAAATTGCCCGATGCTGCGTTTTACTTGTGGGCCGATGTTCGAAAACACCTCAAGCTTTCTGACACCGAATTCGCGCTCGAGCTATACCGCGACTATAATGTCACGGTTCTTCCGGGAAGCTATTTGGCGCGTGACGCGCATGGTTCCAACCCGGGAGCCAACCGAATTCGTATGGCTCTTGTAGCCGAAGTTGACGAGTGTATGGAAGCCGCACAACGGATCGCCGCATACGTTCGCAAGCGCATGCAATCCGCATAGCACAATGTAAGACTCCAGCCTTAGACAATTCAGGCCGATCAAGCCAGAAGAGATGTTTGGGCAAACTTTAATTGCAATCAATCTGTATTTTCTAATCTATAACCTGTTTTTAAAATCGCCATGACTCAACAACTTCAAAACATCATCGACCAAGCTTGGGAAGATCGTGCTAATTTCAACCCGAAAAATGCACCTGCAGAACTGCGCGAGGCAGTCGCTCACGTACTCGAACAATTAGATTCTGGTGCACTGCGCGTAGCACAAAAACAAGATGGTGCTTGGCATGTGAATCAATGGGTAAAGAAAGCAGTGCTACTTTCCTTCCGCCTCGAAGATAACATCGTCATGCCGAGCGGCGAACACATGCAATTTTTTGACAAAGTCCCAACGAAATTTGCGAACTATACAGCGGAAGATTTTCAACGCGGTGGCTTCCGCGTTGTGCCACCAGCAGTCGCGCGTCGTGGTAGTTTCATCGGCAAGAACGTGGTCTTGATGCCTTCTTATGTCAACATCGGTGCTTATGTCGATGAAGGCGCAATGGTTGACACATGGGCGACGGTCGGTTCCTGCGCACAAATTGGTAAGAATGTTCACTTGTCGGGCGGCGTAGGTATCGGTGGCGTTCTGGAACCGATGCAAGCAAACCCAACCATCATTGAAGATAACTGCTTCATCGGTGCCCGCTCTGAAATCGTGGAAGGTGTGATCGTCGAGGAGAACTCCGTAATTTCCATGGGTGTGTATATTGGTCAATCGACAAAAATCTACGATCGCGCAACAGGTGAAGTGAGCTACGGCCGAGTTCCGGCAGGCTCAGTCGTGGTCTCAGGCAACTTGCCTTCTGCATGTGGCAAATACAGTCTGTATTGCGCCGTCATCGTCAAACGTGTCGATGCACAAACACGCTCAAAAACCAGTATTAATGAGTTGCTGCGTGGTGCATAATCATCAGTCTTACTCAGCTCATTTTTAAATAGAGCTTCTAAAAAAATAGCGTTTATACGAAGCTTAATTTTCTGACTTTAAGCTTCGTTCGCAAAAAGTCATCAGGGAAAGGGAAAAATTATGGCAATGGATCGTCTATTTCAATTGATGAAGGACAAGAATGCCTCGGACATGTTCTTCGCGATCAATTCCCCTATTCACCTCAAGATCAACGGCAACTTACTTCCGATCAATCAGCAGCGCATGGATGAAGACAACATCATGACACTGTTAGGTGAAGTTTGTTCGCCAGAGCAGCTTGCGCAATTTAAACGTGACAATGAGCTCAACATCGGCATCGGCGCACCTGGCATTGGTCGTTTTCGTTTATCTGCTTTCAAACAACGCGGCTCCACTTCCGCAGTGTTTCGTTTCGTGCCGGGCATGATTCCGGCTTTAAATACACTGAATTTGCCACCAGTCTTATCCGAGCTGATCATGGAAAAACGTGGACTGATTTTGGTGGTTGGCGCAACAGGTTCGGGTAAATCGACGTCGATTGCCTCAATGCTAGATTATCGCAACGAAACCAAGACGGGCCACATTCTCACGATCGAAGATCCAATCGAATATCTGTTCCGCAGTAAAAAATCCATCGTCAATCAACGTGAAGTTGGTACAGATGCTGATAGCTTGAAGACTGCTTTGCGCAACTCTTTGCGCCAAGCGCCTGATTGCATTTTGATTGGTGAGATTCGCGATCTTGAAACCATGATGGCAGCGATCGCCTATGCGCAATCAGGTCACTTAGTGGTGGCGACACTGCATGCGAATAACAGTTATCAAGCACTGAATCGTATTATCAGTTTCTTCCCGATTGAGAATCGCAGTGCCTTGCTGTTAGATCTCGCTTCATCCATCAAAGCCATCATCTCGCAACGCTTGATTAAAGCTTCTAATGGCGGACGTTGCCCTGCAGTAGAGATCATGTTGAACACACGTTACGTCGCGGAATTGATCGAACAAGGTAACATCTTCCAAATCAAGGAGGCGATTGAAAAGAGTTTGGCGCCTGGCTCGCAAACTTTCGAACGTGCGCTTCTGCAACTGATCAAGGATGGCTTAATTACCCAAGATGAAGGCTTGGCCAACGCCGACTCCGCTAACAACCTTTTGTGGTTGATCAATAACGATGCGCAACTGGCGCAGAAGAATCAACCTGTGCCAGAACCTGAGCCAGAACCGGAGTTGAAAGATCAAGCGACCTTCACCGAGTTCACATTGACAATCTAAGGTTGATAGCAAGAAGCCCAACAATGAAATCACGCAGCATTATTATGTACGGCATTCCCAATTGCGATACTGTCAAAAAAGCGCGCACTTGGCTGGAAGAGCATGGCATCGATTTTCACTTTCACAATTTCAAGAAAGATGGTTTGAGTGCGGATGCGATACAAACTTGGTTGCAATCGAGTGACCTCGGCACCCTCATTAATCGTAAAGGCACCACCTGGCGTGCTCTTGATGATGCTAACAAAGCCAAAGCCGAACAAACAGACTCAGCAATTGATTTGATGATGGCCCAACCGTCGGTGATTAAACGGCCAGTAATGGTCATCACGCAAGATGGTCAAACACGTGTACAAGTTGGTTTTTCGAGCGATCAATATCAAGCTCTTTTTTCCTAATTTCATTCATGAGCAAAACACTTGCACTCACCGAGCAATTGATCGGTCTCGATTCTGTCACCCCTGAAGACAAGGGCTGTCAAAACACCTTAATCGAGTTGCTACGACCACTTGGCTTCGAATGCGAAACCATACAGTCTGGCGACGTCACCAATTTATGGGCGCGTCGTGGCACGCAACAACCGCTCTTGGTATTTGCTGGCCATACTGATGTGGTTCCAACCGGTCCTCTCAATCAATGGCAATCCGCACCTTTTTCGCCGACACATCGCGATGGCAAACTTTATGGTCGCGGTGCTGCCGACATGAAGACTTCGATCGCCGCATTCGTCGTCGCTACCGAAGAATTTATACAGGCTCATCCCGAGCACCAAGGCTCAATCGGTTTCCTCATTACGAGTGATGAAGAAGGTCCTGCAACCGATGGCACCGTGGTGGTCTGTAACAAGCTGAAGGAGCGCGGCGTCCAACTCGACTATTGCATTGTTGGTGAACCAACTTCAAGCGAAGTGCTTGGCGACACCATTAAGAATGGTCGGCGCGGCACCATGTCAGGCAAGCTCACCGTAAAAGGTGTGCAAGGGCATATCGCTTATCCGCAACTCGCAAAGAATCCTATACACTTGGTCGCGCCAGCACTCACCGAATTGGTGAATGAAGTGTGGGATCAGGGTAATGACTACTACTTGCCAACTTCATGGCAAATGTCGAATATTCATGCAGGCACAGGTGCTTCGAATGTGATCCCGGGCGAGATCGTCATTGATTTCAATTTCCGATTCTGCACAGCAAGTACGGCCGAAGGTTTGCAAGAACGTGTGCATGCGATTCTCGATAAACACGGCTTGAATTACGATCTGAAATGGATCATTGGTGGCCACCCTTTCCTCACACCGAAAGGTGAGCTCAGTGACGCATTGGCGAAAGCGATTAAGGATGAAACCGGTGTCACTACCGAGCTTTCCACCACTGGTGGAACTTCGGATGGTCGTTTCATTGCCAAAATCTGTCCACAAGTTGTGGAGTTTGGCCCACCCAATGCGAGCATCCACAAGATCGATGAGCATATTGAGCTGCGCTACATTGATCCATTGAAGAACATTTATCGTCGCGCTCTCGAAAACTTACTGCTTGCTAAAGTTTAGAGTCTTACTCTTCTTCGATTGAGCAATAGAGTGCAAAGAGCATATCGGCTATCTCAAAAGAGCGGCCGAATATGAGCAAGAATTAATACAGGATATAACTATGAGCACCAACGCCTTTCCTTTTCAAACCTTACGTGACCTGCTGCGTTATGCTGTCACGCGCTTCAATACCGAACAGCTGTTCTTCGGTCATGGCAGCGCCAACGCGCTTGATGAAGCGGCGTACTTGCTACTGCACACGCTGAAACTTCCACTCGACAAAATTGAACCCTTTCTCGATGCGCGTTTGCTCTCTAGCGAAATCGACGCTGCGGTTGCGGTGATCGAGCGACGGGCAACAGAACGTGTGCCTGCATCCTATATCACTAAAGAGGCTTGGTTGGGCACCTATAATTTTTATGTTGATGAACGTGTCATCGTGCCGCGTTCGTTTATCGCGGAACTGATTCCCGAACGTTTTTCGCCATGGGTGCAAGATCCTGATGAAGTGACTGACATTTTGGAGCTCTGCACAGGATCTGGCTGTTTGCCTATCATGTTGGCCGACGCCTTCGACAATGCACAAGTTGATGCGGTCGATATTTCCGCAGATGCGCTAGCCGTGGCACAAATAAACGTAGCCCGCTATGAACTCGAAGATCGCATCAATCTAATTCAATCCGATCTTTATACCAATGTCCCAGACAAATTGTACGACCTGATTATCACTAATCCGCCTTACGTCAACTCAGACTCCATGAGTCGTTTGCCGAAGGAATATTTGCACGAGCCACAAATTGCCTTGGCTGGTGGCGATGATGGCATGGATCTGGTTCGAAAAATTGTCGCCGGCGCGGCGCAACGATTGAAGCCAAACGGCATCTTGATGATCGAGATCGGTAACGAGCGGGTGTACGCAGAACAAGCCTTTGAAGAATATGGCTTAACTTGGTTAACTACCAGCGCCGGTGATGATATGGTTTTCATGCTCACTGCCGAGCAGCTGCAAGATCGCTAATCACTTTAAGGCGATGCACTCAATGACATCGCCTGAAATCAATCAATTGTGTCGATGCGCTTAACGTTCCTGTTCACTTTTTGATTCGATTGTAGTCGGTTCTTGGTAAGCCCTCTTACAAAAGCAGTCACCTCTATTTTCGTTGCATTTAAATCTTTGTATATCCTTGTATGATTCGCCTTCAAAACCTTGAACTTGCCCGTGGCACTAAATCTTTATTCGAGCAAGTTGATCTCAGCCTCAATCCCGGCGATAAAATAGGTTTGATTGGTTCCAATGGTGCAGGCAAATCGAGCCTCTTCGCCATGTTACGTGGTGAAATTCATCCGGACCAAGGTAGCATTGATTTCCCAGCAAAATGGCAACTCGCCCACGTTGCCCAAGAGACGCCGCCATTGCAACGCAGTGCGATCGAATATGCCATCGATGGTGACGAACGCTTACGCGCCTTAGAAAAACAACTAGCAGAGTTTGAGCATGCCCACCACACCGATGATAGCCACGATAGTGGTCTAGCGATCGCCGAAATTCATGCTGCCTTGGCTGATGCTGACGCCTACACGGTTCGTTCACGAGGTGAACAATTATTGACCGGGCTTGGCTTCACTCAAGAACAAATGGATTTGCCGGTCGCCAGTTTCTCTGGTGGTTGGCGTATGCGTTTGAATTTGGCGCAGGCTTTGATGTGCCGCTCTGATCTGCTATTGCTCGACGAGCCGACCAACCATCTAGATCTCGATGCGATTATTTGGCTCGAAGATTGGCTCAAGCGCTATCAAGGCACTCTGATTATCATCTCGCATGATCGCGATTTCCTCGACGGTGTCGTGAATGTCGTGGTACATATTGACGATAAAAAACTCAAACGCTACTCGGGCAACTACTCTGCGTTTGAACGGCAACGGGCGGCCCAAATGGTGTTAGCGCAAAGTGCCATCGAAAAGCAAAACCGCAAGCGTGCCCATTTACAATCATTCATCGATCGTTTTTCTGCCAAAGCCACCAAGGCCAAACAGGCTCAAAGTCGCATTAAAGCTTTGGAACGAATGGAGGAATTGGCGCCTCTACGCGCCGCTGCTGAGTTTTCATTTGAATTCCGTGAGCCATTGAGTGCCCCCAATCCGATGTTGGTGATGGATGAGGTGGATTGTGGTTACCACAATGAAGAAACTGGCGAAAACAAGACCATCGTTAGCAAAGTTAAGTTCTCACTGCAAATTGGTCAAAGAATTGGTTTGCTCGGTATCAATGGCGCTGGTAAGTCGACTTTGATCAAAACCATCGTTGGCGATATTCCCGCCTTAGCTGGAACTATCACCACGGGGAAAGGACTCTCGATCGGCTATTTCGCCCAACATCAAGTGGAAATGCTCAGGCACGATGAATCACCGCTGTGGCACCTCGCTCATATTTCGCCTGCCGCGCGCGAACAAGATCTCCGTAATTTCTTAGGTTCATTCAATTTCCCTGGCACCATGGTCACCAGCCCGATCGCGCCTTTCTCTGGAGGAGAAAAAGCTCGACTCGCATTGGCCATGATCGTCTGGCAGCGCCCTAACTTGTTGTTACTCGACGAACCAACCAATCACTTAGATTTAGAGACTCGCGAAGCACTCACTGAAGCCTTGGCGCAATTTGAAGGAACTTTAGTTGTTGTCTCCCATGATCGCCATCTTTTGCGCGCGACAACCGATCAATTCCTGATTGTGGCTGATGGCCGTTTGATGCCTTTCGATGGCGATCTCGATGACTACAAACAATGGTTATACGAAACGAAACTGGCGCAAGCTTCTGGCAATACAACCGAATCAAAAGTTGCCACCCCTGCCAACGCCACCATTTCTATAACACCTAAAGCACAAGTCAATGCAGTTGACGACAAAGACCGCAAACGTCGTGAAGCCGAGGAGCGTCAACGTCTATCGGCAATTCGCAAGCCAATCGAAGCTAGAATTAAAAGGCTTGAAGAGCAAATGGCGAAGCTCAATCTGAAAAAGGATGACTTTACACGTCAACTTAGTGAGCCAAGCATTTATGACGATGCGAACAAAGAGACACTAAAGAACCTCGTACTTGACCAAGCCTACGTCAGCAAAGAACTGGAGCAGCTTGAAATGGAATGGCTAGAGCAACAAGAACTATTAGAGGTGACGCAATAAAACACTAACCCACCGGTAGCAATTGGAGTAATTTATGCCAATCATCAAATGATAGAATTGGCATGAATTCGTTGTGTCCCCGCCAATCTTATGGCAACTTCTTGCCTCGAGGCTTATTCGGTCTTACTATTGCCTCATCGATACTTGCTATCTGACAAAAAAGATGCCGATTTGTATGAGACTACGTAGTCTATTCTTGTGTGTCTTCCTCCTCATTTTGGGGCTTGGGCAATCCGCTTATGCTAGCGATGCCACTTATGTCCTTAAGGTCTATACCGAACATTTACCGCCTTACAACCATCTTGAAAATGGTGAATTTACTGGTTATTCAACCGACGTATTGCGAGCAATGCTAAGAGAAGCTGGAATCGAGGCGCATTTCACCCTACTACCGTGGGGGCGTGCTTATTTGAACGCCAGTACAGAAGCAGACAGCCTACTTTACACAACAACCCGCACACCTGAACGGGAATCCTACTTCGAATGGATAGGTCCAATCGGGCCGCGTAAGATGTTGTTGTTTAAGCTCAAAGAGCGGAGAGATATTCAAATAAACAGCAAGGAAGATCTAAGAAAATATCGGGTTGGCATCGTACGCGATACCTCTGCAATGAAATTAGTGGTCGAACGCGGACTGTTCACGAAACAACAAATCGATGAAGCGCCATCGACGACCTCAAACATGAAGAAACTCTTTTTCAAACGCATCGATTTTATCTTGGCTACGCGTGGTGGTGCACGCTACGAAATCGATCACCTTCCATACAAACAAGACGATATCGAAGCAATCTACACGCTAGATGAAGGCTACCAGTTTTACTTCGCGATCAATAAGAGCAGCGATCCTATTGTTGTGCAAAAGTTGAAGCTGGCGTTTGAAAAGATTAAGGCTACGGGCCTGATGGATACCCTCAGAAAAAAATACAGTGTAGACTAAGGAGCTGGATACAACTAAAGATTAATACGGATACCCGTACCTAATCTGCCTCGTAGGAACGCAAGTAGGTCGCGAACCTTGGCAAGCTGCCGCCAGTAAGATCGCGATAACGGTAGCTGATCCAAGATCCTATTGCCGGCGGTGCCCTACGTAAGTCATCATTAAACCCAGAACCCAGCTTAAAGCGCACGCCATCACGATTCTCCACCAACAGAGCCCCCATCTTTCCTGCGAGTTTGCCAGTGCCTGGTATATGCTTGAGAACTACTGCCTCGGCATCAAAATAAGGCTTAAATTTGAACAGATGTTTGCTGCGACCTTCTTCAAAGACCGCGCGCTTAGCATGCAGCACAATACCCTCTGCCTTGATACGGATAAGCTGATCGAAGTGCCGTTGGATGTCGACCGTGCTTGTAAATACCTGTTGCTCTATAGTTTTGAGCCACGCGATATTGGCTTGGCTTACATAGGCCTTTAGTTTCGAGTAACGTGCCGCAAAATCGCCCTCCCCATGCGGAAGCTCGAACAAGCAGTACTGGATTTGTCGCCACTCGCTATCATCAGTTTCCTGACGACGAACTGCTGCGGAGAGTTTTTCGAATTGCCCCCGCCCCATCCATAATTCACCGTCTAATTCAAAGTCTGGAAAGTCTTTAGTGAACCAAGAGGGCGCATTAATGAGGCGCCCGCTACGAAAATAGAGTTGCTTGCCGCTCCAATAAGCACGTACACCATCGAGCTTTTCACTGACCATCCACTGTAAGGGCTGCGGGCTTAACCGTGAGAGGTCAGCCAGGGTCTCAGGTAGAATCAACGGCAAACTATTTCTCTTTGCAGAATTAGAAATGCCATCTTGAATCGGGATGTCATTCACTTGCTGTCCATAGGAATTCTTAGCGGACAGTGCGGACGTAAGGAGTGCCATCGATGCGCTACATAGACTGATCTGAGGTACTAGTTGTATGATCAAGTTCCTCCGCCTCAAGCTCAAATTACATTTTCCATCAGCAGCCATCTTTGCCCTCCTATCTTTGTTTATACAAACTCTCCTTCACTAAAGTTAATATAAAATCAATCCAAAAGAATATCAATAAAGCTAGCTCTAAAAACAACAAAGCCCCGCTAATTGCTTAGCAGGGCTTTAAATAGTTACGGGTTTCCAGACCAAGAGCCGCCGCCCAAAGCTTCAAGATCAAGCAGCCTTGGCAAACGAACCAATCAATCGCGACCGACGTTACTTCGTTGATTTCACCACTTGCAGCGCGCTGGCGATCAGTCCGCTCATATCACTCATGTTGGCGGGTACGATGATGGAATTATTGGTCTTCGCAAGCTTGCCAAATGCCTCGACATATTGCTCTGCAACTTTCAGGTTCACTGCATTTTCACCACCGGGTTCACGGATCGCCGCCGCAGTCTTGCGTATCGCCTCCGCACTCGCATCAGCAATTGCTAAGATCGCTGCCGCTTCACCCTGTGCACGATTAATTGCTGCCTGCATCTCACCTTCCGACTTGGCAATCGCTGCTTCGCGCT
Organism: uncultured Burkholderiaceae bacterium; assembly: GCA_964459555.1. Lineage (GTDB taxonomy): Bacteria > Pseudomonadota > Gammaproteobacteria > Burkholderiales > Burkholderiaceae_D > Undibacterium. Next base: position 10,253 of record CAYWNE010000065.1, on the reverse strand, counting down.
CGCCAGAGGCGATGTTGATCTGCTCCTGTTTTCTACCTTCAGACGCAGCGATCAAAGCACGTTTCTCCCGCTCCGCTGTGATTTGCGCCTGCATCGCATGGAGAATCTCTTTCGGTGGTGTCAGGTCCTTGATCTCATAGCGCAAGACTTTGACGCCCCAGTTCGCAGCAGATTCATCGATCGCATTCACAATCGTTGTATTGATGTGTTCACGTTCCTCGAAGGTCTTATCGAGTTCCATGCGACCGATCACGGAGCGCAAAGTGGTTTGCGCCAACTGTGTGATTGCAGCGATATAGTTCGAGGAACCGTACGAAGCACGCATGGCATCGGTAATCTGAAAATACAAGATGCCGTCCACTTGTAACTGTGTATTGTCCTTGGTGATACACACTTGCGGTGGCACGTCGAGCGGGATCTCCTTCAAGACATGCTTGTAGGCGATACGATCAACGAACGGCACCACGATGTTAAGACCTGGTGCCAAGGTCGCGTGGTATTTACCGAGACGCTCAACCACCCACGCATCTTGTTGCGGCACGACCTTCACCGTTTTCACAATAAAGACGAAAGCCACCAAAAAAATTACAAACACGACAAAACTTGAGTTTTCCATTCTTATTCCTTTTCTTTTCTCAAACGACGATCAATCAAATTTTTAGTTCTCTAACAAACATCTATCACTGACTCAAAGGCTCGGCTTCACAATCAGACGACTTCCTAGCACTTGTATTATCTCGAAGCGTCCTGCTTCGGCGCGCCCTTCTTGTAGCTCTATATCCCACAGAGCGCCGCGATATTTACTGCGCGCTACAAAGCGGCCGTTTCCAGAGTCTGTCCATTCCTGTACTTCAAGTTTTTGGCCGATATCAATATTAACGTCGGGATTGCGTGTTGCCTCAATTTTGTGGCGCATGCCAAAGCGACTGAAGTGCAAAGCGCTAGTCGCACTGAAACCGACTATTGCCGCGATCAAAAATTGAACGGCGGTCGAGCCAAACAATGCCGCCGCTCCAGCGCCTGCGAGCAGGCCGATCGATACCATTAACAAGTAAAACGTCCCTGTCATGAGCTCCAAAATCACGAGTAGGGCAGCTGCAATCAACCACCACATCCAAGCCTCCATTGTTGTTCTCCTTTTTCGAAACTATTTTTAATTGCAAGATAACAGTGCGACAGTATGCAGAATCATACTCCTAAAGACATCGGTAATATCAAAACAAAAAAACCCTCGGCACGCTCGGTGCGGAGGGTTTCGATTTTGTACTGTGGTACTGAATAAATTCTTGCCTAGGTACTGCGTATTCAATGTCTTTATTGTGTTTGTTTTGACGCCTACAGACTATACGCGCAATATGACAACTTCATGACACGGGCAATTGAGGTCCTTAAAAACAACGCAACACGTACAATCTACTTGTACGTGCTGTAGTTTGCAGATCACAAGTAAGACTGAAACCTAGTTAGCAAGCTTCTTCCAAGTATCGACAACAGAATCAGGATTCAAGGAAATCGACTCGATACCCTCTTGCATCAACCATTGTGCGAAATCAGGATGATCCGATGGACCTTGGCCGCAGATGCCAACGTACTTGCCGGCTTTGCAGCAAGCAGAAATTGCACGTGACAACAAGGCTTTCACTGCTGGATCACGTTCATCAAAATCAGCTGCCAACAATTCCATACCCGAATCACGATCTAAGCCCAAGCTCAATTGTGTCAAGTCATTCGAACCAATCGAGAAGCCATCAAAGTGTTCGAGGAAGTCCTCTGCCAGAATCGCATTCGATGGCACTTCGCACATCATGATCAAGCGTAAGCCATTCTCACCGCGCTTGAGTCCATTTTGTGCCAACAAGGAAACCACTTTCTGTGCTTGACCCAGCGTACGCACGAACGGCACCATGATTTCAACGTTAGTCAAACCCATGTCATTGCGGACACGCTTCATCGCTTGGCATTCCATATCGAACGACTCTGCGAAATCTTTTGCGAGGTAACGCGCGGCGCCACGGAAGCCGAGCATAGGATTTTCTTCATCCGGCTCGTAGCGGGTACCACCAATCAATTTCTTGTATTCGTTGGATTTGAAGTCAGACAAACGCACGATGACTTTCTTTGGCCAGAACGCAGCCGCAATGGTCGCCACGCCTTCGGCCAACTTGTCGACGTAAAAGGCTTTTGGTGAAGCATGGCCACGTGCCACGGATTCCACTGCCTTCTTGAGATCTGGATCAATATTCGGGTATTCCAAAATCGCTTTCGGATGAACGCCGATGTTATTGTTGATGATGAACTCGAGACGCGCCAGACCGACACCTTCATTCGGTACGGATTGGAAATCAAATGCCAATTGTGGATTGCCCACATTGAGCATGATCTTCACCGGCAGCTTAGGCAATTCACCGCGAACTTCTTCAGTCACTTCCGTCTCAAGCAAGCCATCGTAAATCTTACCTTCATCACCTTCGGCGCAAGAAACCGTGACCAAGGTTCCATCTTTCAAAACATCGGTCGCATCACCGCAACCAACCACGGCAGGCACACCAAGTTCGCGCGCAATAATCGCTGCATGGCAAGTACGGCCACCGCGATTCGTCACGATCGCAGAGGCGCGCTTCATCACCGGTTCCCAGTTCGGATCAGTCATATCCGCGACCAATACATCACCCGGCTGCACGCGCTCCATCTCCGATGGATCGTGAATCACGCGAACGCGACCAGCGCCAATTTTCTGACCAATCGCACGGCCAGAAACTAAAACAGTGCCTGTGCCTTTGAGCTTGAATTTTTGTTGTGCGTCAGTCGCTTTTTGCTGCGACTTCACCGTCTCTGGACGTGCTTGCAAAATATAGAGCTTGCCGTCACGACCATCTTTACCCCACTCGATATCCATTGGACGTGCGTAGTGCTTCTCGATAATTACTGCGTACTTGGCCAATTCAACCACTTCAGCATCAGTCAAAGAATAACGATTGCGCAATTCGATAGGCACATCAACCGTTTTCACCGAGCGGCCCGCTTTCGCTTCGCCTGTGAATTCCATCTTGATCAATTTCGAACCAATATTGCGACGAATCACCGGCAATTTACCTTGCTCTAGCATAGGCTTGTGAACATAGAATTCATCAGGATTAACCGCACCTTGAACGACGGTTTCACCGAGGCCATAACTCGAGGTGATAAACACTACATCTTTAAAACCGGATTCCGTGTCGATTGTGAACATCACACCAGCCGCGCCAACATCGGAGCGCACCATACGTTGCACACCAGCAGATAATGCCACTTCAGCATGCGTGAAGCCTTTGTGCACGCGGTAGGAAATCGCACGATCGTTGTACAAAGATGCGAACACATGCTTAATCGCTTCCAAAACGTTGTCGATACCAACGACGTTCAAGAAGGTTTCTTGTTGGCCTGCGAAAGACGCATCAGGCAAATCTTCCGCCGTCGCCGAAGAGCGCACAGCGAAAGACATTTCAGCGCTAGAGTCTGCGACCAGACGGGCGTAAAACTCTTCGATTTCTTTCTGCAAACGTGGTTGGAATGGTGTTTCGATAATCCATTGACGGATCTCCGCACCAGCTTTCGCCAACTCTTTCACATCTTCAATATCAAGATGCTCGAGGCGATTAGCGATCTTTTGCGCCAATGGCAGGCCGCCATCAACACTGTGCGACAAGAAGTCACGGAAAGCTTGTGCTGTAGTCGCAAAACCACCAGGCACCCGCACGCCAGCAGATGCAAGCTGGCTGATCATTTCACCGAGTGAAGCATTTTTACCACCTACGGATTCGACATCTGTCATCCGTAAGTTTTCGAACGAAGCGACGTAAATCGCCTCGGCGTTTGCTGCGTTAGACATAACAACCTCTTTTTTTGATGATAAGAAATCTGTCGTCCTACTTGCCTAAAGCTATGTTAAAACACGACCCACGATTCTTCTTTTTCTTTGCTTTATCGTATCGCTAACAGGGCTTAAAAAATTCTGAAAGCATTGTACCTTGTGCGCTGCAAAAAACACATTAGCCTTACACAAATTGTGCCTAATTTTTGTTGAATTTGAGTAATATATCAAGCACGAGTTTCACTTGTCTGGATTTTCTGACATTGTGCTCTCAACGATACAAAATCACATAGCAGACCAGATATAAGAAGACCGAGCTTTGGCGCCCTGCGTAGGCAAAAAGTCATCGACGTCGCGCATTCTCGATTAGAATAGGAACACTAGCGAGGAAGTCTAATGCGCAAGCCTGAAGCCGAAGAACTCATGCATGCAAAAGACTTAGCCCTTCGCTTTATCTAAGCAAGCTAAGTATCCGAACCAACCGAACAAACCGTTTCAAGCCATTCCAACATGCCAGATCAAAACGCACATCACTTACCTAACGCCAATCGCACCGTCTTTTTTGTCTCTGATGGTACAGGCATTACCGCCGAAGCATTTGGCCATGCGGTGATCACACAGTTTGATCTGAAGTTCAAGCAAGTACGCTTACCGTTTATCGACACGATAGAGAAAGCTGAGGACGCGGTGCGTCGTATCAATGAAGCCTTTGACCTCACTGGCAATCGACCTATCGTGTTTTCAACCTTGGTAAAACCGGAACTTGCACATGTAATCTTCCGTTCCAAAGGTTTGCACATGGATCTAATCCAAACCTTTGTCGCACCACTCGAAGAAGAGCTTGGCGTGAAATCGACCCACACGGTTGGACGCAGTCACAATATCGCTGATACCGAGGAATACAAAAACCGTATTGAGGCGATCAACTTTTCACTAGCCCATGATGACGGGCAATCGAACAAAAACCTCGAAATGGCTGACGTGATCTTGGTTGGCGTATCTCGCTCAGGTAAGACACCCACAACTTTGTACCTCGCAATGCAATACGGGATTAAGGCGGCGAACTATCCATTGATCCCCGATGATTTCGAGCGCGGCAAACTACCCTCTGCTTTGCCGCAGTTTAAAGGTAAGATTTTTGGTCTCAGTCTCGCACCAGAACGTTTCTCCCAAATCCGCAATGAACGCCGCCCAGGTAGCAAATACGCTTCTTTGGAAAACTGCCGCTATGAAGTGAATGAAGCCGAAGCAATGATGAAACGCGAAGGCATACGTTGGTTATCGTCGACCGCAAAGTCCATCGAGGAAATTGCGACGACGATCTTGCAAGAAGTGAAGCCAGATTCTCGGCTATAGTGATGTCATAGAGAACGAATCAAAATGATCTCGAGGTTCTCTTTGTAAATTACCTGTAATTTGAAGTACGATTCGACAGAAAATATCGTCCAATGCGGAGCCACCATGAGTGATCGAGAAACATCGTTTATATCAATTCGGTGGCACGCAATTATACTCAGTCTCATTTGAGTGTTACTTTTCACTCCATATTGCACAAAAGCACAAGTCAAGAAGGATACTAGTGCCGAAGGCGAAGTGACGTACAGCCGAAAGACTCATCCGATCACATTAAGGCCCGCCGATCAGACTTACAACCTCTGCCGCACCTGCTCGAAAAAACAGATCGCCGCACTTGCCGCGACGTTTAGTGATTCGATTTCGGGTCTTTGGGGAATGGTGACTGTGGTACTTGCTAAGGCCATCAAACTAGCGGAGACACCTTGACCTTCGTGTCCGAAGAGCCATGCGAGTTTTTGATTCAAATTAGCCTGATAAATTGTGGTTTGTGTGTGAGAACTCGTTGCGAAAATTGGGATACTGCTCGATTGCAAAAGTTGTTCGAGATCGACGCCTTCATAGATATTGACGATGAAGTGTGCGCCCATGCCAGCTCTTAGTACTTTCGGCGACCAGGCTGCTGCGGTTCCGTCGCTGCAATACACTTGGGTGATTCCAGCGGCGGCTGCACTTCTGAGGATTGAACCTAAATTACCTGGATCTTGTAGACCATCGAGCAAAACAGCATTCTCTGATAACGCTGTTGGCGCTACCGGTTTGGGTGTTTGAATCAAGAAACTGAGACCAATACCATTTTCTACCTGACTAATGGCTTGATACAGCGCATCGGGAAATACGATGACTTGAGCACGACGTGATTCACAATCTCGGACGATGCCGTCGACTTCCGGTTTACTTAAACTAGATTCGGCAACCAGGCAAAATTCTGGCACACCGATATGCTGAAGAAACGCTATACAGAGATGGGTACCATCAAGCAGTGTTTTTCCGCTCTTTTTGCGAGCACTGGCATTAGTCGCCAAATGCTTCAATTCTTTGTACAAACCATTATCGCGGGAGCTAATATGCTTCATGGAATTTCTTTCTGGTGAGCGATACACTGCAAGGCAGGCTGCAGCTTATTTCAGCAATGCTTTGACGGGAGCATAGGACTTACGATGAATCGGCGACACGCCAAATTCTCGCAAACGTTCCAAGTGCAAAGCGGTTGGATAACCTTTGTGCTGATCAAGCGCATATTGAGGATACTGCTGATGCAATTGCGCAAGCACATGGTCACGTGCTGTCTTGGCGAGTATCGATGCGGCCGAGATCGCGGGTACTTTGTCATCACCTTTAACGATCGCCTCCGATCGCACAGACATCACGGGGCATCGATTGCCATCGATCAAAGCCAAAGTGGGTTGCACTTTCAAACCTTCTACTGCGCGACGCATGGCCAGCATCGTCGCTTGCAAAATATTGAGTTCATCAATTTCAGCTTCAGAGCATTCTGCGATGGACCACGCTAAGGCCTTCTCTTTGATTTCCAAAGCCAAGACATCGCGCTGAGCCTCACTGAGTTTCTTCGAATCCCGTAGACCTTCTATTGGACGAGCAGGATCAAGGATCACGGCGGCGGCAGTGACTGGACCAGCAAGCGGACCACGTCCTGCCTCATCGACGCCACAAATCAATTCGTCGGCATGATCGAATAGTGAAAGCGTCTCAGCTTGAACAACTGGCTCTTGTTTCTTCTTCATACGGATTCACTTAAAAAGGCATTTAACTTTGCGTTATCAAGAAAATAATGGCAAAGCTGCTGCTGACTGCCATTGTTCATCCAAGCGCACAACACAGGAACCAACTCATCATACTGCGCCAACAAGGCTTCTTGCCCTTCTTGATCGATATCAATCACTTCAATCTGATGCGGACGCGCTGATAAAGCTGCTTGCAACTGCTCAAGCATGTCGTGGCAAAGGTGACAGTAACTACGAGAATACAACGTAAAGCGAAGCTTTTGCATTGGGAGGTTCAAACCGGAAATGCGGCGATATGAGAGCTAAGTTTGCATTATCCCAGATTTTAATAAGGAATTTCGAGTGATGGTGAATCTACATCTTCGAAATAGTTAGCACGTGGATTGAACCCACGCTGAAGCAAAATCAGAAAAAATGCAATGAAGTGTGATGGAATGACGATAAATTGACGATAAGAAAAGCGCAAGCCTCATGTTTCGAGGCATTGCGCTTTGATCACCGATTTTATGACCGGATCTTATTGCACTGGGCGAATCACGACAAACTGTGAGGATTGACCAGAACGTACTAGCAAAACAACAGGCTTTTTAGCGTCAAGTTTCGAAGCCAATTCACCAAACTGTTTTGCGTCTTTGATATCCACATTATTCATCATCAGAATAACGTCACCTGGACGTAATCCACTCAAAGCAGCAGCGCCTTCGACACTGTCAATGACTACACCAGAAGCATTTGGCACTGCACGTTTTTGCGCTTCAGTGAGATCGGAAACCGTCACGCCTATGACATTCGACGCAGCGTCTTTTTTCGACTTCTTGTCAGACTTGGCGACCGCATTATCTGGTTCCGCTTGTCCTACCACCACCGTCATCTCTTTCTGCGCACCCTTACGCCAGATGGTCATGGTGGCTTTAGTACCAGGCTTAGTACCACCCACAATGCGCGGCAAATCGGAGCGTTTTTCGACTGGCGCACCATTAAACTTCAAGATCACGTCACCATCTTGTAAGCCCGCTTTGTCCGCAGGACCACCTGCCTCGACTCGAGCAATCAAAGCACCTTGAGGCTTCGGCAAACCTAGAGATTCAGCGACTTCTTTGCTGAGATCGCCGACCTCAACTCCAAGGCGACCACGTGACACAGTACCGGTTGTTTTGAGTTGATCGACAACCCGCATCGCCTCATCAATAGGAATCGCAAAAGAAATTCCCATATAGCCACCAGAACGACTATAAATTTGCGAATTAATCCCGATCACCTCACCACGCATATTGATCAAAGGACCGCCAGAATTGCCTGGATTGACGGCAACGTCGGTTTGGATCAAAGGCAAGAAGTCGCCGGTATCACGGGCTTTTGACGAAATGATCCCCGCTGTCACAGTATTATCGAGATCAAATGGAGAGCCAATTGCGATCACCCATTCGCCGGCGCGGATTTTATCTGAATCACCAATGCGAATGGTTGGAAGCTTGGAGCCTTCAATTTTTAAAACCGCAACGTCGGTACGACGATCGCTGCCAATCACTTTGGCTTTAAACTCGCGCTTATCATTGAGCTTCACATAAACCTCGGAAGCACCATCGACCACATGCGTATTGGTCAACACATAGCCATCTTGCGAGACGATAAATCCCGAGCCAACGCCACGCGGAACTTCCTGCTCCAATTGCTTAGGTGCTTGACGACGATTCCGTGGGTTCGGCTGTGCAGGTGCGGGAATACCAAAAAAACGGCGCAAGAACTCTTGAGCCTGGTCGTCCTCGGAGAACGGATCCATCTGCATTTGGGAGACCTTTTGGGTGGTGCGAATATTGACAACCGCTGGGCTGGTCTTCTCGACCAACTGAGTAAAATCAGGCAGACCAGTGACGAGCACGGGGGCGGGAGAGCTTTGGGAAGCGTTGGGATCGTTAGGGACTTGCGCTTTGGCGTCATTTGCAGAACTAAAATAGCTAATGCCAGCAAATACAGACGCGCTAATGAGAATAGAGGAAATTAAGATAGAAAGATGTTTTTCAACAGGAAAGGATCGAACATTTTTCATATTATCACCATCAAACTTTTGCCTTATTTTTTAAGTTGAATTGAACTCACCACTTGCTTAATTGCGGCTGCAGGCACTTCCCCGACCACTGTAATCCAATGATCGCCTTGGCGTTTAGCTGTAATCGTCATAGCCCCTTGCTGCAAACTCCCCTCCGTACGATTGCCGGTATTGGGTTCAATAAAGACTGAAAAAGTCGACAAGCCATCTGAAAACATCATTTGCACCACTTCATTCAGCTTTGTTGCACCAACCTCGGCATCAGCCGCAGTGCCTGACATAGGTATGAATCGACGAGTTTCAAGTGTCTTTTTGTAAGCAAATGGTAAAGATTTAACGATCCAACCAGAATTAAGGTTGGCTTTCACCGTCAAGTTTTCGGTTTTCCAAGTATTGGTCCCGGCGTAACTTGGTTTCAGGCGGTTCTTATCCACCTCGCCAATATTGATTTGCGTAAATGCGATTTGCTCAATTACTTCTTGGCGCTGGTTAAGGGTTTGTATCCCCAATAGCAAATTGCTGTTCTTTTCCACGCAAAGTTTAAAGCCATAGCGCAAATTATCCTTAGGTTGGAAGTTGAGGACTTGGCACTCAGCGCCTGCAACACGGCTCAATTGCGCTTTTTTAATCAAGTAAGATTGGGGCAATAGTGATGCGTTTTCATTGAGAAGAGCGGGGAACTCTTCTTGCGTAAAATTTTTCTCAACTTGTATCAACTTCGCGTCAGGTAAATAACAACTAACTTCTCCATTACGGCGGATATATTCGCGAGGCTTGCCGTCGAGAATTTCTAGTTTTTCTACCTCACCATCGGCATCTGTGGTATGGGTAATACGCGAAGTGCGTATCTGATTGCCCTGTTGGTAGACAAAGGTTCCCGAATAACTCAATTTTTTCGCGGCGACTTGAACCGCTTGCAACAGTTTCGCAATTTCAGCTTCTTCTTGAGCACTTTGTGCCCAAGAAGAGATCGGCGCTAGGCAAAGACCGAGAAAAAATACGAGCCAAGAGAAACGCGAGCAGTTGCGCATAGCCATCCTTTACTTTTCACTTTGCTCAGGTACGACATTGGCACGTTGAATATGACGTGCACCACTCTCAAATGTTGGTGAGACTTTCTGGTGAGCTTGTAAATAGCTGTCGAGACGCGGGTCACGCAACATCTCAACTTGGTTCTCCAGTTTTTGGGCGAACTCTGCTTCTTTTGGCGACTGTGACTTGCTATTTGTAGCTCCACTAGAATCAGTACGCGCGACAG